>UQWV01000042.1 GCA_900544845.1 uncultured Collinsella sp. | reverse complement strand
CAGAAGGCGCAGCTCAAGGATATTCAGGGCAAGATAGCCCAGTCGAAGAAGAAATTTGGAAATACTAGGGAAGCTTACTTCGCAGCTGTAAACGGGCAGGGTGCCGCCCAGGACGCTTTCACCGCAGCCGATGTGAACATGAACACCGCAAAGGGCGAGTACGAGAAGGCTAAGTCCGGCACCGCCGCCGCGAAGACGGCATACGACGCCGCCGAAGCCAAACTCAAGGGTATCGACGTCAAGACGCCCAAGACCAAGCTCGACGCCGCCAAGAGCGAGGCCGCTACTGCCCAGGCAGCTCTCGATAAGGCAAACGCCACGCTTGCTGACAGCAAGACGAAGGCAGCCGAGGCCGCTGCTCACAAGGCGAAGGCTCGCAGCGCCCGCGACGCCGCCAAGGTAAAGTCCGATCAGGCCAACGAGGCGTATGACAACGCTACCGCTTCGGTCAAGGACCTTGCCGCCAAGTGCGATGCCGCCAATACGGATCTTGCGAACAAGCAGGGCACGCTTAACGATGCCAAGAAGGCCGACGACACTGCCCAGGCTGGCGTTGACAAGGCTCAGGCCGCAGATGTGCACGCCGCGACCGCTCTTTCGGGCGCCAAGCAGGCAGTTGCCGCCAAGACGCAGACCCTGTCCGACGCACAGGCGAAGGCCAAGGCCGCCGAGGACGAGCTTGCCACCGCAAACAAGGCCTTCGAGCGCTTCGCCGGTGCCCAGAAGGCGGTCGACGACGCCAAGGCCGCCTATGACGCTGCCGTCGCCGGTGTCGCCGATGCCCAGAAGCAGCTCGAGGCCGCCAACGAAGCCGTCGTCGATGCGAACTTCGAGATCGTCAAGGCCAAGGCCGAGCTTGCCAGCGATGAGGCACTCAAGGCCGATCTTGAGGCTGTCGGCCATAAGGCATCCCTTGCCGCGGGCACGACGGGCAACGAGAAGCTGGTTAAGCTGAACGCTGCCTACGCTCGCTATAAGGCTGCCGTCGATGCCGCCGCTGGTCTCAAGGCTGCTCTGAGCGATGCCGATGCCAAGCTGTCCGATGCCAACGACGCCTATGCCGCCGCGCTTGCCGAGCTTGGCGATGCCAAGGATGCCCTGGCTGCCGCGCAGGCCGAGTACGACAAGTATCATCCCAAGGCTGAGCCGCAGGCCAAGCCTCAGGTTGCGCAGGCTGCCGCAAAGGCTCCTGTCGCCAAGAAGAAGGCCACGGACGGTGCACTTGCTCAGACGGGCGATACCTCCGCGCTTGCAGGTGAGGTCTTCGTCATCGGCGGCATTACGCTCGTTGCCGCGGGTGTGACGCTCGGCGATCGTCGTCGCAAGCAGATGTAGCGTTTCGAGCGTAGTTTCTGCAACGAACTTCAATTCATAGCGGGACCGTCTCGATAGCCAAACGATAAGGCCGGCGCGCTGTCATACGCAGCGCGCTGGCCTTTCTTTGCGTTGGTATCAAAAAGCCCGGTCGGTAGCCGCGAAAGCTACCGACCGGGCAAATCGTAGGCAATGTGGTTGCGACCGGGCTGTCGCTAAGTTGCGACCGAACAGTCGCTCAGCCTACCCCAGCAGGCTCAGACCCACGGAGACAAACGCCAGGATAACGCCGACGATGGACTCGCCACCGAGCAGGCCGCTGGCAACGACCAGGCCCTGCTCCTGGAAGGCGGCATCCTTGGCGGCCTTCTCCTCGTCCGAAAGACCGGCCTCGGCGTCGCGGTGAGCGGCCCACTTGTCGTAGGCGAGCTTAACGCAGGAGCCCAGGAAAGCCGTGAGCGACATATAGAACGGCAGGTACACGCCCAGGCCGATCATCATGGCCGGAATGCCGAGCCAGTACATGACGATGCCGGCGATAAAGCCGCCTGCGAACCACGGCACGCTCGGGATGCCCGAGACCATGGTGGCGACCACGCTTGCCTGCGCGGCAACGAAGCTCTTGTCGGGGCCAAAGGCGTCCGGACCATAGGCAGTGACGAGCGCGACCATGACGGCGGCAGCGACCAGGGCGCCCACGATGCCGCCGATGGCCTGGCCGATCCACTGCGCACGCGGGTTGGTGCCCAGCACGGCGCCGGCCTTAAAGTCGTTCATGACGTCGCCCGCAAGGCCGCACGCCACGGCCACGATGCCGGCGATGAAGAACAGCTTGACCTGCGCGAGCTGCGCGAAGGCAGCCACGATGAGCATGACGATGAGGCCAAAGATCTCCATGGGGTCGATACCCGTCTGGCCGCAGCTCTGCGCGCTCATGATGGTGGTGACAAAGGTGAACAGCGTGACGATGACGGCTGGAACGGGGCCAAGATCGAGTACGATGGCAACGATCACGGCGATGGCGGCAGCGCCCAGGCCGATGATACCGGCGTCGAGCTTAAGGGAGCCCGAGATGAGCGACTGCTCGTCGGTGTCGGTGGAGCTGTCGGCGGCAAGACCGCGGACGATACCGGCGACCTGCGGCAGGATGTCCTTGAGGACGACGGCGACGCCAAAGCCCATCATGAGGCCCATACCCAGGGACTTAACAATGCCCTGTGCGGTCATAACGTCAAACAGACCGGCAGCGGTGCCGCCGACAATGATGCCAAAGTTGCCCAGCAGCGCGCCGGCAAACCAGAACGCGACGGGGGCGAAGCCCACCAAAAAGCCGATGGACAGCAACATGGGCGAGTTGTAGATGGCAAAGGTCACGCCGGGGATATTGAGCGTGCACAGCATGCTGGGAACCACGCCCAGGGCGTCGCGCAGCACGCTGTATATGCCGGCGATGGCCATGGAGCCAAAGAGCTGCTTGCCGGTCTTGCCGCCGGCCTCGGTAGCACGCAGGGTTTGAGCTGCGGCGTTGCCGGTGGGGAACTCAAGCGCGGCGTCCACGATAAAGTGACGGTGGATGAGTGCTGTCGCCAGAAGGCCCAAGATGGTGCCGGCGAGTGCCACGATAAACATGTCGAGCCAGCTGATCTGGTCGGCATAGCCCAGCATCCAGGCGCCCGGGATGGTAAACGCCAGACCGCCGGCGACCATGGCGCCTGCGGACATGATGGTGTGGGTGACGTTTGCCTCGTTGAGGCTGGCGTTGCCCATGAGCTTAAGGAAGAACAGCGAAATGACGGCAGCGAAAATGATCGGCCAGGGGAGCGCACCCATCTTGAGGGCGGTATAGGCCGAGCTTGCCGTGATGATCACGCAGCCAAGGACGCCGATGACGACGCCGCGCAGCGTGAGTTGCCCGCGCATCGAAGCGCGGTTCGAGGGATTGCTCATATAAAACTCCTTTGCGTATATCCGCTTCCCCCGGGAGCGCCGTTACGGATACGGCGCGGGAAGTCGGGTTACCAAGGGCCGCCGCGTGAGCTCGCGCGCGACCGCGCACCAGTATAGCCGCAAGCTAGTCATTTTGGGATGACTGGTTTAGGTAGGCGATATACTGCTGGGCAGACGAAAGGAGCGCCGACGATGCTTAATGGGTGCGCATACATATTGACGGTCGACGTGGGTAACACGTTCATTCGCTTTGGTCTGTTTGCCGAGGATTCGGCCGCGGCGCAGGAATGTCCGCTTGCGACGTGCGAGATCACCACGCCGTCGAGCATCACGGCAGACGAGGTGCGCATGCGTCTCGTGCAGGTCATGGCCGCACTGGCGGCCGATGCGGGCATGCCGGGTGCGCTTGTGCCCGCGGCTGCCGTGCTGAGCTGCGTGGTCCCGGCGCTCGAGCGCCCGTGGAAGGTAGCGCTTTCCCGTACCTGTACGGGGCGCGTGCTCACCGTAGGGCCGGGACTTAAGACCGGCATGCCCGTGCACTACGATGACCCGGCCGAGATCGGCCCCGACCGCATCGCCGATGCCGTGGCGGCCCGCGCCGTCTACGGCTCGCCGTGCATCGTGATCGACCTGGGCACGACGACCAATATCGAGGTCATCGACGCGCGCGGCACCTTTGTCGGCGGCGTTATCGCGCCGGGGCTGGCCCTCGGCGCCCGCTCGCTCTCGGCGGCAGCAGCGCGCCTACCCCAGGTTGAGCCCTCGGCGCCGACGCACGTCATCGGCCGCAACACGCGCGAGGCCATGCGCTCGGGTGTGGTTTTGGGCGAGGTGGCGCGCATCGACGGCATGCTCGACATGGTGCTTGCCGAGATGCGTGCGACCAAGGCCGCGGGGGAAGGCAGCGTGCCCATCGTCATTACTGGCGACGATGCCGAGGCGCTTGCGGCGCTGGTCGGCCATAGCCTGACGGTCGACGATGCGCTGACGCTGCGGGGTCTCGCCGAGCTCTACCACATCAATCAAAAGCCCCGCCGCGCGTAGGGCGAGGGGCTGGTGGGATAAGCGCCCCTACCTTTCACCTGCTACAATGGGTCAAAATGTTGCGATTTCGGAGGTGTCTGCCATGTCGGACGATCTTCATCAAACCGCGTCGGGCAAGCGCCGCGACGTTATTAGCTGGGATGAGTTCTTTATGAGCGTGGCCATCGCCGCGCAGCGCCGCAGTAAGGACCCCAACACGCAGGTGGGCGCGTGCATTGCCAACACCAACCACCGCATCCTTTCGGTGGGCTACAACGGTACGCCCTCGGCGCTCAACGACGACTTTTTCCCGTGGGGCACGAGCGATGACCCGTTGCAGGACAAGCACAACTACGTGGTGCATGCCGAGGCCAACGCCGTGCTCAACTACCGCGGCTCGCTCAAAGACCTTGAGGGTTCCACGGTCTACGTTACGCTGTTCCCGTGCCACGACTGCGCCAAGATCCTGGCGCAGGTGGGCGTGGGCGAGGTTGTCTACCTGGACAACAAGTATGCCGACACCGACGACGGCCGCATCAGCCGCCGCATCCTCGACTCCTGCGGTATTAGCTACCGCCAGGTTATCGTCGATGTTCACATCGGCACCGGGGGACAGACTCAGTAGCAACGGCGGTAATGGCAGGAGCGCATGGCGGTGCCACCCGGCACCAAAAGGAGCCAAAAGCCTCGTCCCAAATTGACTGGTCGTGAAGGTGGTCGTGAAGGTCGTGTCCGCGCGCATAGCGGGCGCCGGAGCGGGTACATGGCTGTAGTAACATAGCTCTGTCCGCGGGCTTGCCCGCGTTATTGTGAGAAAGGAGCCCCTGTGGCTGTTAACGAAGAGCTGCTTAAGAAGGTTCTTGAGGAGATCCGCCCCAACCTGCAGGCTGACGGCGGCGATATGGAGTACATCGGCGTTGACGACGAGGGTGTCGTTCAGCTTGAGCTCCAGGGCGCTTGCGCAGGCTGCCCCATGAGCGCGCTGACCCTGTCCATGGGCATCGAGCGCATCCTTAAGGAGCACGTGCCCGGTGTTACCCGCGTCGAGCAGGTCAATGCCTCTGGCGAGACCGACGATCTGTACGACGAGTACGCGCCGTTCTAAGATGCGAAAGCTGCGGGCCATGTATTCCGCATAGACGTTACGCCCAAATTTGCGGCTGCGAGCGCAAGGCCCGCGGCCGCATTTGTATGTAGGGAGCAGGGGATCGACATGCTCAACGACCTCTACCATATGCTTGATCCCGTCGCGATTTCGGCGGGCCCCATCACCATTTACTGGTACGGTCTGGCCTACGTGGTCGGTGCCCTGCTTACGGCGGTCGTCATGTACCGCACGCAGCGCCGCTGGGGTTTTAACATCACGATCGATGATTTGACGAGCGTCGTGGTCGGCGTGGTCTTTGGCCTCATCATCGGCGCCCGCCTGTTCTACGTCATCTTTTATGGCGACGGCTACTATTGGGCCCATCCGCTGGAGATTTTCGCCACCAACGAAGGCGGCATGAGCTTCCATGGTGGCCTGGTCGGTGGCATCATCGGCGGCGTCCTCGTGTGCCGCATGTACAAGCTCGACGCTTGGACCATTGCCGACCTTGCCGTGATCGGCGCACCGCTTGCTTTGTGCCTGGGGCGTTGTGCCAATTTCGTCAACGGCGAGCTGTGGGGCAAGCCGACCGATCTGCCCTGGGGCGTGGTCTTCGGTGGTACCGCGGGCGATATGCCGCGTCACCCCTCCCAGCTCTACGAGGCATTTCTTGAGGGCATCGTGCTCTTTTGCATTCTGCAGGTGCTCAGCCGCAAAAAGCCGCTACTGCCCCAAGGCACGTTTATGGGCGTGTTTGTGATGGGTTACGGCATCGTCCGCTTCCTCATTGAGTTTGTGCGCGTGCCCGATGCCCAGCTGGGCTATCTGCTTGGCGGCGTCGTCACGATGGGTCAGCTGCTGAGCCTGCCGCTCGTAATCGCGGGCCTGGCGCTCATCATCTTTGCCCTCCGCCGCAACCGTCCCCAGCGCATCTACCTCGACGCCTAACCACCACGAAGGGGACAGGCACCTTTGTGGTGGTTTGCTGGGCAACGATGACAGAACCGTAACGTTTCCCCAGATAAGACCTGCCAAAATAAACCTGTCCCTTTTTGGCAGGTTTCTAGAAAGGCTTTCGGACTGTGAAGGATTCCGATCTCTCCACAACGGCTGCGCGCGACGCTGCCCGCATCGTCTGGTTTAAGCGCTACCCCGCCAAGCAGACGCTCATCGCATTTTTGCTCGCGCTGTTGGCGACCACGGCGTTTTCCATCGATCCCGCCCCGGTGTCGAGCAATGCGGTCCTGGCGATTGACCCCAAAGCCTCGGGCATGCTGTACGTGTGCTACGAGGTGCTCCTCTCGTTTGCCGGCCATACCGACGCGGTCATGCTGCTTGCACTTGCCTGCCTGCTCACCTTGCCGTTTCGCTACGTGTTCTTTGGCCGTGGCGACACCTGGCGTCCATCGATCATTCTGCCGTCGCTGTTCTTCGCCGTCTGCATGGTGTTCGGCCGCAGCTACGATCTCACCGACTCGGCCGAGATTGTCCTTGGCGACAAAGCCCGCATCATCTGCGCCTGGATTGGCGGCGCGGGCTGGATGCTCTTGGCAGTCGTTGCCTTCTACCTTGCCTTTGAGTGTCTAGATTGGCTGAGCTCTCGGCGCATTCCGTTCTCCGAAGCGCACTTTGGCCGCGTATGGCGTGTGACTCACGCCGTGCTCTCGGTCCATCCCTTTGCCGGGCCCTTCCTGGTGCTTACGATCGCCTGGGCGCCCACGCTCATCGCTTCGCTGCCCGGTCTTTTTATGGGAGATACGGGCGCGCAGATTCGCCAGTGGTTCAACTATCCCAACGGTACGAGCGACTACCTGCGCCTACTCAACCCCAACGTGCTGCTCAACGGGCATCATCCCGTAGTGCACACGGCCATTATCGGCTCGTGCGTTCAGCTGGGGCTTTCGCTGTTCAACAGTGCCAACGCAGGTCTTGCCATCTACACCTGCGCTCAATCTGTCATTACGGCCGCCTGCATGGCCTATTCCATTTCGTCGCTGCGCAAACTGGGCGTGAGTCTGCCGGTTCGCGGTGCGATCCTGCTGTTCTTTGCGTTTATGCCGATGTTCTCTAACTACGCGGCGTTGCTCACCAAAGACGTGCTCTTTGCCGACGCGTTCTTGGTGCTGCTGGTACAGACCGTCAAGCTCGTGGCATGTGGCTTGCCCCGTCGTGATGCCAATGTCGAGCGAGCGGGCGAGAAAGCCCCCGTGCTCTTTGCGCGCCACGACTGGCTTCTGCTCGCTCTGGGTGCCATGGGTTCCACGTTCCTGCGCAACGGCGGCCTGGTGTTTCCCCTGGCGGCATGCGTAATCGCGGCGGCGTTTTGCGTATGGGACGTGCATGTGGCTCGTCGTGCAGCCAAGCAGGCTGGTGCTGCGCCTTCGGGCACCACCCCGCGTTTCCGCTGGGTGGGAGTTCTTGCGGTGCTTGCACTCTGCCTTGCCTCTAATATGTACTTCACCAAGGTCTTTATGCCGGCACACGACATCACGCCTGGTTCCAAGCGCGAAATCCTCTCGATTCCGTTCCAGCAGACGGCTCGTTTTGTCCAAAAGCACGACGGCCTCAACTCGGGTGTCAACCCCACGGTTAAGGAGGACGGCACCATCGTGGAGGCTCCTTGCGACGGCTTGGTGACCGACGAAGAGCGTGCCGTGATCGACCGTGTGCTCAAGTACGAGAACCTGGGCCGCCGCTACAACCCCGACAAGTCCGATGCCGTCAAGAATTGCTTTAACGAGTACGCCTCGCAGGAGGACATCAAGGCCTATTTTGAGGTGTGGGCCCAGATGTTCAAAAAGGATCCCGAGTGCTATATCTCGGCACTCATCAATAACTACTATGGTTATTTTTATCCGAGCGCGCGCGATGCCTGGGTCTACAGCACGGCGCGTAGTGCCGAGATCATGGCGCGTCCCGACAACCTCAAGTACTTCGACTTCCATCCGGTTGACAGCAACGTGGTGCGCTGGTGTGACCATCTGATCAACCTATACCGTGTGGCGGTGCAGCGTGTTCCCTTTATCTCGCTCACCATGAGCTCGGCCACCTATGTGTGGATCATGATCGCCGTGGTGGTCTACTTGCTGCGTCGTCATTCATGGCGTGCGCTGGCGATCTGGGTGCCGCTGTTGGGCGTGCTTGCCGTGTGCCTGATTGGCCCGTGCAACGGCTCGACTTACATGCGCTACCTGTATCCGGTCATCGCCTGCATGCCCTTCGCCATCGGCGCCACCGTCACCCGCAGCGACTTCCTCTGGTTCTAACTTGGTGCATTGGGGGTCAGGTTTCTTTGCACCAAAGGGGTCATCATCACGACGCCTTCATTTTGGGGTTTATCTTGCAGGCCGGTAGGTATATCATAACGACGTTTGTTTATATTGCCCGAGCATCCACGCTGGGCTTTAGGTCAAAACCGATAGGAGACACGTATGTCCGGACACTCTAAGTGGGCCACAACCAAGCATCGTAAGGGCGCGCAGGACGCCAAGCGTTCCGCCCTCTTCTCCAAGCTCAGCCGCAACATCACCGTTGCTGCCCGTCTCGGCGGTGACCCGCTGCCCGAGAACAACGCCAGCCTCGCCGCTGCCGTTGCCAAGGCCAAGGCTCAGTCCATGCCTAAGGACAAGATCAAGTCCGCTATCGACAAGGCTTTTGGTTCGGGTGCTGACGCCGCCGTCTACGAGAACATCGTGTACGAGGGCTACGGTCCCGCCGGTGTCGCCGTCTACGTCGACTGCCTGACCGACAACCGCAACCGTACCGCCGCTGATGTCCGTTCCGCCTTCTCCCACGCTGGTGGCAACCTGGGCACCTCCGGCTCCGTCGCCTTCCAGTTTGAGCGCAAGGGCCAGATCGTCGTCGCCAAGGAGATCCTGGACGAGAACGCCAAGAAGGAGACCATGATCGCCAACGGTGCTGCCGGTGACGAGGATGAGTTCATGATGGCCATCGCCGAGGCCGGTGGCGAGGACTACGAGGACGCCGGCGAGGAGTGGATCGTCTGGACTACTGCCAACGAGGTCATGGCTGTCTCCAAGGCGCTCGAGGAGCAGGGCGTCCAGGTCAAGGGCTCCGAGACCACCATGGTCCCGACCACCCCGACCGAGGTCTCCGGCGCCGACGCCAAGAAGGTTCAGCGCCTCATCGACCGTCTTGAGGAGCTCGACGACGTCCAGGATGTTTACAGCACCATGGACATGACCGACGAGGTCATCGCTGCCCTCGAGGAGGAGTAGCGCCCGCACAGGTTAAGCCGTGCATATCTGGGCATAATGAAGCGAGCATGCAAGCCTCGTGGAATAGATGAGCCGGATCCGCGTGCGTAGAGCACCGGACCCGGCTCTTTTATAATGATGCGAACCGTTTTGCATTTCGAGAGCCGAGATTTGAAGGGAGCGCCACGTGCGCGTACTCAAACGAGCCCTAGCGATTGTGTATCTTGCCGCCGCCATCGTGGCGCTGGGTACGCTCGTCTGCCAGTTTTGGGGGCCGTATACGTATCGCTTTATGCTGCTGATGCGCGACCCCATGCCGCGCATTGTCGTGACGGCATGCGGCGGAGTTGTGGCGATCGGCGTGCTGGTAAGCTTCTTCCGCCTGATGTTTGCTCGTCGCGAGCCGTCCTGCGTGCATCCGGCGGGGGAACGCAATATCGAGGTTACCCTTGCGGCGCTTTCTTCGTGTGCCAGGGCTGCTGCCGAGCGCGACGACCGCGTGATGGTCGAGCATGTTGAGGCCCGCGTCCAAGGCCCCGACGATTCGCACGTCCGATTTAAGGTCGAGGCTATCGCGCTTGACGATAAGGACGTGGCATCTCTGGCTACCGCGATGCAACAGCGCATCGAGGAAGCTTGCGACACCATGCTCGGCACGCCGGGTACGACCGCGCGCGTCCGTTTTTTGCCGTCCAAGACTACCGTCCAGACCGTGGAGGTTTCCGGTGAGTGATACCAATCAAGATAAGACCGCTCGTACGCCGCGCCTGACGATTGACCAGAGCGCCACGCCGGCGAGCGAACCTGTTGATTCCAAAGCAGAGGCAACCGAGTTGCAAGATGCGGCAGCCGCGGATTTTGACGAGGCTATGGGTCTCATCAAGGGTACGGGCGCTGCCATCTGGAGCTATGCTGTGCGCCATCCCAACACCACGCTCGGCGCCGTCGCTGGCTTTGTCCTCGCCGTGTTGGTGCTCACGTTGGGCCTGTGGGACACGCTCGTCATTGCATTCTTCGTGCTGATTGGCGCTGTGATCGGCCAAATTCGCGACGGCGAGAACGGGATCGTCAACTTCTTCGGCCGTCTGTTTAGCGGCCGCTAATATGTATTCGACTGTCGCATCCGCGGCAGGCATAAGGAGGAACCATGGCTTTTAATACGAAGGTCGATGTGGCCGATACCGAGCTCGAGGCAGACGAGACCGTCACCGCCGAGGCCGAGGACGTAACGCTCGAGGATGAGGCGCTCGTCGAGGCTGAGTCCGATGTGGATGAGGATGACGAGGAAGCGGACGAGTCCGAGGACTCGCTGACCTATTCCAACGGTGTGATCGAGAAGATCGTTGCCATGGCCACCCGCGAGGTTCCGCACGTTCTGGGCATGAAGGGTAACCTCATGCACTTTGTGCAGGAGCAGTTTGGTGCCGAGAATCTGACCAAGGGCGTGACGGTCGAGGTCACCGATGACAATCGCGTGGTCGTCAACATCTCCGTCATTATCGAGTACGGCGCCTATGCGCCCGCGATCTTCGACGATGTCAAGGTACGTGTCACCGAGCGCCTTGCCGCGATGACCGGCCTTGAGGTGGCGGGCGTCAACCTGCGTATCGAGGACGTCATCACCCCCGAGGAGTACGAGCACCGCACCAGCCAGCACGAATAACCTTCCAAAAAGGGACAGGTTTGTTTTGGCAGGTTTTATCTGCGAAAACGTTAAACGGCCGACCGCGCAAGCAAAAGCGTGGCCGGCTGTTTTTGTACGCTCCCGATATAGTCATACCGCTCGTCTAACTAAGGGTTGCAATCCCCACGTTCCGCGTTACCCTAATGAGCGCATTGTTTCCAAATTGTTAACGAGGAGTTGCCGTAATGGCCGACGAGCACGAAACAGAAAGCAAGGCATGGGCGATTGAGGCCGCCGCTGCAGAGGCGGCATCGCGTGCTGCCGAGGAGGTGCATCGTCCTCCCGTGGTGCCGATGGAGCGCGTGGTTGATCGCACCGATATCGAACGCGGCGAGCGTGCCGGTCAAAAGCGCAGCCAGGAGCCAGGCTTCCCGCGCTTTTTTGCCGAGCTCAATCTGGGTCTGATTCTTACGGCCTTCGCCATCGTTGCGTTTAAAACCCCTAATCACTTTGCTTTTGGCGGCACCTCGGGCGTGTCGGTCATTCTGTCCACGCTGTTCCCGACCCTGCCCGTCGGCGTCTTTATGTGGATTATTAACGCGGTTCTCGTCGTTTTGGGCTTTATCTTTTTGGAGCGCAAGGCGATTCTGTGGAGCGTCTTCGCCTCGTTTGCATTGTCCGCCTATGTTTCGCTGTTTGAGCTCTTTATTCCGACTGATGTCTCTCTGACGGGTGATATGTGGCTCGACCTGTGCTTTGCCGTCATCTTGCCGGCGCTCGGCAGTGCCATTGTCTTTGACATCGGCGCCTCGACGGGTGGCACGGACATTCTTGCCATGATCCTCAAACGCCGCACGACGCTCGAGATTGGCCGCGCGCTGCTGTTGGTCGATATCGGCATCGTGACCATCGCGGCCTTCTTGTACGGCCCTCGCGTCGGTCTGTACTGCGTGCTCGGCCTGTTTGCCAAGACGCTCGTGGTCGACAAGGCCATCGAGAGCATTCACCTTCGTAAGGTCTGCACGGTCATTTGTTCCGAGCCCCTTAAGGTCGAGGAGTTTATCGTCAAGCATCTCAACCGCACGGCGACTATCAGCCGCGGCTACGGTGCTTTCTCGGGCAAGTGCGTGACGGTGATCATGAGCGTGCTGAGCCGTCGCGAGGCCGTGCAACTGCGCCGTTACGCGCGCGAAGTCGATCCGGGTGCCTTTATCACGATCGTCGACAGCTCCGAGATCGTCGGCAAGGGCTTCCGCGGAACGAACTAGCACAGACGTATTCAACGAACCGCCTGCTGGCGCCGTGTACCTTGCAAATCGGTCATCTTTGAGTATTTGACCCCACATTGGGCAATAATGATGCTAAAGACATCGTTTGCGATCCAAGTGATTCGCTCAAGATACGAAGGGATGATTCTATGTTCTGCTCGCAGTGTGGCGCCCCCATGGGCGATAACGACAAGTTCTGCGGCGTGTGTGGTGCTCCTAATGCCGGTGCCGCTGGCCCCGCTCCCCAGGGACAGCCTCAGCCCCAGCAGTTTGTTCCGCAACCGCCCGTGGCGAATGCGCCAAAGGGCTGTGTGGCTCAGGCGTTCCAAGATATGACTAAGACTCCGGGCGTGCTTCAGCGTGTATGCCAAATCGCGTTTTTGCCGGCGCTGATTTGCGTTGTGTCGGTGCTCGTGTTGTTTATTCCCGTTATTGGCGGCATTGCGGCTGCCATCGGCTTTTTGGCAGCTTGCATTGCGAGCGTGTGCGGTTCCGGCTTTGGAATCGAGTGGGGCCGTGATCTTTCGCTCAAGGTCGATGACGGCATGGACCGTCCACTCATGCGCTCCACGTCGTTTGGTCTCGGAGTCTTTTCGAGCGTCATCTCGGTGGTGCTCGAGGTTATCGCTGCCATTCCCGTTATCGGTGTAGTGCTTTCGCTGGTGGAGGGCGTGGTAATTGGCGCCGCGGGCTCGTATTCTTATTACGGCTCTTATGCGCTCGAGGCTGCGCTGTTCGGTTCGCTCGGCCTGCTTGTCCTGGCGCTAATTGCCTCGGCGATTCTGGGTGTCTTCTTTAAGATGTTCGCCGACATCGCCGTGATGCACTTTGCGGTGACCGGTCGCGTCGAGAGCGCGTTTTCGCTCGATAAGGTCTGGGCGGCGTTTAAGCACAACAAGACCAAGCTGTTCTGTGCTTCGTTCCTTCCCGAGTTTTTGACGGGCCTGGTCGCCAACGTTGTCACATGGATCTTGACGGTCGTCTTTGGCGCCATTGCCTCTGTCGGTATGTATAGCTACTACTATCGTCCTACGGGTATTGAGGCAATTGTTACCGGCGGTGGCGTCACGCTTGCGCTGTTCTTGGTACTGGTCGCTTTCGTCACCGTATTTCTTACGGTCTTTGGCAAGATGCTCAAGCACCGTGCCGTTGGCTATTGGGCCGCACGCTATGCAAGCGAGTGGGCCGATGAGGATAAGGACGACGTCCTGACTTTTGTGTTGCCTTTCGAGAAGAAGTCCGCTCCCTCGGGTTGCAGTGCTTTGGATGCTTCGCCGGCACCTGCACCTGCACCTGCTCCCGCGCCCGAGCCTGAGCCGGCGCCCGAGCCTGAACCGGCGCCCGAGTCTGAGACGGCATCTGAGCCTGAGCCTGAGCCTGAGCCTGAGCCGGCACCTGCACCTGAGTCGGCGTCCGAGCCAAGCTCCGACGAGGAGCCTCAGGACGAGTAGCCACGCCGCCTGCTATTTGGGGACGGGCTAGAAATAGCGCTTGACAAATGAGCGGGGGCGGACGTGTCGAAACGTCCGCCCCCGCTTTGACATCGCGATGTGGCTATGACTGCGAGATGCCAGCGAATCGATTACTCGTCGTGCTTCTCCTCGCGGCGTGCAGCAGCGCGGGCTTCTTGGATGCCCTTGATTGCGGCATGGCGAGCCGTTCGGGCATCATGGATGGCGTCGCGAGCCTCGGCGGTCGTCGCCTTGGCAGAGCGCAACTTGGCGGCCAGATCGGGGTTGGTTTCGGCGACCGCGGTAATCGCGGGGCCGTCGAGCTCCTCTTGCGTGGGCTCGGCCAAAAAGTCGATAGCATACTGGGCGGCCACCATGGAGCCCTTTGCCAGCACGGTCTCGTCAATCTTGTAAAAGCAGGAATGCTGGGCGTACGTGGCGCCAATCTTGGGGTTGCGCGTACCTACAAAGGCGAGCACGCCCGGTACGCGGCGCAGGTACTCCGAAAAATCCTCGCCCGAAAGCGTGCCGCGGTAATGGCCTTGACCGGTGGGACCCAGGCATTTGATTACAGCCTGACGGCAGCGCTCGCTCGAGGCGACCTCGTTTTCGACCTTGTAGTTGGCGATGGTGTAGTCAGTGAGCTCTGCCTCGGCGCCCAAGGCGGCCGCGGTATGCTCCACGATGCGGCGCATAAGCTCCGGCATTTCCTCGTGGGTCGAATCGCCGTAGGTGCGCACCGTGCCGGCGAGGTAGGCCGTGCCGGCGATAACGTTGCGCGCGGTGCCGCCGTGCAGCTCGCCGACGGTGATGACAGCCGGCTCATAGGGGCTGATCTCGCGCGAAACGATGGTCTGCAGGGCGTTGACGATCTCGGCGGCAACCATAACGGCGTCGTGGCCGCGCTGGGGCATGGCGCCGTGGCATGAGGTGCCGCGGACGTCGATGCGGAACCAGTCGGTATTGGCCATGCGCGGTCCGGGCTCGCAGCTCACGGTGCCGGCGTCAACCTCGCTCCAGATATGCGCGGCGTAGGCACCATCGACGCCGTCGAGCACGCCCGTGCCGATCATGAGCTTGGCGCCCTGGCCGTTTTCCTCACTGGGCTGGAAGACGATGCGGACTTCGCCGTGGATGTCGTCGGTCATATGGCGCAGGATTTGCAGCGTGCCGAGCATCATGGCGATGTGGCAGTCATGGCCGCAGGCGTGCATGCAGCCCTCGTTGACGCTGGCAAACTCCTCGCCGGTCTGCTCGGTGACGGGCAGGGCGTCGATGTCGGCGCGCAGCAGGATGCGGCGGCGCGGCGTGCCGTCCTCGTGGTAGGCATCCGACGCGGTACCGCGAAGCGTTGCCACCAAGCCGGTCTTGAGCGGACGCTCGTAGGGGATATTCATGGCGTCGAGCTGGTTGGCGATGTCGGAGGTCGTGCGCTCCTCGGCGAGGCTCAGCTCCGGGTGCTTATGGAAGTGGCGGCGCTGCTTGATGATATAGGGTTCAAACTCGGTAGCGATATCTTTGATGGCTGCGGTGACGTCGTCAGCCGCGCGAGCCTCGGTCGCCGCCATAATCTGCTGTGCCTTGGTCTTCGTCATGGTCGATTTGCTCCTTGCTGGGTTGATCGCAAAATCGTACAGGCTCTCTTCAGTATGCCACCTGCCGCTAGGGCTGGTAAAGTTGCCGTTTGCCGCTTGGGGTTTTGTTACAAGGGCGGGGGAGTACACTCGGGGGTGTTGAATTTCCTGCCAGAGATGGGGATGCCCATGCAACATATCGATCGGATTATCCGCTCCAAGAACGTCTTTACCGCGCAAGACGGCATCGATACCGCCCGCGAGCTGGCGATTGCCATCGCAGGCGACCGTATCGTCGCAGTCGGTGCGCCCGATGACGTGATTGCCGCCGCGCCTGCCGCCACGCCGGTTATCGACTACGGCGAGCAGTTTGTCTGCCCAGGTTTCCATGACGCTCATCTGCACTTCTTCCATACCTCGGTCGGCTCCTCGCCGTACATGCTCATGGATATGGGCACGTCCGAGGCTGCGCTGGTGCAGCACGCGCTCGAGTTTTCCCAGGACCTGCCCGATGACGCTTGGGTTGTGACGCAGGGCTGGCGCGACTACCGTTGGGACCCGCCCGAGCATCCTACCAAGGCGTCGCTCGATGCGGCATTCCCCGATCGTCCCTGCGTTATGTATTCGGGCGACGGGCATACGCTTTGGCTCAACAGCCGCGCACTCGAGGCGCTCGGCGTCACACGCGACAGCGAGCCGCCAGCGGGCGGCAGCTACGACAAGGATGCAAACGGCGAGCTCACGGGTATTGCTCACGAGGCGGCTGCCATGCAGCTGCTACCGCGCTGCCTTGAGTGGCTGGGCGAGGATCGCATCGCAAGCGCTTACGCCGATCAAATGAGGCGGATGGCCGAGCAGGGCATCACCTCGATATGCGATATGTCGCTCATGCCCATGCCGGGCTGCGATTTTATCCGCGACGACGTCTACGACAAACTGCAGGCAGCCGGCAAGTTGGGCATCCGAGCCCATTTGTTTCCCACGCTGCTGGATGACCAATCGCGCTTGGAAGAGCTGCAGGTACGTTACGCGAACAACGCGCTGCTTTCGGCGCCAGGCTTTAAGCAGTTCTTCGACGGCGTGTCGAGCGAACACACGGCCTATCTCACCGAGCCCTATACCAACCCGCGCTTCCCGGGCGATCAAGGTCGCCTGACGGTTCCTGCCGAGCGCATGCGCAAGCTGGTTCTGGCGGCCGCGGAGCGCGGCCATACCGTGCGCATCCACGTCATCGGCGACGGTGCGATTCATGCCGCGCTGGATATCTTCGAGGAGGCCGCCGACCTGTACGGCCTGCCCCAGCACGGCCATAACACGCTCGAGCACCTGGAGAACCTCTTGCCCGAGGACATCGATCGTCTACGCAAGCTTAACGTCGTTGCCTCGAGCCAGCCCTGTCACATTACACTCGACCCGGGCGGCCCCGAGCGCGATCTGGGCCTGGAACGCAGCCGCATCATGTGGCCGTTTGCGACCTATAAGCAGCGCGGCATCCGCCAAGCCTTCGGCACCGATAGCCCCATCACAGCTGTTACAAGCATGAACGTGCTCTACACGGCTATCACGCGCCAGGATCCCAAAAGCCACTGGCCCGAGGGCGGCTGGTTACCGAGCGAGCGCATCGATGCAGCAACAGCCCTGCGCAACTACACCCTGGGCAGCGCCTATGCAGCGGGCGACGAGCAAAACCTCGGCAGCTTGGAGCCCGGCAAGTATGCCGACCTGGTAGTCCTGGACCAAAACCCGCTCACCATCGACCCCCAAGAACTGCAAGCCACCAAGGTTCAGGCCACCTACCTGGCAGGTAACTTGATTTACGAGCGCTAACCCCACATCCACACCTCAGTTGCGGTGAAATAGTCCCTAAAATCGGCCTTCAAGCCCAAAAACAGGAACTATTCCACCGCAACTTAAAAGAGCGCGTCCCAACAACGTGCCCCTTTCTTGTTCGCACCATCTGCATCGCCATTTTGCTGCACTGACTTTTCTGAATGCCGGGCTCGAATTAGTTAACCTGCCTCCCGTGTGGCTCCGGAGGGGCGGGGGCTTAAGGTTTTAGCGGGTTGCGCCCCCGCCCCAGGGCCCATAATTTGGGCCTGGGGGGGGGCGGGCAGGC
>UQWV01000041.1 GCA_900544845.1 uncultured Collinsella sp. | reverse complement strand
AAGCCGTCATGGTACAGACGATGATGCAGTCCAGTGCGCCCTTTAGAGCGAGCGTGTGCCAATCGCCGAGCAGGCCGTCCTGAATCGAGCCCACGATGGCCATGGCGCCGATACATACCGTGAGCGATGCCGAGACAAAAGCGTTAGTGAACTCGCTGTCACCCTCGCTGCCGGTTTTTCGCTTGAGCCATTCACCGAGGTTCTCGATTGCCGCCTCCAGATTGACGGCTTCGCCGATGAGCGAGCCCAGGGCAAACGAGACAATGAGCATGGTGGTGCCAGCGGTCGAGAGGGCATCGCCGTCGATGACGAGCAACTTTTGCATGGTTCCACCCAAGCCGATAAACAAGACACACAGCCCCGATGCCTTCATGAGCGTGTCTTGGATCCGGGGCGTGATAAAACGTCCGCCTGCCAGCCCCAAAAGGCCGCCTGCAATCAAAAGTGCTACGTTGATGATCGTTCCCAAGCCCGGCATGAACCCTCCCGCATTGATGCCAACGCGGCAATCGTAGCAGAACGGTGTGCGAGGCTGCGCTATAACGCGTCTAATACGTTATGCGTGCGGTATACGAACATCGTGGAGACTAAATACTATTCGAGGCCTGCGTCACGATATACGAGCTGTAATCGAAACGTAGTGTCATAAGGCGCTGCGGGGCCTCGATCGCCGCCGCAATAATATCTGCATCACGGGCGCGGTCGAATCCTTCGAGCCTTAGCTCATACGATATGTCCTCATTTCTTTGAAGTACGCGGTTGACCAGGAGTTTCTCACCGTCGAATTCTTCGGTTTTGTCTCCATCCGCGCCGACGGCATACAGACGCAGCGTGGCGGTAGTCGCAGGGTCGACAACCGTGAGCTTGTCAATTATGTTGCGATCCCTCTTTGCGCCCAGCAAGGTGAGCATTGAGGGCGCCACGATTTCGCCCGAAGGCAAAAAGACGAGGTCGACGGTTTTGGGGAACGTGATAAGGGTGTTTTGGCGGATGGGATTGCCGGCGGCGACTGGCTCAATACTTGCGGCGTCGATGGTTTCTGTATGGTCGAGCGCGACCATCATGCAGCAGTTGCCTGCGTCGACATCAGGGGGCGCGACAAGGTCCAGATTGTCTTCGGGCTGGGCGTCACTTGACTCGGTGGCGGTGTCGCCTGACGCATCGGAGGGAACTGCCTCGTTGCTTTCTGACGACGGCGTATCGCCTGCGATGCCAACATGCGCTGGCGTGTCCACCGCCTCGTCCTTTGGATGGCCGCTCGTGTCACCGGACATGGGGAAGGCAATCCCGACGGCCCCCGTTCCGCTCCAGGACATTTGGAGGAGCGCCGGGTCGGCAAGAATGCGCTGCGCATCTTGTGTCTGGGCGTCAATGTCGATGGGGTCAGGTTTCGATCCCTGTGTGACGCTGAGCGAGCCCTTCTGTGTTTTGCTCTGGCCCTTTTGGCCGTCCATGCCGCCTGCGTAAAACAGCAGGGGAGCCTTTCCCGTCGCAATGGCGTCGGTACCTGCCTTGGATAGCTGCAGCGATGCCGTGTAGGAGATGATGGGCTGCGCGCCATTGGCATTTGAGGGAACGCAGCCCAGGCAAACACCTCCTTCTTCATGGGTTGCGCTGTCGAAGGCGACCTTCGCCCCGTTTGCCGAGTCGTTGGTCGAGGCGATGTCGATGCACAGCATTACGTCGCACAAGTCGCCATCGGTGTCGATTGCAGCCGATGTCCATGTGCAGATGGCACGACCCGCCCGGGGGCCATTTTCTTTGTCCGGGCGTTCGATATCCACGACTATCGAGCCGTCCGTGTCGCGGTAAAGGCACCCCGAGGTCGAGATTGCTGCCTGCGCGAGCGAAAACTGCTTGCATGCAATGGTACTTGGCGGAGCTGGCGCGGGGCTTAGGGCTATCGGTAAGGAGTCCACCACGGCTGGTGTCGCCCAAGCGGCGAGAGGCGTGCCGGTCGCCAGGGCGCTGCAGAGCGCGGCGACGGGCAAAAGGTTTTTGGGTGCCATGGTTCTCCTTACTGTCCGAGTTTTAGCCTTGCCGTGTTTGGCTTATTGGCTTCGTTTGATATACAGGCCAAGACACGTTGCGGCCGCACCCGCTCCGGCGATATAGGCCGATACAAGTGGCGATGCGTCGCCGGTCTGGGCAAGCGCCTCGCGATGATCGCTGCGGTCAAGCGCCGTTAGGTCGACGGTCACCTGCGTGGCGGCTTGCGCCTGATCCTGCTGGGCGAGAGCCGCGGTCGGGGCGAGCGCCAGGATGGCAGCGACGACTGCCAACACGATGGCTCTAGGACGCGACGTGCGCACCGGGCTCAACCGTCCAGGTAATGCTTGCTACCGAGTCGCCGGTTTCGGCTTTATTTGCGGCGCTTGTGAGGTGGAAGATGTCGCGCGTGACGCGGGCGACGTTTCCACTCGCCTTGAGCTTGATCTTGTCCGACCCGTCGGCAATGCTCTGATAGCCCATGTCGAAGGCTGCGTTCTTAGAAAGATCGATGCCTGTCCCCTGCGTTGCGGCGTAGGCATCCTGGAGGCTGTCCGCCGGACCGACCTTAAAGTCGATGGAGTTCTGGGCGGATCCGGCCTTGGCGTCGGCGGCAATGGTCCAAGTGTTTGTGGCGTCGATCTTCATATTGGTAACGTGAATACCATAGGCCGAGAGGTTGTCGATTGTAATGGCGTCCTCAGAAGGGCATTGAAGCTCACCGTTGGCGTTGGCGACAAACGGAATGACCGTCGGGGCTTTGAATGAAATGTTGTCGATTTCGGTTCTGACCCTGACGTCGGTGGTTCCGAAACGCCCCGCTGCCATGGCCGGCGTCGGCGCGGCGCTCACCGCAAGCATGAGCGCCAGCCCTGCGCCCACGGCGAGCGCTCTGGCTCCGTTCAGATTTCTGGTGATGTCCATAGTCGTTCCTTTCTGTTCGTCGCGGGCCATTCCCGCGATGATTGGACGAATGCCGAGTGAGGTGCGTGCAACGCCGCCGGGGCGGGTAAGCTAGCCTTCTGCCTGCTCCACCCGTACTTTGACGCGCGTGGGGTTGCCATGCTCGTCGTGGGTCTTGGCGTTGAGCGCCTGAATCTCTATGTAGGCCTCACCCTCCTCAATCTCTCCTGCGGGGCAGGTCTCAACCGTCTTGCCTGTTTCGACCACGCCGGATTCGTAGATGGTCTTGTCGTTTTGAATGACACGGAAACGCTGGGGAAACTTGTTGTCTGCGGTGTTTTGCACGTTGACGCGCAGCTTGCCGTCCTTCTGTAACTGAGCGACCGGCGCAACCGAGATCGTCATCATGTTGTCGCGGACGATGGCGTCGAGCTCGTCTTGGATTTCCTGACGCGTTTTGCCCTCGGCCCTCGTAACCGAAGCGCCTGCCTCGGGTACGGGCTGCGATTGCCAGACATACAATCCTACGGCGACGAGGGCGCAGACGATTGCCAAACAGGCAATGATGAGTTTCTTGCGATGCCCCGAACTCGCGAGCCGGGGCGGTTTCTTTGCACTCATGCGGCATCCTTGGCGGTGTAGACGCGCGCAAACGTGGAGGGGTCTGCTCCAAAAAGCATGTGAAGCATCAGACGGCGCGAGTAGACAAGCTCATCGAAGTCGGGAGGGAGCTTGATGTCGTGGATGTGTGCGATGTGGTGGGCGAGCGCCGAGAACGACTCGGGGTCGCAGATCACATCGGTAGTGACGTGGTAGACCGTCGTGTCGGGGAATGCCTCTTCTTCGAAAGGCAGGAGATGGGGATCGTCGTCGACTTCGATGGCGACACCGTACTGGGGCCAGTAATATGCCATAGGAACCTCCCTGCTTCTGGGGCCAAAACTTCTATCGGTTTGGCTGTCGATGCCGACCGTATCAGCCACTACTTGACCAAAAGCTGACCAAATGCTTGACGGATTCGCATCGTCGCAGGTAGTAGGTGGTAAAAAATACTTCAACATTTTTTGAGCGCCAATTTCGCGATCGTTGGCGGCAAAGCGATATGTGTCAAAAACATCGCCTGCCGAGATGTAGCGGCCGCTCGCCGAATTGCACGAACGTAAAAATCCTCAATTATGGAGACGGTCTCGAACACGTCAACGAAACGATGCGGTAACATCTCCCTGCAAACACTGTAGTTAGCTAAAGGGGAGTTCTGCATGTCTGCAACTATCAAACCCTTCACCGATGAGTTCGAGGAATACGGTCGCGACGAGTCTCGCTCGTCGGGCGAGGCCTCGAGCATTTCGTTTCCGACATCGGAAGACGAGGTTCGCGCCATCCTGCGGCAGCTCCATGCCGAGCGTGTCCCGGTAACGGTTCAGGGCGCTCGAACGGGCCTCGCCGCCGGCGCCGTGCCCCATGGCGGCCACATCCTCAATACCTCCCGTATGAATCGCTACCTAGGCCTTTGCCGCGATGAACAGGGTCGCTTTCTGCTTCGCGTAGAGCCGGGCGTCGTGTTGTCCGAGCTGCGCAAGCAGCTGGGCAAGAAGGTGCTTCCGACCGCAGGCTGGGACCAGGCATCGCTTAAGGCTTACGAGGAGTTTCAGGATGCCCCCGAGCAGTTCTTTCCCACCGATCCCACCGAGGCATCTGCCTGCTTGGGCGGTATGGCGGCATGCAACGCCTCTGGCGCACGTAGCTACGCTTACGGTCCCATGCGCCCCCACATCACGGGTCTTCATGTCGCGCTGACCGATGGCGACCTGGTCGAACTTCAGCGCGGCGAGGTTTTTGCGCAGGGTCGTCGCCTTTCGCTCGTCACGGTGCAGGGCCGCACGCTCGAGCTTGATCTTCCCGCCTACACCATGCCCAAGACCAAAAATGCTTCGGGCTATTTTGTTGCGGACGACATGGATGCCATCGACCTCTTTATCGGCGCCTGCGGCACGCTCGGCGTCATTACGGAGCTCGAGATTGCCCTGCAGCCGGCACCGGCGGTCGTTTGGGGTGTGAGCTGCTTTTTCGATAGCGAAGACAAGGCCGTGTCCTTCACCGATTCCGTGCGCCCCGTCCTGTCCCACGCGGCCGCCATCGAGTATTTCGATGCGGGCGCCCTGGATATCCTACGCCGCCAGCGCGAGCAGTCGACGGCGTTTTCTTCGCTGCCGGCGCTCGACAAAGAGGCCAAGGTCTGCGTCTACGTGGAGCTCGACTGCGATGATGAAGCCCAGGCGATCGAGGAGTTGTACCACCTGGGATGGGTGCTGGAACTTGCGGGCGGCCGCGACGACGCGACATGGGTTGCGCGCACCGAGGTCGATCGCGAGTGCCAGCGGTCCTTCCGCCACGCGGTTCCCGAGAGCGTCAACATGCTCATCGACGAGCGTCGCCGCACGGACCCCACCATTACCAAGCTGGGTTCGGATATGTCGGTGCCCAATGCACGTCTGGCCGATGTCGTCGCCCTCTATCGTCGCACGCTGGCCGATAGCGGGCTTGAGTCTGCCGCCTGGGGGCATATCGGCAACAACCATCTGCATGTGAATATCCTGCCGCGCGACGCGCAGGATTATCGCGCCGGCGGCGAGCTCTTTGCCCGGTGGGCGGCCGAAGTCACGGCCATGGGCGGCGCCGTCTCTGCCGAGCACGGCGTCGGCAAGATCAAGGCGGGCTTCTTGGAGACGATGTACGGCCACGAGGCCATGGTCGAATCGGCTCGACTCAAGCTCCAACTCGACCCTGCTGGACAGCTCGGCCGCGGCAACCTGTTTTCGGAGAAGCTCTTGGATGAACTCGTTCAGAAAGGGGGCGCGTGAAGATGAGCGAATTCCATATGGTGGTGTGCGTCAAGGCGGTGCCGGGAAGCACCGAGGTCAAGATGGACCCCAAGACCAATACGATTGTGCGTGACGGCAAGCAGGCGGTCATCAACCCGTTCGATGCAAGCGCTCTGGAATGCGCGCTGTCGCTCAAGGACGACTTTATCGGCTTTGGCATGGATGTGCGCGTGACGGTGGTGTCGATGGGCATCCCCGCGACCGAGTCACTGCTGCGCGACTGCATCGCCCGCGGCGCCGATGACGCGCTGTTGCTGACCGATCGCGCCTTTGCGGGTGCCGATACCTTGGCTACCACCTATGCCCTCAAATGTGGCATCGAGGCGCTCGACGAGGACTTTGACCTGCTCATTTGTGGCAAGATGGCAGTTGACGGTGATACGGCCCAGATTGGTCCCGAGCTTGCCGGAGCCTTTGAGATTCCCTGCGTGACCGACGCGAGTTGCGTGCAGAGCGCGGGCTTTACGACCTGCGGCTCGCTGGCGCTTGTCCACGGCTGTGACGCCGGCGAGGAAACGGTGTATCTGGAGATGCCGTGCGCGATGACGACTGCCAAGGAGATTGGCCAGCTGCGCATGCCGAGTATCGCTGGCATTCGCGCGGCCGAGGAAGCGGACGTGCGTGTGGTCGGCGCTGCCGACGTGAGCGCCGACCCCTCGCGTTGCGGCCTTGCCGGCTCGCCGACGCAGGTCGTGCGCTCGTTTGTGCCCGACCGCGACCAAACGTGTGAGGTTGTTGAGGGCGCGGCGTCCGAGCAGGCGGCAAAACTCGCCAAGATCATCGAGGAGATGGCATAGATGAGCGGACTGATGATCGATAGCGAAGCCTGCATTGGCTGCGGTCGCTGCGTTCGCGCCTGCGCCTCGGGCGGTATTGTGGTGGAGGGCGAACGCCCCAATCGCTGCGCCCACGTAACCGACGGCTGTATCCTGTGCGGCGGGTGCGTCGACGCCTGCCCCGTCAACGCCATCTCGATTGAGCGCGATGAGGCTACCGGTGCGGTAGACCTTGACGCATATCGAGACATTTGGGTCTTCGTGCAAACTGACGAGCACGATGCCGTGGCGTCCGTGGCCTTCGAGCTCATGGGCAAGGGCCGCGAGCTTGCCGATGCGCGCGGTTGCCGTCTGGTGGCATTGGCCGGCATGAGCCCCGAGAGCTCGCTCAAGGACCTGGAGCATCTGGTTTGCGCCGGTGCGGACGAAGTTCTGGTCTGTCGTGACGAGCGCCTGCGTCAGAACGACGCGGAGGTCTATGCTCGCCTCATCTGCGATTTGGTAGCCGAGCGCAAGCCCGAAGCCATTCTGTACGGTGCGACCGCCTTTGGCCGCGAGTTGGCGCCTGGCGTTGCCGTGCGCCTGCGGACGGGCCTTACGGCCGACTGCACCGTGCTTTCGATGGATGCGGAGACGGGCCTACTGCAGCAGACGCGCCCGGCGTTTGGCGGCAACTTGATGGCCACCATCATTTGCCCCAACCACCGTCCTCAGATGGCAACGGTGCGCCCCGGTATCTTTGGAGCGCCCGAGTTTGACTACAGCCGCTCTGGCACGATTACCCAGGTATTCCTTGCGGAAGACGCCAAGGCTCGTGTCGAGATTTCGATTCCCGCTGAGGAATGGGGCCAGCAGGCTTCGATTGCCGATGCCGAGCGTCTAGTTGTTGTGGGTCGCGGTATCGGCTCCAAGAAAAACCTACCCTTGATGCGAAAGCTCGCCGAAGCCCTGGGTGCCGAGCTCGGCTGCACACGACCCGTCGTGGAGGCGGGCTGGCTGGAGTATCGCCACCAGATTGGCCAGACGGGCGTGTCGGTTTCACCCAAGCTCCTCGTGAGCATTGGTGTCTCGGGTGCCATCCAGCATCTTGCCGGCATCGGTGGGGCGGAGTGCATTATCGCCATCAATGAGGACCCGGATGCCCCCATCTTTGGCGCCGCCCAGTACAAGGTCGTCGGCGACGCCGTCGAGGTCGTTGAGGAGCTCCTGGCCCAGCTCGAGCGCTAGGCGCCGGCTAGCCAGGCTCGCATCTCTTTCTTTAGGCGCTCCCAGGTCGCCTGCGTGGCGGGATCGGTAAAGGGGCGCACAATGCCAAAGGGCGCGTCAAGCAGGCGGTAGATATCGCCCTGCTCGCGCGCCAGCGCGCGGCTTGCGGGGTAGACGAGCTCAAACATAAAGCAGATGAGCCCCACCAAGTAGTCGGCCGGCTCATCGCGTTCGTCGCGTGCGACGCAGCGGTGTTCGGCAAAGGCGACAAGCGCCGGTGCCGAGAAGTGGCTGGCGAGAAATGTATCCTCATCAACCTTGAGGATGGTGTCGACGGCGCTGTCGGCGATGGTGCGCATAATGTCGATCTTGTCGCCATCGCGCACGATATCGCAGAAGCGCCGTGTGCGTGTGTCGAGCTGCGCGGGTAGGCGGAAATCGCTGTGATAGGCAATGCTTGCGCGGATGAGCTCGTCATGTGCATCGGTCTCGATAAAGTCACGGATGTTTGTCGTGGCGGGTGCATCGGCGGGATGCTCGCCAAAGAGGACCTCGACGCCGAGCGCCGCATGGCTCATGCTCTCGGCGTCCTTAAAGGTGTCCCAGCGTCGCAGCTGTTCAAAGCGGCCCATATCGTGTAACAGGCCGCAAAGCCATGCCAGGTCAATATCCTCTGGCGCCCAGCCCTGTTCGCGCGCCACGGCGTCGCATGTCTCGGCCACATGATAGGTATGTTCGATCTTGAGGGCGATACGCGGGTTGGCGGCATCGTAGGCATCGGTATAGGTTTTAAAGGCCTCGGACGCCCGAGCTCGATCGATAGCTGTCATAATGACTTCCTAAAAAGCTGTGTCTTTCTGTGTCTTTCGATCCGGTGGCAATTGTAGGTGAACTTTATTGCCGCAGGTCGATATTTCTGCTGCGTCTCGGGCATCGTGTTCTATATCGTTTTGAGCCTCATATAAGAGCGGGGCACGTTTGGCGTCCCGGCCTAACGAATCGAATTTCTCACTGAGCTGGTCTGCTTCTTCTGGTACCATGGTCAAACTTTACTGTAGCAAAGCGTGACGTGGACTTTTGTACCCCGTCAGCGGAAATGGGGGTTTCATGGCACAGGAAGCAACCGCCAACGAGCAAAAGAAATTCAAGGTCCCGCGCATCCCGGGCGACATCATGATCTATCCCATGATCGTCGGCCTTTTGCTCAACACCTTCTGCCCGCAGGTTTTTGAGATCGGCGGCTTCTTTACCGCCGCCTGCCGTGGCGGTTCCAACACCATCGTTGCCGCGATCCTGCTGTTTGTGGGCGCCGGCATCAGCTTTAAGTCCACGCCGGGCGCCATCAAGACCGGCATCGTCGTGCTGATCCCCAAGCTGGTCGTCGCAGCGGCTCTCGGCCTGGGCGTGGCATATTTCTTTAACGACAACTTTTTGGGCCTGAGCTCGGTTTCCATCATCGGCGGCATTACGTTTTGCAACATGGCGCTCTATACGGGCATCATGGGCGAGTTCGGCGATGAGTCCGAGCAAGGCGCCGTGGGTATCCTGTTCTTTACGGCCGGCCCCGCCGTCACCATGATCATCCTGGGCGTTTCGGGTCTCGCCAACATTCCTGTCGGTACCATCATCGGCTCCATTTTGCCGCTTGTCATCGGTATGGTTCTGGGCAACCTCTTCCCGTTCATCAAGAACCTGCTGGTTCCCGGTGCCAATCCCGCGATTGCTGTCATCGGATTTCAGCTCGGTGCGTCAATGAGCCTGTCGAGCTTTATCACCGGCGGCATCTCGGGCATTCTGCTGGGCCTTATCACGCTCTTTATCGTCGGGCCCATCACCTTTGCGTTCGAGCGCCTGTGCGGTGGTAACGGCAAGGCTGCCGTGGCTTGTTCCACCATCGCCGGCACGGCTATGACCACGCCGGTTGCCCTTGCCGAGGTCGCGCCGCGCTACGCCGATCTTGCACCCACTGCGTACGCTCAGATCGCCACCGCCGTTATCATCACGGCGATCATGGCTCCGATTCTGACCGGCTGGGTCGACAAGAAGTTTTGCCAGGGCAAGGAAGACCTGTCGGTTGCGGGTGTTGAGGCTATCGAGGAGGCCGTCGCAACCGATATCGACGGAGAGTAACGACCATTACCGATAATTGATTCCGGCGTGCAGTTCGCGCCGTCCGAGCGCCCGAACAGAAACTGTTTTGCAGTGATGTTCGGGTGCTCTGCTATTATTCCCTTTACCCCTGCGGAGTAAGGAGTGTTTATTGCCCAGATTCGAATCGGGCGATTCTGACCACTTGGATATTGAAGGGACGGCGTCTAGTGGTTAAGGCACTCAAGATTGAGATATTCGTGCTATGCATGATTGTTCTTATCGGGCTTGCCGTGCGAAGTCGTCGCTCCTTGTTCTCGAGCACCCAGCAGCTCTTGTTTAGCATGCTTGGCTACACCTCTGCTGCCTACATTTTCTTTGATATGATCTGGACGCTTTCGGATGGTGCGAGCGGCACGTTGGGCATTGCCGCCAACTGGATTTCCAACGCGGTCTCGTTTTCGCTGTTCGCCATCGCGTGCCTCATTTGGTTTTTCTATTCCGAGACGATGCAGGGCTCACGGCTCCTGACCACGCCCTACAGGGTGGTACTTTTAACGTTGCCAACCGCATTGGTGGTCGTGCTGGCATTTACCAGCTACTGGACGCACGCTATGTTCTATATCGATGCACAGGGCGTATATCGTCGCGGCTTTGCTTATATGATCCAGCCCATCGTGAGCTACTGCTACGTTATATATACGTCCTTGCATGCCTTTATTCAGGCTCAAAAAGTCGAAAGCCTGCAAAAGAAGGCCATTTATCACACCCTAGCCTTTTTTGCGATTCCCGCTCTGGTGGGCGGTACCTTCCAGGTTTTGTTTTCGGTACCGGGCCTTTGCGTCGGTATAACGCTGAGCATCCAGCTGCTCTACATCATCTACCAGGAGCAACTGATCTCGACCGACCCGTTGACTGGCCTCAACAATCGCAACCGTTTTGAGACCTATATGCTGTCGCTCTTCTCAAATGTGGGTCATACGGACGATGTGTATCTGCTTATGATGGACGCCGACGGCTTTAAGCAGATTAACGATCGCTATGGACATGTGGAGGGCGACCATGCCCTCCAGGTCATATCCGCTGCGCTCAAAGAAGTCTGCTCGGCGTCTGGTGGCTTTATCGCACGTTATGGCGGCGATGAGTTCGTGGTGCTTCAAAAGGCGACGGCAGAGCAGGATATCATGCATCTGTGCGCGACAATCAACGATGAGCTCGCGCGCGCCGAGGTGCCGTATCTGTTGCGGATGTCCATCGGCTACGCAAGGGTTGGTGATGGCGTCGATACCTGGCAAGACTTGCTTCGCGCTGCCGATGCGGAGCTCTACCGTGCCAAGGCCGAGAAAAAGAAAGCCGGCATCCAGATACGCTAGATAAAGGGGTACAAGCTTGCGTGCATGGCGGCCCTCGGCTCTCCGATGTACTCCATTAAGCTAAAGTGTGCGATCACCCTCCCTAAAAAGGTGAGCTTACTAGGCCTTTTTAGGCCTGTTGACGATGATGATGCCGCCGCAGACCAACAGCAGGGCAACTATTACGATAACAGGGCTCGTGCCGGCGCCCTCGTCAAGCAGCAGTGCGCTCAGCAGTACGCCAAAGACCGGGTTCATAAAGCCAAAGACCGAGACGCGACTGACGGGGTTGACGGCAAGCAGGCGCGACCACAGCGAGTACGCGACGGCGGAGATGAGTGCCATATAAATGATGAGCGCGATGGCGGGGATGATCGCGGTGGGGGAGAGCGTACCGCCCATCAAAAACCCGATGGCGGTAAGGACCAGGCCGCCGACTAAAAACTGCCAACCAGCGAGCAAGACGCCGTCATGCTCGCGCGAGAAGATGCCAATGAGACAGGTCGATAGGGCGCCCGCAACGGTGGAGGCCAAGATAAACCCCTCGCCGTCGAGCGTAAAGCCAAAGGTGCCATCCGCGCCCGAAAGGTTGACGAGCACGACGCCGGCAAAGCCCAACACACAGCCAAGCACCTTGGCCGTATCGAGCTTCTCGGTGCGAAATGCCAGGGCGGCAAAGAGGATGGCTAGGAAGTTGGCGCTGGCCTCGATGATGGAGCTCGACATGGCACTGGCGCGCGAGAGTCCCAGATAGAAAAAGAAGTACTGCCCGATAGTCTGGAAGAGTGACAGGATGCAGATGGGCTTGACATCGCGTTCCTTTGGGACGAGCGGGCGGCGTTGGGCTGCGCTCATACCGGCGATAACCAGGATACCGGCAAGCGTGAAGCGCAAACCTGCAAAGAGTAGCTGCGAGGCGCTGTCGTGCGCGGGAATGCCAAAGAGGCCGTAGCCGATCTTGATGCAGGGAAAGGCCGATCCCCAGAGTGCACAGCAAACAAGACAGCCCAGGATAAGTCCGGGCAGGGTGGCGAGATGCGGCTTGCGGCTTTCCATGGTGTCCTTCTCCTATACGCGCAAAGCAAAAAAGAACCCGCCACCGGCCGTGCCGGTGGCGGGTGTTGTTACCCGAGGGGATTGTACCCGATGGGAAAGGTTTAGGCGAAGTAGGCTACGCCGCTCTCAAAGATCGGCATGAACTTATCGCCGGGGACATGCTCGGGCACGTTGCGGTACAGGTTGGCGCCGCGACGCTCGGCGTGACCCATCTTGCCCAGGACGCGGCCGTCGGGGCTCGTGATGCCCTCGATGGCGAGTGCGGAGCCGTTGGGGTTGACGGAAAGATCCATGCTGGGCTTACTGTCCTCACCCACGTACTGCGTGGCGACCTGGCCGTTGGCGATAAGCTGAGCGAGTACTTCGTCGTTGGCGACAAAGCGGCCCTCGCCGTGGCTGATGGCGACGGTGTAGGGGTCGTCGAGGCTGCACTGCGACAGCCACGGGGACAGGTTGGACGAGATGCGGGTGCGCACCAGACGGCTCTGGTGACGACCGATGGTGTTAAAGGTCAGCGTGGGCGCATCGGGCGTGGCGTCAACGATGTCGCCGTAGGGCACTAGGCCGAGCTTGATTAGGGCCTGGAAGCCGTTGCAGATGCCCAGCATCAGGCCGTCGCGGGCCTTGAGCAGGTCGCGGACTGCCTCGGTGACCTCGGGAGCGCGGAAGAACGCCGTGATGAACTTGGCGGAGCCGTCGGGCTCGTCACCGCCCGAGAAGCCGCCGGGGATCATGACGATCTGGCTTGCACGGATGCGGCGGGCAAGCTCGTGGGTGCTCTCGGCGACGGCCTCGGGCGTGAGGTTGTTGATCACGAAGGTGTCGGCCTCGGCGCCGGCTGCGCGGAAGGCACGGGCGCTATCGTACTCGCAGTTGTTGCCGGGGAACACGGGGATGGTCACGCGCGGGCGGGCGATCTTGGCGCCGCCGTACACGTGGATATCCTTGGCACGGAAGTCGATGGCCTCGACCTCGGGGGTCTCGCCGGCGCTGCGGTAGGCAAAGACGCCCTCGATGCCGCTCTCCCAGGCCTCCTGGAGCTTGGAGAGCTCGATGACCTCGGAGCCGGTGTCGATGACATAGCCCTCAACGGTGGTGCCCAGAGGCTCGACGACAACGCCGTCGGCGACCTCGGGCAGCTCGGCATCCTCGGCGAGCTCGACGATAAAGCTGCCATAGAGCGGGGTGAAGAGGCTCTCCACGTCCACATCCTCGGCAAGCTCGATACCGATCTGGTTGCCGACGCACATCTTAAAGAGGCTCTCGGCGCCGCAGCCGTAGCCGGGTGTGGAGACGGCCAGGGCGTCGCCGGCGGCGGTGAGCGCTTCGACAGCGTCAAATGCGGCGAGAAGCTGCTGGGCATCGGGACGGTAGTCCTCGCCATAGGTGGCGGGGGCGATACGGACAACGCGGTGCGTCAGGCCCTTGAACTCGGGGGAGACGGCGCGGGCTGCCTTGCCTACGGCGACAGCGAAGCTGATCAGGGTCGGCGGAACGTTTAGCTCGCCGGCTTCGTCCTCAAACGAGCCGCTCATGGAATCCTTACCGCCGATGGCGCCGGCACCCAGGTCGACCTGGGCCATAAGGGCGCCCAGGACGGCTGCCATGGGCTTGCCCCAACGCTCAGCCTCGGTGCGCAGACGCTCGAAGTACTCCTGGAAGGAGAGGTAGGCGCGCTTGTGCTCAAAGCCGGCGGCCACGAGCTTGGCGATGGACTCGACTACGGACAGGTATGCGCCCGCAAACTGGTCGGCTTCCATCAGGTAGGGGTTGAAGCCCCATGCCATAGCGCTCGCCGTGGTGGTCTCGCCGTCCACGGGGAACTTGGCGACCATGGCAGAGCTCGGAGTGAGCTGCGTCTTGCCGCCAAAGGGCATGAGCACGGTTGCGGCGCCGATGGTGGAGTCAAAGCGCTCGGAAAGGCCCTTGTTGGAGGCGACGTTGAGGTCGGTGACCAGCGAGGTCATGCGCTCGGCAAGCGTGGTGCCGGCCCAGCTGGGCTGCCACACGCTACGGGCACACACGTGGGCGACCTGGTGCTTGGGCGCACCGTTGGAGTTGAGGAACTCGCGGGACAGGTCGACGATGGCGACGCCGTTCCAGGCCATGCGCATGCGCGGCTCGGCGGTAACCTCGGCGATAACGGTCGCCTCGAGGTTCTCCTCGGCGGCGTAGCCCATGAACTCCTCGACGTCACCGTCGGCGACGGCGCAGGCCATACGCTCCTGGGACTCGGAGATGGCGAGCTCGGTGCCGTCCAGGCCGTCGTACTTCTTGGTCACGGTGTCCAGGTCCACGTACAGGCCGTCGGCAAGCTCGCCCACGGCGACCGAGACGCCGCCGGCGCCAAAGTCGTTGCAGCGCTTGATCAGGCGGCAGGCGTCGCCGCGGCGGAAGAGGCGCTGCAGCTTGCGCTCGACCGGGGCGTTGCCCTTCTGGACCTCGGCGCCCGAGGTCTCGATGGACTCGGTGTTCTGGGTCTTGGAGGAGCCGGTGGCACCGCCGATGCCGTCACGGCCGGTGCGGCCGCCCAGCAGGATGATCTTGTCAGTGGGGGCGGGGCACTCGCGGCGCACGTGGTTTGCCGGGGTAGCGCCCACGACGGCGCCGACCTCCATGCGCTTGGCCACGTAGCCGGGGTGATAGAGCTCGTTGACCTGACCGGTGGCAAGGCCGATCTGGTTGCCGTAGCTGGAGTAGCCGGCGGCGGCAGTGGTCACGAGCTTGCGCTGCGGCAGCTTGCCCTCGAGCGTCTCGGAAACCGGGACGGTGGGGTCGCCGGCGCCGGTGACGCGCATGGCCTGGTACACATAGCTGCGGCCCGAGAGCGGGTCGCGGATGGCGCCGCCCACGCAGGTGGCGGCACCGCCGAAGGGCTCGATCTCGGTCGGGTGGTTGTGAGTCTCGTTCTTAAAGAGGAACAGCCAGTCCTGGTCCTCGCCATCGACATCGACCTTCACCTTGACGGTGCAGGCGTTGATCTCCTCAGACTCATCGACATCGGTCATGACGCCGGTCTTCTTGAGGTACTTGGCGCCGATGGTGCCCATGTCCATGAGACAGACGGGCTTGGCGTCGCGACCGAGCTCGTGGCGCATCTCCATGTAGCGGTCGAAGGCCTGCTGCACCACGGCGTCGTCGATCGTCACGTCATCCAGGACGGTGCCGAAGGTGGTGTGACGGCAGTGATCGGACCAGTAGGTGTCGATCACGCGGATCTCGGTGATGGTGGGGTCGCGATCCTCATCGCGGAAGTACTGCTGGCAGAAGGCGATGTCCGCCTCGTCCATGGCAAGGCCGCGATCGGAAATAAAGGCGGCAAGGCCGGCCTCATCGAGCTCGCGGAAGCCGTCGAGCACTTCGACGGGCTGGGGCTCGGGGGTCTCCATGTACAGCGTCTCGGGCAGGTCGAGCGAGGCGATGCGGGCCTCGACGGGGTTCACCACGTAGTGCTTGATGGCTTCGATGGCGGCTTCGTCCAGAGCGCCCGAGATCATATAGACCTTGGCGGAGCGCACGGCGGGGCGCTCGCCCTGGCTGATGAGCTGCACGCACTCACTGGCGGAGTCGGCGCGCTGGTCAAACTGGCCAGGCAGGAATTCGACGGCAAAGACGGCGCCATCGCTTGCGGGGAGCTCGTCATAGGTCATATCGACCTGGGGCTCGCTAAAGACGGTCGGCACGCAGGAGCGGAAAAGCTCCTCGTCGATGCCCTCGACGTCGTAGCGGTTGATGATCCTCAGGGCCTCGATGCCCTTGATGCCGAGAATTTCGGTCAGCTCGCCCTTGAGCTGCTGAGCCTCGACGTCGAACCCGGGTTTCTTCTCCACGTAGATACGAGAGACCATTGGTTCCTGCCTTCCTAATCGGTTGGGCGTACGGTACGGTATGCGGCAGCGGTCGGTTAACGGGGCAAGCCTCGCGGTCGCCTTGAGCCACATGTTTGTAAACCTCACTATGATACGACAGCTCGCGGCGCGTTGAGGACGGCGAGGGTGCTACAGTGAAGCGCAATCAAGAGAAAGGCATCACATGGCATTCGTTTCGCTCGCCATCATCGCACTCGTGGCCTTCGCAAGCCCCTTCATCGCTTCGGCGATCCCCGGGAAACCCGTTCCCGAGACGGTCTTTTTGCTCGTGTTCGGCGCGGTGCTGGGGCCTCATATGCTCGGCTTTATCCATGTAGATGCCGAGGTCTCGCTCGTGTCCGAGCTCGGCCTGGCTTTTTTGTTCCTGCTTGCCGGTTTTGAGATCGATCCCAAGAACATCACGGGCGTCGAGGGGCGCTACGGTATGGCCACGTGGGTCGTCACGTTTGGCATCGCCTGGCTTGCCGTGCGCTTTACCCCGTGGTTCTCGGTTAGCCATTTCGACGGTATCGCCGTGACGCTGGCACTCACTTCGACGGCGCTCGGCACGCTCGTGCCCATCATGCGCGAGCGTTCGCTCGCCGGCACGCGTGTGGGCGACTCCATCCTTGCCTATGGCACATGGGGAGAGCTCGGTCCCGTGCTCGCCATGTCGGTGCTGCTCTCCGCTCGTACTGGTATCCAGACGCTCGTGATCCTTGGCCTGTTTGCTGTGGTCTGCGTGCTGTTGGCCGTGGTCCCGAGCCGCTCCAAGCGCGTGGGTAGTCGCTTCTTTACGTTTGTCGAGGAACGGGCCGACACAACGTCGCAGACGTTCGTGCGCCTGACGGTGCTCATCCTGGTCACGCTCGTGGCGTTTTCCGCCATCTTTGACCTCGACATCGTGTTGGGCTCTTTTGCTGCCGGCTTTGTCCTGCGCTATATCATCCCCGAGGGCAACCATACGCTCGAGACCAAGCTCGATGGCCTGGCCTATGGCTTTTTGATTCCGGTGTTCTTTACCGTGTCGGGCGCAAAGATCGACCTGACGGCCGTGGCATCGCGCCCGGGTCTGCTCGTGGGCTTTATCGCGGCGTTGCTGATCATTCGCGCCGTGCCGATCCTTGTCTCTATGAGCATTTGTCCCACGACGCGCGACGTTTCGGCGTATGGCCGCATTACCGTGGCCCTGTACTGCACTACGGCGCTGCCGATCATCGTTGCCGTGACGAGTGTGGCCGTCAACGCAGGCGCTCTTTCGCAAGACGTCGCCTCGGTTATGGTGGCCGCCGGTGCCATCACAGTGTTCTTGATGCCGTTGCTCGCGCAGCTCTTCTACCGCGTGGTCGACGCCGCACCGGTCGCTGCCGTGGCAGAAGTTGCCGAGCATCCTTCCGACGCGCTCGATATTCTGCGCGCCCATCACGACCTGGCGAGCCTGCTCGCACGAGAGCACGAGCTTTTGACCTCGCATGGCCATGGGCGTTCGCTCGACGGCATACCTACCCTTGATTCCATTGCCGACCGCCTCTCGACCGAGGCGGCAAGCGGACACATCGATGCCCGTATCGTGGACGCCGCCCATTTGCTGGCCGAGAAGACCTATGGCGACGAGATCGACCCGTCCAAGCTGACTCCGCGTGAGCGCCGCCGCCTGGAGCGCGCTAAGCTCGCCGTGCGCGAATACCGCCGCCGCATGCTGGAGCTCTACGCGCGCGAAGAGGCCGAGAACGACGACGGCAAGTAGCGAGGAATGTCGGGATACGGGTTCCGTCCAAATAATAGAAGGCGCGCATGCAGCGGTTTTTTGAGGGCCGGCGCCGGCATTGGGGGTGCGAGGGTGTTGGTTTAAGCATGTGCGTGGGGCCGTTTGGAGGGGGCGGCGACGTGGCCGGGGGGGGTGGCGCCCCGG
>UQWV01000040.1 GCA_900544845.1 uncultured Collinsella sp. | reverse complement strand
GCCTGGGGTCCCTCATATACGGCCCTCCCGTCTCCTGCGCCCCTCCCGGAACTGTCCACATCAGTGTAGCCAATCCACGCCCCGAGGCCCCGCTCGACCGAACCGCCCTGGCGCGAGCCGCCGCGAACCTTGTGGTCAACGCCGCCGAGCACGCGCGCTCGCGCGTGGCGGTCTCCTGCGACGTCGCAGGCGGACACCTCGTCATCGAGGTGGCCGACGACGGACCGGGCTTCTCTCCCGCCGCTCTCGAACGCGGCTGTGAGCGCCTCTTCACAGACGACTCCTCCCGCTCCTCGCGCGACGGAGGCCGCCACTACGGGCTCGGCCTCCACGCCGCCTCCGAGGCCGCGAGCGCCCACGGGGGCTCCGTCTCGCTCGCCAACAGTCCCTCGGGCGGCGCGGTGGCCACCATCACGGTCCCACTGTGCGGGATCTGACGAATTCCTCGATGTCTACCTCGACTGCGATATATCGCTCGCCGAGGCCGCGACGAGATGGTGTTGCGTCTGCCCCGTTTGGTGCTTCTGGCTCAAATTTGATCTGATGTAAGGCCCGTGCAATCCTGCATGGGCCTTTCTTTTGGCAATTGCTCGACCGATTCGTGGCTTGAAACACAAATTATCGAGTTGAGGAGAAATGGGGTCATACAGCGGCTCTCAGAGCGCCTGCCGCACTCCCCCGCCATTGCCTCTGCGGCGTCCTCGTATAGAGCCCATCCTGCTTGGCGTTTCGTTGCAACAGCCCACTTGTCCACCGATCAAGTGAACTACTGGAATAAATACAGCGACACGCTTGTCCGTTATAGTCGCTATATCTGTGTTAATCGCCGCGATAAATACAGCCTGTACTCGGCTGCATACCAGCTACGCGTATGTAGATTCATATTGCGTTAATAAATCGGCTCAAGCGTGTGCAAAACGCGCAAGTAGCCGCAAAAGGCGATTATCGCTCAGGTTGATTTTTGGCACCCTGTTGCTTAAACAAAATTAAGCAATTGCTTAAAATAAAAAAGGTCAGGCACTAGGTGCCTGACCTGCAAACTTCTGGTCGGGACGACTGGATTCGAACCAGCGACCCCTTGACCCCCAGTCAAGTGCGCTACCAAGCTGCGCCACGTCCCGAAGCTTTTGTTTGTTGCTCTGCTCTCGCTCGCAACAGGGAGTATATTAACCCGAAACTTTAGCCTTGTGCAAGAACTTTTTTAAGAATTTTGAAGCAAGTCCAAAATTGTATCTGCGAGCTGGGGTTTTGTGAGTACGGGAAGTTCCTGCACGCCCGTTGTGCTCACAATCCACGCCTTGTTGGTATCGGTTCCAAAACCCGAATCGGCGCGCGAGACATCGTTGGCGATAATGGCGTCACAACCCTTGCGGGCGAGCTTACGCTGCGCGTACTCCACGACGTTATCGGTCTCGGCCGCAAAGCCGATCACGCGCCGCTCTCCCTTTTGACGCGAAAGCTCGGCCAAGATGTCAACGGTCTCGACCAGTTCAACTCGATCCAAGGGCTCGTTGGACTTTTTGAGCTTATGGTCCGCTGGGGCCGCTGGAGTGTAGTCGGCGACGGCGGCGGCGCAAATGGCCGCGTCGGCCGTCTGGAAGGCGCTCAGCGCTGCCTTGAGCATTTCTGAGGCGGTCTGTACGTGCACGCACTCCACACCGCGGGGAACGTCGAGCGATGTCGGTCCCAGCACGAGCGTGACGGCGGCACCGCGACGTGCGGCCTTCCCCGCCAGGGCGATACCCATCTTGCCCGAAGAACGGTTGCCAATGAATCGCACCGGGTCGATCGGCTCGTGCGTGGGGCCGGCGGTGATGACGATGCGCTTGCCCGTCAGGTCTTGCGGCACGGGGTTGAGCACCTCACAGACAGCCTCGACGATGTCCTCGGGCTCGCTCATGCGGCCCGTGTCCACGTCGCCGCACGCAAGGTAGCCGCTGCCGGGTCCCACCACGTGAACGCCGCGGTCGCGCAACGTGGCCATGTTGGCCTGCGTCGCCGGCGCCTTCCACATGCCATTGTTCATGGCCGGCGCGATCACGACGGGCCGCGGCGTCGCAAGCAGCGTGGTGGAGATGAGGTCGTCGGCGATGCCGTTGGCCATCTTGGCGATGATATTGGCCGTCGCGGGCGCCACGACCACCAGATCGGGCTCCTGCGAAAGCGAGATATGGTGGATGGGGTCAGACGGGTCGTCGAATAGCCCAACCGCGACCGGCTCATTGGTGAGCGCGCGGAACGTGAGCGGGCCCACGAACTCCGTGGCATGCTCGCTCATAACGACTTTGACACGTGCGCCGCGCTTTTGCAGCAGGCGCACGATATTGCACGACTTATAGGCGGCGATCCCGCCGGTAATGCCCAGCAGGATCGTTTTTCCCTCAAGTTGCATTGAATTGTTGGATGCCGCCGTCATCGCTAGGCTTCCTTGCTCGGGAGCACCAGGAGGCGGTGGCAGTACGGACAGTGCGTAATCTCGCTACCGTCGTGGTTGAGGTCGCTCATGGACGATGCCTGCAGCGCGGTGTGGCAGACCGTGGGGATGTTGCCCTGGATGGTCTCGACGGCCAAGCCGCGGAACTGCTTGAGCAGACGCTCGTAGTCGGTGAGCACGTCGGCCGGCAGCGTGGCGGCAAGAGCGGTGCGCTCCTTAGTGGCGGCTTCGATCTGAGCCTGCAGGTCGGCAGCCTTGGCGCGGGCGGCCTTGGTATCGGCCTTCACGCCCTCCTCGAACTTGGCGATGATGGCCTGCGCGCGGGTCTCGCGGTCGAGCGCCTCTTTGTGGGCGACAACGACATCCTTGCGGGTGTGCTCAATCTTGTCCAGGCGCTTGGCCAGGGTGGCGAGCTCGTTTTCCAGGTCCTGTACCTCGCGGTAGTCGGAGCCGTCAACGTGGCGCTTCTTAGCGGCCTCGATGGCGTTATTGGTCTGGATCTCGGTGGTGTTGAGATTGTCGAGCTCAATATCCAGGTCCTTGCGTTGGGCGTAGAGCTTGGTCATTTCGGCCTTGAGCTTAACGTAGGTCTTGCGCTTGGAAGCGAGCTCCTTGAGCTCCGGCATATTGGCAAGTTCGCTCTTGTTGCGGGCGAGCTCCAAATCGATCTGTTGCAGCTTGAGTAGCGTAGCGCCGGCGCTCATAAGTTCTCTCCTTTTGTCACAGTCCACCATTGGCAAGGGTTCAGTATTTTAATCGCATGACGGGGGTCGACCCCGGCGTCAACTGCAGAGTTCATCAATATATCAACGAACGGCTCCTCAGAGCGGTCGTGACCGAGCAAGATCACCGGTAGCCCGCGCAAGGCAAGGTCTTGCGCCACGTGGTAGCCCGCCTCGCCCGTCACGACAACATCTGCGCCCGCGGCGATGGCGAGCTCTCCGAAGTCGCCTAGGGAGCCGCCCAAAATGGCGACGGTGCGGCACGGGTGATTGGCCTCGCCCCACACGCGTGGGTCGCTGCCAAACGCCGCTGCTGCGCGCGCGGCAAGGTCACGCAGGCTGCAGGGGTCGTTCAACGTTGCAAGCGCGCCCAGTCCGGTCGCTTCGGGGTCGTCCACGTGCTCCAGTGAGCTCACGGGTGCGGCACCCAGCAGCTCGCTCAGGCAGATGCGGGCTTCGTGCGAGCGGTCCAGGTTGGTGTGGAGCGAGATAATGCTCACGCCGCAACGCGCTGCCTCGTAGAGCGCCGCACTGCATTGGGGGCGTGCAGCATCCGCCGGACAAAATGTCTCGGGCGCCTTGATGTATATGGGATGATGCGTCAGCAGCACGTTGGCACCGGCCTCGAGAGCACGGTGCACATTGGCTTCGGTCGCATCGAGTGCGCAGGCAACACCGGTAATCTGCGCGGCAGGGTCGCCGACGGAGAGTCCTACATGGTCCCAACTCTCAGCATCAGTCTTGGGATAGCGTGCCAGCAGCGCGCGCTCAAGCTCGGCGACGATCATGCGGCGCCTACGATCGAGAGCAGCGTCTGGGCAAACTCGTCCAGATCGCCCGGATTCACGCGGTCATCAAAGGAAATGCGCAGTGCGCCCAATGCCTGCTCGCGACCGATGCCCATCGCGCTCAAAACGTGACTGGGGTCCATATTGCCGCTCGAGCATGCCGAGCCTGCCGATACCTCAAAGCCGGCGGCGTCGAGCTTGATGATGAGCTCCTCGGAGTCCATGCCATCAATGTAGATCGATACCATGCCGGGCAGACGGTCGGCCTGCTCGTAGTCGCCCATGGTGGCGTGAATGCGCGGGTGGGCCGTTAGCGTGGCGTAGAGCTTGTCGGAAAGGGCTTGCAGCGTCGCCCGCTCCTGAGCCACATGGGGCGCCAGAGACGAGGCGGCAGCGGCAAAGGCCAGCTGCGTGCGCAGGTCCTGCGTGCCGGCACGTCGTCCGGCTTCCTGTCCTCCGCCAAAGATGCGCGGGCGCAGCGGGGTGCGGGTCTTAACGTAGAGCGCGCCGGATGCCACAGGACCGCCAATCTTGTGGGCGGCGACGGACATAGCATCGACGCCCAGCTCGGCGGCATCGAGCGGAATATGCAGATAGCCCTGGATGGCATCGGTGTGGAAAAGGGCGCCCACGGTATGCGCGGCCGCGGCAAGCTCACGGATGGGCTGCACCACGCCAGTCTCGTTGTTGGCAACCATGATGCTCACGAGCGCTACGTCGTCGCCTAGCAGCTCGATAAGCGCGGCAGGCTCAATGTAGCCCGCGCGGCAGGGCTGTACCAGGTCGACGGTAAAGCCAGCGGCACGCAGCAGCGGCAGGTTGTCCAGAATCGAATCGTGCTCGATGGCCGAAACGATTACACGATCGCGCTTGCGATCGCGCTGACGAGCGCCCTCGGCAAGACCGAGCAGCGCCAGCTGGTTGGCTTCGGTGCCGCCGTTGGTCAGAACAATCTCGGACGGGCGGACGCGCGCGCCAAAGCTGCGGGCAATCTCGCGACGCGCCACTTCCAGGCGTGCAGCGGCCTTGCGGCCGAGCGAATGCAGCGAGTTGGGGTTGACGCCGGCAAGCTCGCTGTCGTCGTACTCGCGCTGCGCAAGGAGCGCCTCGGCGCGCATGGGCGTCGAGGCGGCATAGTCAAGATTAACGGGTATGCGGTTTTGACCTGCGGTCATAAGGGTTTATGCCTCCTGTGCGGCCTCGTTGCCCAGCTTCTGCAGCAGCGCAACCTCGGCAGCGGGATCTTCGGACTTAAATACGGCGGAGCCGGCCACGAGCACGTTGGCGCCTGCCTTGACGACCTCGGCAATGTTCTTGGAAGAAATACCGCCGTCGACCTCGATGAGGGGCGACACGCCGTGGCGCTCGCACATGGCTTTGAGCTCGTGGAGCTTATGCAGAGTGCCCGGGATAAAGCTCTGGCCGCCAAAGCCGGGGTTCACGCTCATGAGCAGCACCATGTCAACAATGTCGATGATGCTATCGAGCACGCAGACGGGCGTGGCGGGGTTGAGCACCACACCGGCCTTGACGCCGCGCTGCTGCAGATGCGTGAGCGTGCGGTGCAGGTGCGTGGAGGCCTCGTAGTGCACGGTGATCATATCGGCACCGGCATCGGCATACCAATCGACCGTCTCGTCGGGATTCGACACCATCAGGTGCGCGTCGACCGGCACGTCGGTGGAGCGCTTGACGGCCTTGAGGATGTCAACGCCAAAGGTGAGGTTGCCGGTAAAGTGACCGTCCATAACGTCGAAGTGCACGTAGTCGGCGCAGGCGATTTTGTCGAGCTCGCCCTTGAGGTTGGCCATGTCGGCCGAAAGGACGGACGGAGCGATTTTGATGGAACCCATGGTGGAAGCCTTTCTGCGTTAGTCGGTGAGTCCGTAGAACTCTTGGGAGGGTACGCGGTCGGTAAGAATCTCGAGCGCCCTATCCAAAGTAACACCGTTGTAGAGCGTTTGCTCCACGGCAAAGGTGAGCGGAATGTCTACGCCCAGTGAACGGGCGAGTTCGCTGACGCTGCGGGCCGCGACGGCGCCTTCGACCACCATATGCGTGCGCGTCTGATACTCGTTGAGTGACACGCCGTGGGCAAACTCGTAGCCAAAGGTGCGGTTGCGCGAATGCTCCGAGGTGCAGGTGGCAATGAGGTCGCCCATGCCGGCGAGTCCCATGCAGGTCATAGCTTGACCGCCGCGGGCGTGCACCAGACGGCTGATCTCGGCCAGGCCGCGCGTCATGATAAGGGCAAGCGTATTGTCGCCGGCACCGGTGCCGGCGGAGATGCCGCACACGATGGCGATAACGTTTTTCATGGCACCGCAAACCTCGACGCCGGTCATGTCCTGCGACAGGTAGATGCGGAAGGCCGTGGATAGGAGCAGGTCCTTAAAGGTCTCCCCTATCTGCGGATCTTTGCTTGCGATGACGGCGGCAGAAAGTCCGCCGCGGCAGATTTCCTCAGCATGGTTGGGGCCCGAGAGCGCCGCCACGCGCGACTCGTTGCCGATCTCGCTGGCGATGACCTCGCTCATGAGCAGGCCGGACTCGGGCTCAATGCCCTTGGTGAGGCACAGAACCGGCGTCTCGTCCGCGATGTACGGCGCCGCCTGGTGGCAGACGTCGCGCAGGTGCGTCGAAGGCACGGCAAAGATGATCGCATCGGCACCGTCGAGCGCCTGGGCGAGCTCGGTCGTTGCCACCACGTTGTCCGGCAGCTCGTAGCCCACCAGATAGCGAGGGTTTCGGTGCTCGCCGTTAATACCGGCGGCCGTCTGCTCGCTGTGGGCCCACATGGTCACGCGCTCGGCCCGCGCGGCGGCAAGGCCCGCGACGGCGGTTCCCCAGGAGCCGGAGCCAATCAGCGCAACATTCATGACTCTCTCCTACTTATCGTCGGGCTCGGTGACGCGCTTGGTAAACGAGAGCTTGGACTCCTTACCCGTCATGAGCTTTTTGATGTTCGCACGATGGGCCCACACCACAGTAATGCCGATCAGCGCCATGCAAAACTTAAGTCCGAGGCTGCTGTACGGAAAGACCGCGCAGGCAGCGATGGGAAGACCGATGGCCGCGGCAAGCGAGCCCACCGACACAAACTTGGTGATGGCGACGGCCACGATAAACATGCCCAACAGCGAAAGTCCGATGGGCCAGTACCAGGCGAGGATGACGCCCAGACCAACTGCGATGCCCTTGCCGCCATGGAAGTTGAGGTAGGGCGAGAAGATATGGCCCCACACGGCTGCCAGGCAGATGACGCCGAGCATCCAGTCGCCGGCGGCACCGGGGGCCATAATGCTCACGGGGAAGCCATAGCCCAAGTCGGCAATGAGCGGACGCGCGATAAGGACGCAGATGGCGCCCTTAAGGCAGTCGAGCAGCAGCGTGAGCGCAGCCACCTTGGGGCCGGCCACGCGCAGGGCGTTGGTGGTGCCGATGTTGCCGGAGCCCGCCTTACGAATGTCCGTGTGGTTGAACACGCGGCCCAGGATCAGACCAAACGGAATCGCCCCGATAAAGAACGAGACCACGGCGCAGATGGCGGTCAGAAGAATCGGATTATGCATCCTTTTGCTCCTTCTTCCTAAAGAAGAGTCGAATGGGCGTGCCGGCAAAGTCGAAGGTCGAGCGCATGCGGTTCTCTACGTATCGCTGGTAGGTGTCGTTGACCAGGTCGCTGTGGTTGACGAAGAACGTGAACGTCGGCGGGTTGACGCCCGTCTGGGTCACATAGTGCATACGCAGGCGGCGCTTGCCGTCCACCACGGTATGACCGAACTCGCGCAGGTCGGTGAGGAACGTGTTGAGGCGTGAGGTGCTGATCTTCTGCGAGCGCGTCTTCTCGGCGGCGTCGACCATCGCCCAGATCTTCTCGACGCTACGGCCGGTCAGGGCCGAGATGCGCAGGTACTGAGCCCAGGGAGCCATGACGCCCAGACGGCGGTCGACTGTCTCCATGCAGGCCTCGCGCTTGCGGTCGTCGTCGAGCAGATCCCACTTGTTGAGCAGTACCACGATGGCGCAGCCGCGCTCGATGGCCAAGCCCATGACCTTCTGGTCCTGCTCGGTGACGCCCACGGAGGCATCGACGACGAGCAGCGCCACGTCGGCGCGGTCGATGGCACGCAGGCCGCGGACCATGGAGTAGTACTCGATGTTCTCGTACACGGTGCTCTTCTTACGGATGCCCGCGGTGTCGACCATGCGGTAGTGCTTGCCGTTGCGCTCCACGACGGTGTCGATGGCGTCGCGCGTGGTGCCGGCAATGTTGGACACGATGGAGCGGTCGGCGCCCAGGATGCGGTTGAACAGCGAGGACTTACCGGCGTTGGGGCGGCCGATGATGGCGACGTTCAGCGCGTCGGGGAACTCATCGGCGACCTCGTCCTCTTCCTCCGGAAGCAGGGCCACGATATCGTCGAGCAGGTCGCCCGTGCCATGACCATGCAGGGCCGAGAGCGGCGTGGGCTCACCGATGCCGAGCGAATAGAACTCCCAGATGCTGTCGTTCTCGCGATCGGGGTTGTCGAGCTTGTTCACCAGCAGAAAGACCGGCTTGTCGCAGCGCTTGAGCATGCGAGCGACAGACTCGTCCTCCTCGGTGACGCCGGTGCGGCCGTCGACCACAAACAGGATGACGGCGGCTTCCTCGGCGGCGGCGAGGGCCTGGTCACGGATGGACGTGGCGAAGACGTCATCGCTCTTGAGCGGTTCGATGCCGCCCGTGTCGACGATGGTGAACTCGCGGCCGTTCCAATCGGCCGTGTGGTACGAGCGATCGCGCGTGACGCCGCGGGACTCGTGGACGATGGCGTCCGAGGTCTGGGCCAGGCGGTTAACGAGCGTGGACTTGCCCACGTTGGGGCGTCCGACGACGGCGACGATAGGTTTCATCTGCTCTCCTTTAATGGGTAGGGTCAGTGGAAATGTTAGGGTCCGCGGGCATAATGCCAAGGATATGCTCTAGGGTATCGAGCAGCTCATGCGGCATGGTCGACACCACATGAACCTCGGCGCCGCGACTGGTAAGGCTTGCGAGTAAATCGTCACGATGATACTCGTCAAGCGTCATGCCGTCAGCGTTGAACATGAGCTTAGGCACAAAGAGCATAAACCCCGACAGATCTTGGGGCAGCTGCTCCAGAATGTCACACGCGACGATGAGGCCGGTCACGTCCACGTTGCCGCCAAAATAGCGGTTCTTGATGGCCGTGACAGTGCCGGCGAGTCCCTGGGGCGACTCCACAAAGCGGGCCACCGTGTCGCGTGCGCTGGCGCCCGAGAGACACAGAAGCCGCTGGTTGCGGGCGGCGACGGCCTCGCGGACGCGGGCCAGACGCTCGGCGTCGGCGGCAAGCACGTCGTCGGTCTCGTCCAGATACGAGCGGATCATGCCAATGCCGTCGTAGTACTGCGGGTAACCGTCGTAAAAGTCTGCCTCGGGAGGATCGATGCCGGCGTCCAGATAGAACTCGTCGCTCATCTGGAAGGTGTGGCGGCCAAAGCGCTCATAGGCGCGGTCCTGGAACGGTCGGATCATGGCAATGGTCTCGCGCGCTAGCTCGGGCTTGTCGCTGTAGGACCAGCTAAAACGGTTCTGATGCTTGGTAAAACCGAGCGGCACGATGCCCAGGCTGGTGATTTGCTCGTGCTCCTCGCAAAAGCGCAGGGTCTTTTCCAGCTCCTCGCCGTCGTTCATGCCGGGGCACAACACAATCTGCGCGTGAATCTCGATGCCGGCGGCCATGATGGCCTCGAGTACGTCCATGCCGCGCTGGGCGTTGCGGCCCATCATGCGGCGGCGGACGTCGGGGCTCACGGCGTGGACCGACACGTTCATGGGGCTCATATTGCGGTCGATGACGTTTTGCACGTCCTCGTCGGAGAGGTTCGTGAGCGTAACAAAATTGCCCTGCAAAAAGCTCAGACGATAGTCGTCGTCGCGGATGTAGAGCGTGGAGCGACCGCCCTTGGGGAGCATGGTCATAAAGCAGAACACGCAGGCGTTGACGCAGGTACGCATGCCGTCAAAGATGGGGCCATCGAATTCCAGGCCCCAGTCCTCTCCTGGGAAGCGGTCGAGCTCGACGGAGGTGACGGTGTTGTCGCGCGGATCGAAAACCTCCAGGTCGACGGTATCATCGTCGGCCTCCCAGAGCCATACGATCATGTCGGTGAGCTGCTCGCCGTTGACCGTGAGCACGCGCATGCCCGGCTCGATACCCACATCCCATGCGGGCGACTCGGGACGCACGTTCTTAACGAGCGCGCCTTCACCCGGCTCGGGGTCGCGGCTGCGCCCGTAATCGGCCACCTCGGCGGCGTATGCGGGTACGGTCTGGTCCATGGTTAGCGGCAAAGCTCCTTGATGCGCGTGACGGCGCGCTCGATGTGTTCTTGCGGGGTGGAGGCTCCGGCGGTGATGCCGATGTGGTGAGCGTCGGTAAACCACGCGGCCTGGAGCTCGGAAGCTTCCTCGATATGATACGTGCGCTCGCAGGCGTCTGCGCAAATCTGCGCCAGGCGGCGGGTGTTGCCCGAGTTCTTGCCACCCACCACGACCATGCAGTCGCAGCGGTTGGCAAGTGTGGCTGCTGCCTGTTGACGCTCACTCGTGGCGGCGCAGATGGTGTTGATCACACGCAGCTCCTGCACGCGCGGGGTTATGGCGGCCACGACCTCGGCGAGGTTCTGCGCGGTCTGGGTGGTCTGCACAACGAGGCCCACCTTGCCCTTGAGCGACAGGGCATCGGCGTCGGCGGCACAGCTCACGACCTGCGCGTCATTGCCGGCGTGGCCTAGAATACCCTCGACCTCTGGGTGGCCCGGCTCGCCCACGACGATCACGCGGTAGCCTTCGCGCACCAGGCGCTCGGCCGCCACATGAACCTTCTTCACGTAGGGGCAGGTGGCGTCGACCACGGTAAGGCCGCGCTCGCGAGCGGCGTCAATGACCTGCGGCACCACGCCGTGGGCGCGGATAATCACGGTGCCGGATGTGGCGTCGTCCAAGGTGTCGGCCAGACCGACGCCTGCCTCATCAAGCTCGCGCACCACGATGGGGTTATGGATGAGCGGACCCAAGGTATGGACCTGAGTGCACTCCCCTGCCTGCGGCGCGGCGGCCAGCGCCATATCGAGCGCACGCTGTACGCCGTAGCAAGTGCCGGCGTGGGCGGCGATCTCGATGGTGGGCGCGTTTGCCTGGTCAGACGCAGCCGCGGCGGTGTTCGTCACGTTCTCGCTCATGGCTAGAACCTGCCCGGATGCTCGGCGCACAGGTCGTCTCGCATGGCGTAGACGCGGCTCATGGCCTCGGACTCAAACCAGGCTAGGCGCTCCTTGCGCTTGAGCTCGGCAGGCGCGTCGGAAAGCGAAATTGACTTGCCGGCGCGGATCCAGCACTTTTTGGGGCGCATGATCTTTTTGCCCGCAGGCGTAATATCGGACCAGCCGCAGATGGCGAGCGGGTTGACGGGTGCCTTACCCATCTGGGCGATGAGCGCAAAGCCGCCGTGGACTTCGGGCTTGATCTCGCGCGAGCGGATGCGCGTACCCTCGGGGAAGATCAGGACGTCCTCACCGCGCTGCAGCGCATGCTGGGCGGCACGCAGGCACTTCATGTCGGCGGTGCCGCGCTCGACGGGAATGCCGCCCACGCGGCTAAAGGCCCAGCGCACGATCTTGCTCTTCGCAAACTCGGACTTAAAAATGGGGCGAATGCGGCGGCCGCCAAAGAACAGCGCCGTCTCCACAGCCAGGAGCTCGGCCATCGATGTGTGGTTGCAGATGACCACGCTGCCGCGGCCTTCCTGGCGCTCAAACAGCAGGTCGCTGTCCTCGACCTTCCAACGCCACATGAGCTTGGAGAAGACCCACAGGATGCCCATGACCACGGCGACGGTGCCGCGGATGAGCGCCGGGAACTCGGCGTAGGGGGCGTTGTAGTAATCCTCGGGCGTCTGCTTAAACAGGCGCATGGGCTACCTCCTTTGGTTGATGAGGTCCTCGATGATCGAGACGACCTCGTCGATGGTGTGGGCGGTGGAGTCGACATGTACCGCGTCCTCGGCGGGAACGAGCGGCGCGACCTCGCGGCTGCTGTCGAGCTTATCGCGCTGCTTGAGGGCGTCGAGGGTCTCGTCGACCTCGGCCTCAAGCTGCTCTTCGGTGAGCGGCTGGGCGTCGTTTTGGTGGCGCTGCAGCACACGGCGACGGGCGCGCTCGCGCGGGTCGGCAGTCAGGAAGACCTTGACCTGTGCGTTGGGGAACACGACGGTTCCGATGTCGCGACCCTCGGCGACGATATCGCGGTCCTCGGCGGCGCGGCGCTGGTGGATGAGCATGGCGGCGCGCACGCCCGGGTAGGCCGAGACCTTGGACACGTTGGCGTCGACCTGCGGGGTGCGAATGGCGGCCGATGCGTCCTTGCCGTCGATGGTCAGGCGCGTGTCCTCGCCGGTGCCGTTGGTAAAGCGGATCTCGATTTGCTCGGCGAGGGTGTCAATGGCCGCCTCGTCGTCCAGATCGATGCCGCGGCCGAGCGCGGCGAAGGTGACGGCGCGATACATGGCGCCCGTGTCGAGCTTGTTAAAGCCCAGCTGGCGGGCGATCTCCTTGGCGATGGTGGACTTGCCGGAACCGGCGGGGCCGTCGATGGCGACGATCATGCAATGCTTCCTTTCGATGGTTGACGTGCTGCTATGGTTCGCGGGCGCTGGGGCGCGGCGGGTTGTCTAGCCTGTGTAGCGCTCGCGGTAGGTGTTGCGCTTGGGTGCGGAGCCGTGGCTGCCGTGGTGACGCGTGCGGCTGGCGGGCGTGTCTTGGGGCTTGCCGCCGTTGCGCATGGCGCTCGCCTGCTTGGGCGGGATGCCGCCCGCTTTAAGGATCTGCACCTCGCGGTCGGTGAGCTCGCGCCACGAGCCCTTGGCCACGCCTTCGAGCTCAAGGCCGGCAAAGTTGCAGCGATGCAGGCGGATTACCGGATGGTGAATCTTGCTCAGCATGCGCTTGACCTGGTTCTTGCGCCCCTCGCGGATGATGACCTCCACGGCGGTGGTACCGGGCTTTACGCCTTGCGGAGCCACGGCCTCTGCCTCGCGCGCGTTGATGACGCGGCAGATCGCCGGCTGGCACAGGCCGTCGTCGAGTTCGATGCCGCGGCGGAGTGGTTCTAAGTCGCGATCGGTCAGGTGGCCGTCCACGAGCGCCTGGTAGGTCTTGTAGACATGCTTGCTGGGGTGCAGCAGATCCTGCGACAGGTCGCCATCGGTGGTAAAGAGCAAAAGACCCGTGGTGTCGCGGTCCAGGCGGCCCACCGGGAACAGACCCGGAAATCGGTCGCGGGGGACCAAGTCGGCCACGCAAGCGCGCTCCTGCGGGTCGCTCATGGTGGTGAGGTAGCCGGTCGGCTTGTAGAGCATCAGGTACACGGCGCCCTGGTTGAGCTTTACGGGCATGCCGTCGACCTCGATGTGATCGCGATCGACATCGACCTTGGTGCCCAGTTCGGTCGCGACCTGGCCGTTAACGGTCACGCGGCCGGCGGTCATTAGGTCTTCCGAGCCGCGGCGGCTCGCCACGCCCGCGCGTGCCAAAAAGCGCTGCAGGCGCATGGTGTGCGGATAGACGGGCTGGGCGTCGGCTGCGGGTACTGCGTTGCCCATGGCGCGCGTCTCCCCCACTTCGTTAGTCCTCGTCATGCAAATCCTCCGAGGTCTCGTCGATGACCAGGGATTCCAAGTCCTCGACTGCCTCAACATCGACAACATCGGTATCGAGCAGTTCGCGCTCTTCGTCCAGGTCCTCGGCCTGCTCCTCGAGCGTGGACTGAATGCTGCGGCCGCTCAGGCGCTCGCGGATAAACTGACGCGACTGCTCGTCGGGGGCAAACTGCTCAAGATCGGGCAGGTCGCGGGTGGAGCGCAGACCGAACTTTTCCAAAAAGGCGTTGGTCGTGCCGTAGATGATGGCTTGACCGCGCTGGGGGTCGCGGCCGAGCTCGCGCACCAGACCCTTGTCCACGAGCGACGCGATGACGCCGTCGGAGTTGACGCCGCGGATGCCCTTGACCACCTCGCGCGTCACGGGCTGGTGGTATGCGATGACGGCCAGGGTTTCGAGCGCCGCCTGCGACAGCTTTTGCGTGTCCCAGCTCAGCACGTAGGCCTCGACCACGTCGTGGTAGGCGGGATGCGTAAACAGGCGCCAGCCGCCGGCGACCTCGCGCAGCTGAAAGCCGCGATTGGCCTCCTCGTACTCAACCTTGAGCTCGGCGAGCAGTGACGCGCACTCGCCCGGGGCGATATCCAGCGCACCTGCCAGTGCAGGCGCGCTCACGGGGTCGCTCGACACCAGCAGCAGCGCCTCGAGGGCGCCTTTGAGGCTGTTTGCCTCCAGCGTGGAAAGGGTTGACATGATTGCGGCTCCTATTCGGTGAGTTCGGGGCCCTCGCCGGGCACGTATGCCTCGGCGCCCTCGACTCGGTTGATGCAGATGGTTCCAAAGATCTCGTCCTGGCTCAGCGTAAGCGAGCCGCGCTTGGCGAGCTCGAGCATGGCCAGGAAGGTGACGACGAGCTGCTCGGTGGTAGCGTCGCCGTCCAGCAGCTCGCGGAAGGTGCAGGTTTGGTGCGCCATGGTAAAGCGGTCGACCGAGGCCACCGTCAGGTCGAGCGGTACGCGATGTGGTGCCACGTGCTCGGCCTCCAGCAGGAAGGTCTGGCGCTTGCCGTCCAGGTCGGCGCAGATGACGGCGAGACCGCGCAGAGTGATGCCGGCAAGGTAGTCGGGCATGAGCCCCAGGAACTCGGGGTCGGGGCCGGCCACACGCGGGTGCATGCGGCTTTCGGCCTGCATGCGGGCACCGAGGGCCGCAGCCGCGCCTTTAAACTGCTTGTAGGCGATCAGGCGTTGGATCAGGACCTCGCGCAGGGCATCGCCGTCGAGCGCGCTGAGCTCCTTGAGGTCTTCGTCGAACTCGTCATCGTCGTCATTGACTTTGCTCGGGGCCTCCTGCGGCACCAGAGAGGCGGCCTTGATGTCCAGAAGGGTTGCCGCGACCAGCAGAAAGTCGCTCGCCACGTCCAGATCCAGCGCCTCGATGCGCTCGGCCTCGGCCAGGTACTGCTCGGCCACCTCGCTGATGGAGATGGCGCCGATATCTACTTTTTGGCGGGTTACCAGCTGCAGCAGCAGGTCGAACGGTCCGCTGTAGACCTGCGTCGACACGCGATACGACATCTTCGACCTCCTTTGACGGCGCCTTCGCGGCGCGGTTTGGGTGCATGTTGCGACCGTTTTGCGCGGTCGACCTGTAAGTTTACCTTAGATGCCGGCGATTGCGAAGTTGAGCAGCTGCTCAGCGAGCGGATACACGGTAACGTCGAAATAGCGACCTATCACGTCGATGCCGGTCCACATGGGCAGCAGGTATAGCACCAGGATGAGGATGGGCATGGCGTATTGCTGCAGGCGGTAGTAGTTTGCGAGTGCCTTGCCCTTGAGGAAGGGCACGATGATCGATGAGCCATCGAGCGGCGGAATCGGGATGAGGTTAAAGAACGCGAGCGATAAGTTGACCACGATAAAGGTGGCGCCGAAGTTCATGATCTGTGACGCCAGGGCAAAGGAAATACTGGTGTAAAGATTCCCATAGGTCAGGTGCATAAGGGCCGCGGCCAGGCATGCCAGTGCGATGTTCGATGCGGGGCCGGCCGCGCTCACCAGGACCTCGTCGCGCTTGGGGTGCTTGAGGTTGTTAAGGTAGACGGGCACCGGCTTGGCGAAGGCGAATACCGGGCCGCCAGCGGCGAGCATCAGCAGCGGCAGGATGATGGTGCCAAACGGGTCGATGTGGTTGAGCGGGTTGAGCGAGACGCGGCCGCGCGAACGGGCCGTCTTGTCGCCGAGCGCCCAGGCCGCGGCGGCGTGCGCGCTCTCGTGGATAACGATGCCCAGGATGACGGCGACCGCGCTGGCGAGCAGGTTCATGAAGTAGCTGCTGGACATGGCGCTCCCCTAGCGGACGCGGCGCGAAGCGCGCGTAAGCAGGTAGTCGGCCACAAACAGGATTACGGCGACAATTGCGTAATCCAGGCGGAACACACCGCCGAAGGGCGAGGTGATAATGCCGTAGCCGGCGATAGCGCTCGGAAGCGCGCGCGAAAGCTCAACGACAAAGCCCACGATCTGCAGCTTGGCGGTGAGGCCGCTAAAGCACAGCAGCACGGTCATCGCGCTCATAAAGATGCCGCAGATGCGACAGGCGATGGCGATGATGCTCATCGCCACGGCAGCGGCTTTACGAGAGTTCACGCGCGGTCTCCTCTTCGATCTGAGTGGAAAGCTCGAGCCATTCGTCCTCGAGCTTGGGAAGCTCTTGCTTAAGGCCGTTATATTCCCCCAGCGCGGCGTTGAACTTATCCTGATCGGCATAAAGCTCTTCGCTTGCCATCAATTCCATAAGCTCGTCATAGCGGGCGCGCTTTTTGTCGAGCTCGGCCTCGATCTTCTTAAGCTGGTTGCGCACGCCCTTGAGCTTTTTGTTGAGCGCGGCGCGGGCCTGGGCCTCGGCACGCTTTTGCTCCTTGGTCTTTTTGCCCTCGGCAGGCTTAGGCGCCGCGGCGGGGGTGTCGGCCTGGACGGCGCTGGCTTTGGTTGCCTTGGCCGCGGCGGGAGCGCTCTCCCCTGCAGCCTCGGCGGCGGCACGGGCTGCGAGGTCCTCACGCTTGTAGAGGTAGTAGTCGTAGTCGCCGTCGTAGACCGTGACCTTGCCGTCGCGGATGTCGATGACGCGGTTGGCCACGGCGCGCACCAGGTGCTCGTCGTGGCTGATCAGCACGATGGTGCCGGGGAAGTTTTGCAGGGCGTTCTCGAGCATGTCCACCGAGTCGATGTCCAAGTGGTTGGTGGGCTCGTCCAGGCACAGGAGCGCCTCGGGGGCCACGAGCATCTTGGCGAGCGCCAGACGCGCCTTTTCGCCGCCGGAGAGGACACGGACCTGCTTCTCGATGGAGTCGTTGTCGCTAAATAGGAAGGCGCCCAGCAGGCTGCGCTGCTGCGGTACGGTCCACTTGGGCGTGACGGTGTCGATTTCTTGCAGGACGGTATTGGACTCGGTCATGCCCTCGAGCGCGTGCTGGGCGTAGTAGGCCACGCCCACGTTGGTGCCCAGGTCGCGGGTGCCGGTGGTGGGCGGCTCCAGGCCGGCGAGAATCTTCATGAGAGTGGACTTGCCGGCGCCGTTGGGTCCGACGAGCGCCACGTGCTCACCGCGGTAGAGCTTGAGGTCGATGTCGCTGTAGATGTGCTTGTCGCCGTAGGACTTGGATACACCCTCCAGGCCCACGACCATGTCGCCGGAGCGCGGCGGGTCGGGGAACTTAAAGTCGATGTGCTTGTGGCCCTCGGGCAGGATGACGAGCTCCTTTTTGATCTGCTCGATCTTGCGGATGCGCTCCTGCGCCTGGGCGGCCTTGGTCGGCTTGTAGCGGAACTTGTCGACGAAGACCTGCATGTGGGCGATGTCGCGCTCCTGGGCAGCGCGCTTGGCGCGCATTTGCTCCAAGTTGTCCTCTCGCTGCTTAAGGTAGCTGCTGTAGTTGCCGGTGTAGGTGGTTACGCGGCGGTTCTCGAGCGCTGCCACGTGGTCGACGCAGGCGTCCATAAAGGCGCGGTCGTGGCTGACGATGAGCACGGCGCCGTCGTAGTTGGCGATAAAGCCGCGCAGCCACTGGACGCTTTCGAGATCCAGGTGGTTGGTGGGCTCGTCCAGCAGCAGCAGGTCGGGATGGCGCAGGAAAAGCTTTGCCAACGCGATACGCATCTGCCAGCCGCCCGAGAACTCGGAGCACGGGCGTTCAAAGTCGGTGACCTTAAAGCCCAGGCCGGACAGGATCTTGCGGGCGTTACTCTCGAGTTCGTAGCCGCCCAGATGCTCAAAGCGGTCCTGGACCTGGCCATACTCGTTGAGGAGGGCGTCGACGTCCTTGCCCTGCTCGGAGAGCTCGGTGATCTGGGCCTGCAGCTCGTTGGCGCGCTCGCCCATGCGGCGGATTTCCTTGGCGGCCGCCATGACCTCGGCGAGGATGGTGGTGTCCTTGTGCTCCAGGTTGGTCTCCTGCTCTAGGTAGCCCACCTGGCAGTCCTTGGAGTACTGGACCTGGCCGGCGTCGGGGCTGTCGATGCCCATGATGATTTTGAGCATGGTGGTTTTGCCGGCGCCGTTGGGGCCCACGAGCGCAAAACGCTCGCCGGGGTTGATCTGGAATGACGCGCCGCTAAAGAGGACGCGCGCGCCGAAGCTTTTTTCGATCTTGTCGACCAGGAGGATCATGGTGCCGCCTTTGACCTTGTGTGCCTATATGAAAAAAGGCCCCAACTTGCGTTGGAGCCTTCTTCAATGCTCGGGTGGAGACGAGGGGGATCGAACCCCTGACCTCTTGACTGCC
>UQWV01000039.1 GCA_900544845.1 uncultured Collinsella sp. | reverse complement strand
TCGTGCTGGTAGTAGGGGCCTTCGTCCCACTCCAGCCCCAGCCAGGCCAGGTCGTCAATCAATTGAGTGGCAAGTTCGGGGCGCTTGCAGCGATCGTCCAGGTCCTCAATGCGTAACACGATGCTGCCGCCCTGGCTGCGGGCCGAAAGCCATGCGCACAGGCAGCTGAACACGTTGCCCAGGTGCATGCGGCCCGAGGGCGACGGGGCAAAGCGCCCCACGACGGGGGTGGGGGCGGCCGGCGTCGTTGGCGCGTCGGCGGCGGGTGTTGCTATGTTGCGTGCGTTGATGTCCATGCGGACGAGTATAGCGCGGGGCGCGGTGGGGGAGACGCTGCCGTGGCCTGCAAGTTGCTGAGGCCGCGCGTTGCGCGTGCCGGACCACCGGCTCGGCGCCTTAATCGCCGTCAATCAATCTAGCCCTCAAACGACAGAAACCCCGGCAGCTCTTCGCAACTGCCGGGGTTTCCGCGGAAAAGGGGGACATGATCCTCGAGCGGACGGCAAAGGGGCAAACCGTTTTCGCTCAACTGCTTTATGCCCCTCAACTGGCGGCTCAATCAGCGCATGCCGCGCCCACACAAAGCCGCTACACCTGTGATGGAGCTATGAAGTGGTATCTATTGCCGGGGCAGTGCCTGGCCAAAGAGTGTCCCCAGCGACTAGTCGTTTAAGAACGTCCCCAAAACGACTGCCCGTGGGCGTGACTTTTGTCCCGTTTTGACGCTCCGCTGACCTAGATGTTCGTCACATGAACCCGCAAACGTGGGACAATGACGCTACTGGTACCACAGACAAAGGATGTGCCTATGAACGCCCCCGTTGCCAAGACCTGTCGGCAGCGCCGCCTGTTTGCGCGATTCGCTTCCGTCTGCGCGCTCGTCGCGCTTGCGTTGCTGCTGCTGCCTGCCGTCGCGCACGCCGACGGCTACTCCATGAGCCAAACCTACATCGGCGCCACGGTTGAGGCCGATGGCTCGCTGACCGTTGTCGAGGGACGCCAGTTCGATTTCGACGATGACATCAACGGCGTGTATTGGGATATCAATACAGGCTCTAACCAGCAAGGCGGCTCGGTGGTCGTCAATGTGCTGAGCGTCGAGGAAGACGACACTGCGTTTAACAAGGTCGACAGCGCAAACAAAGGCGACGACGGCGTTTACACGGTGGAACAGTCCGACGACGGCGTAAAGATTAAGGTGTTCAGCCCCCACGAGAGCGGCGACAGCGCAATCTACTACGTGAGTTATTCCATGACCGGTGCGGTTATGAACTGGGCCGATACCGCCGAGCTTTACTGGAAATTCGTCGGCGACGGCTGGTCGGCGGACTCCGATGACGTCGAGATGGAAGTCTACTTTGCAAATGCCGCTGCCGGGACGGCTGCCGTCAAGGGCGATAACTTCCGCGCATGGGGCCACGGCCCGCTGACGGGCGACGTGTCGCTCGATGCGGACGAGCCCATGGTCACCTATACCATTCCCTGCGTGCATGAGGGCGAATTCGCCGAGGCACGCATCGCCTTCCCCAGCGACTGGGTGCCGCAGCTTGCCGTCTCGGGCGAAAAGCGCATGTCGACGATTCTGAGCGAAGAGAAGGAATGGGCCGACGAGGCCAACGCTCGCCGTGAGCACGCGCGTGCGGTTGCCGGCGCGATTGCCGTGGTGTGTGTTGTCGTGGCGGTTGCCTATACCGGTGTGATCGTGATGCTTAAGCTGCGCAGGCCCAAGCCCAAGCCGCTCTTCCAGGACGAGTACTTCCGCGATGTGCCCTCGGCCGACCATCCCGCGGTGCTTGCAGCTCTCATGAGCTGGAACGACGTGCCCGATCAGGCATATATCGCCACGCTTATGAAGCTCACCGACGACCGTGTGATCAAGCTGGAAGAAGCGACCGAGACCAAGAAGAAGGGTCTGCTCCGTCGCGAAAAAGAGGAGCAGACGTATCGCATCACAGTGACCGACGAGGCCTGGAAGGCTGCCAAGAAGGACGGCATCGACCGCGATGTGCTCAAGGTCTTCTTCGCTGGCGTTAAGCCCGATAAAGACGGCGTCCGTTCGCGCACGTTTAGCGAGCTGGAGGAGTATGCCAGCGAGCGTACTGCATCTGTTGGTGACAAGCTCGAGGACTATCAGAGCACGGTTAAGGGCAAGCTGGAGGCGCGCGAGCTAATCGCCTCGGACGGCACCATCGCCCTGGTTGCCGGCTTGGTTCTCGGCATCATCATCGTCTTTGGCATTCTGGGCTCTCTGATCTATACCGACTTTGCGGATGCCAATGTCGGCGCCGCTATGATCTCGATCCCCGTCACGATCGTGGGCTTTGTCCTGAGCTGCACCTTCCGTCGCTACACGCCGGAGGGCGCCGAGGTGGCGGCTCGCTGCAAGGCGCTCAAGCATTGGCTCGAGGACTTTACGCGTCTGAAGGAGGCCGTTCCCAGCGACCTGATCTTGTGGAACAAGCTGCTGGTGATGGGCGTTGCCCTGGGCGTTTCGAAAGAAGTGCTGCGACAGCTGGCCGAAGCCGTGCCTGCGGACCTGCGCAACAGTGACGATTTCTACGACAACTACCCCTGCTACTGGTGGTATTACCATCACTACGGCAACGAGTCTCCGCTCGATTCGTTCAACGATGTGTATCACGAGACCATCCGCGAGCTGGCTTCGAGTTCCGATAGCTCGAGCGGCGGCAGCGGCGGCGGCTTTTCCGGTGGCGGCGGTGGCGGCGTCGGCGGAGGCGGCGGTGGAACGTTCTAGCGAGCGCTTGCTTTGGGGTGGATCTTTCTGGGCGGTTGCCAGGGAAGATTCATCCCATTTTTGTGCATCGAAACGGGCCAAACTTTCCGCTGCGGACCTTCGCGCAAGGGGCAGTGGACAAAAAATGCCAAATATGAGTACTGTTGCTGCGTTGGTCACATATGTTTGCACATAATAATGGGTTCCTAATGAGAGCACTTCTCGTTAGGGGCCCATTTTATTGAACATTTGAGGAGCTACGTCAGCTCGTGCAGCTGGTCGTCATGCCTATAAGCATCAAAAATGCCCCGAATCGCTGCTACTAAAAAGGTAACAGTACTCATATTTGATGTTTTTTGACCACAGCTATTTGCAGACCACCAAGGCTACTCATTGGGGACACTCATTGGGGACAGACTTAAATGACTAGTTGTTGGGGATCAGTCATTGGGGACAGACTTAAATGACTAGGTGTGGCTGCTTGGGCTAGGCTGTTAGGTCGAGTTCGTAGAGAAAGCTTTCACGCGGCATGTCGTGACGGCGCTCTTCGCGGTTGGCGCGGTGCGTGGCCGTGCGCTTAAAGCCGTGCAGCTCGTAGAACTTCCACGAGCAGTTGGAGTCGGTGTACAGGTGCGCCCTTGTCGCCCCGCGCGAGGACAGGTACGAGACCGCGGCATCGAGCAACACTGAGCCTACACCCAGGCCATGGACGTCGCGATCCACGGCAAGCAGCGTGACCTCGTTGTCGTGGGGCAACGGGCTGCTTTCGAGCAGGCGGTTGTTGGTTCGGATGGTTGCGCGCACAAACGAGAGATACTCGGCGCAGGCATCGGGCTCCAGCTCGCGCATTTGCGATAGCAGAGCGCGTTCGGTGTCCATCCAATGTTCCTTGACGGTGGCGCCGGAACTCTGTCCCGCGCGCGCGAGCGCAATGCCACGCGCCTCGCCGTCAATCACCGCAACCTGCGAAAACGTCGAGGACGAAAGGCAGTAGGCGAGGTCGCACGCGGCCTCAAGGCGGTTGTACTCATCGTTATCCGAATTGTTATGCCAAAGCTGCTGCAGAATCAGCGCGATGGCGTCGAAGTCTTCGGTATCAAACGGTCGGTAGAGAACCCGCGAGACCATGGTGCCTCTTTCTTTTGCGGATGCATATCGAGCACAGTTCTACCACGCCATTGGCATCTAATTATGGTGCCCCTGTGTTCCATGAACTCACCGTGCCCAGTGCCGTGCCCATCCCCTCTGCTCGCAAACTTTTTCTGCACATGCGCCCGTTGCGGGGTGCATCGATGCGCTTGATGCGCTACATTGAATCAGTATTTTCAATGCCGCTGCGCGAGCGCTGCAGATCGACGTATCACCGACTCACAGAGCACGGCGGCGTACCAGACAGGAGGACTGCATGGGATCTGATGTGAAGATCGCACGCGCGTTGATCTCGGTTACCGATAAGACGGGCGTCGTCGATTTCGCACGGACGCTGGTCGATGACTTTGGCGTCGAGATCATCTCTACGGGCGGCACGGCTCGTGCCATTGAGGACGCGGGCGTTCCCGTAACCCCCATCGAGGAGTTCACGGGCTATCCCGAGATGATGGACGGCCGCGTTAAGACCCTGCACCCCAAGGTTCACGGCGCGCTGCTGGCCCGCCGCGATTCCGAGCAGCACATGCAGGAGGCCGCTCAGCACGGCATTAAGCTGATCGACCTGGTCGTCGTCAACCTGTACGAGTTCGAGAAAACCGTCGCCAACCCCGAGGTCACCTTCGCGGACGCCATCGAGCACATCGACATCGGTGGCCCCTCCATGCTGCGCTCCGCCGCTAAGAACGCCGCGAGCGTTACCGTCATCTCCGACCCGGCCGACTATGATGCCGTCCTGGCCGAGATGCACGAGACCGGTGGCTGCACCACGCTTTCCACTCGTCGTCGCCTGCAGGTGAAGGTCTACCAGACCACCGCCGCCTACGACACGGCTATCTCCCGTTGGCTTGCCGCCCAGGCAAGCGACGTGGCGGACACCTCTGCCAAGCTCGAGATCTCGCTGGAGAAGGTCGACGACCTGCGCTATGGCGAGAACCCGCAGCAGAAGGCCACGGTCTATCGCTTTGCCGAGGGTTGCGAGAACACCGCGAGCTCGCAGTTCCCGCTCGTGGGCTCCGAGCAGATCCAGGGCAAGCCGCTCAGCTACAACAACTATCTGGATGCCGACGCCGCTTGGAACCTGGTCCGCGAATTCGACGAGCCGGCCTGCGTGATTCTCAAGCACCAGAACCCCTGCGGCTCCGCCGTTGCCGAGGACATTACGTCCGCTTACGACCGCGCCTTCGCCTGCGATCCCAAGAGCGCCTTCGGCGGCATCATTGCCTGCAACCGCGAGGTTCCCTATGAGCTGGTCGAGCACTTTGCCGATCAGAACAAGCAGTTCGTCGAGGTTATCATCGCCCCGAGCTACACCGACGAGGCGCTCGAGCGCATGGCCAAGCGCCCCAACCTGCGCGTGCTGGCCACCGGCGGCGTGGACCACGGCGCCCAGGTGGAGCTGCGCTCCATCGACGGCGGCATGCTGGTGCAGGAAGTCGACCACGTGACCGAGGATCCCGCGACCTTTACGTTCCCCACCGACCGCAAGCCCACCGACGCCGAGATGGCCGAGCTCGAGTTTGCCTGGAAGGTCTGCAAGGGCGTTAAGTCCAACGCCATCCTGGTCTCCAAGGGCAAGGCCGGCATTGGCATGGGCCCGGGTCAGCCTAACCGCGTTGACTCTGCGCTGCTTGCCTGCGAGCGCGCCGAGGACTTCTGCGAGCGCGAGGGCGTGGAGAAGGGCGGCTTTGCCTGTGCAAGCGACGCGTTCTTCCCGTTCCGCGACAACGTCGACGTGCTTGCTGCACACGGCGTGACCTGCATCATCCAGCCCGGCGGCTCCAAGCGCGACGACGAGAGCATCCAGGCTTGCAACGAGCATGGTATTGCGATGGTCTTCACGGGGGCCAGGCATTTCCGTCACTAAGTTTCGCCCCGGGACAAAATAATCTCTGCAAAAGACGGTCGCTCCGTTTGGAGGGCCGTCTTTTTGGTATAAGAGGACGGAATGACTAACACGAAAGGTATGACCATGCCCCAGATTGATGATGCCGAGCTGTTTGGCAATGCCGAGGATCAGCGTGCGTACGAGGACTTTTGCGCCAATCAGGAGGCGGTCGAGAAGTTTACGCTCGACAAGCCCGCGCTTGTCTGCCGTTGGCGCATGTCCAATAAAAAAGTGCCCATGCTCAACCGCCACATTCGCGCACTGTCCGAGCGCTTGGTGCAGGGCGAGCCGCTTACCCATAACATGCGCAGCTGGGCCAAGCAGCACGTTGAGTGGTCGCTAGCCGAGGGCGACTATACCGCGCACGATGGCGTGCTCATGCTGGTGATCGACGTTAACGGCAACGCCGCCATGACGGTGGGGGAGTACGAGCCGCTAACCGATACGTCGGCTAAGGCGCTACGTGCCCGCTCCGCCGAGGCCCGCTCCGAGGCCGACGAAACCGGCGTGGCGCCCGAGCTGCTCGCCGCTGTCAACAACGGCGAGCTCGCCTTTGTGGCGCCGGCGGACGAGTTTCTGTGCGGCACGGCGACGCTCATCGAGCAGCTGGCCCAGACCAAGGGCATCCCGGTCACGCGCGTAGACATTCCCGCGCAGCTTAAGGGCGCGCTGTTCCTGGTGAGCGACGAGCACGGCGTGGTCCCCGCGACCGAGACGGACGCCGCCGAGGCCGACGCCGCCACGGTCGCCTTCTTCGCCGAAGGCTACGAAAAGCTCCGTGCCCGCCGCTCCTAACCTCAAGGCGGGGTGGGCTTACTGAAGCGAGCGAGCGCGTTCGATGGCGTAGGCGAGCGACAGCTGCTCCATCTCCGGGGCGCATTTGTAGCTCAGTCCGGTGAGAGCCGTCACCTTATCGAGGCGATATCGAATCGTGTTCGGGTGCTGGCCAGTCTGCTTGGCGGTTCGCTCGATACGTCGGTCGTTCTCGATGAATGCGGCGAGCGTGGATTCCAGCTCGCTGCCATGCTCACTGTCGTGCTCGCGTATCGGCGAGAGAATCGCCTCCGAGAACGATCGCATCTCCGGGGTTTCCGCAAAAGGCATCACGGTTCTCAGGATGCCGAGCTGCGTATAGCGCACGGGACTCTCGGCTCGTTGACAAGATAGGCGCTGTGCGTAAATCGCCTGCGAGATCGCCTGCGCCACCGCCTCGTCTCCAAACAGAATATCGCTGATGCCGAGCCCTTCCGCTCCGCCATCGATACCGCTAGCCTCGATGAGCTCCGTGAGCGCCTGCACGATTCGCTCCACATCGAGCGTCTGTTCCGAGTCGCTTGTCGCTACGAATAACAAACCTCCGTCATAGGGTGCCAGCATGTTGTGGCATCCGGCGAGGGTCGATTTTGCACAGAGACGCTCGATTTGCAAAAACGTACGCGGGTCGAGGGGCTCTGCAAACGATGCGAACAGGGCGACCGCTTCGTCCAGAAATGACGGGTTGAGGCCTCGGATGCATCGGCAGATGGACTCGGGCGATGCGTCTGTCCTCAGGGCATCGATCTCGCGCTGGGCGAAGTCGATGGACGCGAGCTGCTCGATATGCCGTTTGACCTCATAGATGACGCTGTCAAAGAACAGTGAGTCGTCAGTCGTGAGAAAGACCGGGTAGTGTCGCGCGTTGGCGTAGCGGATGGCTTGGTCGGGAATCGGGATGTGCAGGACGTTTTTGATGATGAGACCGCTCGTTCCCTTGGCGACGAGGTATTTCACGGCTTCAGTGATGAGGTACGGGTCGTCCTTCGCATAGAGGAAAGTGCTGAGGATGATCTCGTCTGAGCTGAAGTTGACGCGCTGGTATTTGTTCTTGAGGCCGGGCATAAGTTCATAATCGAGGATTCCGACGCCGGAGACGGCACGCGAGACGCCATCGCTGCCGGCGATTAGACGGACCGACCCCTCATATTCCCGTGAGAAGTCCGAGATGGTGTATAGCATCAGTATCACCTTGTAAATAGCTACAATAAGTACCGGTAGAAATAGGATAATCGCACATCATTATGCCGTTGATGCGAGAAATAGTTCAAATACATGCTGATAGAACGAAAAATCAGATTGAGAATCGTTGTAGATTCCAACAAGAAATGATCCTTGGCGGCATCGTAACTAAACCGTACAGTGAGGCAACGTAAAGCTTTCGCTGAGAGGAGCGATGATGGGGCAGATGGTGGTGCTTTCGGCCGAGGAAGTTTCCAAGGTGCTGACGATTGAGGATGCAATCGCTGCCGTGGAGGAGGCATATCGCCAGAAGGCAACGGGCAAGGGCGTTGCGTGGCCGATGGTATATGAGCAGTTCGAGCCCGGTGTGGCCGATATGGATATCCGCTCGGGCGAGTTGGCGGGAAGCGGCCTCTTCGGTCTCAAGCTCACCGCCTGGTTTTCTCAGAACCCCAAAAAGGGGCTACCTGAGATCTTTGGCACCACGCTGCTGTGCGACAACGCGACGGGCGAGCCGTTGGCGCTGCTCAATGCCTCTGCCGTCACTGGACTTCGCACTGGCGCCGCCGCTGCACTCGGTGCCAAGTGGCTGGCTCGGTCGGATGCGTCCAAACTGCTTGTTGCGGGTGCCGGCCATATGAGCACCTATATGGTGGCGGGCGCCCTCGCCGCCTGTCCCAAAGTGAGTGAGGTCAAGGTGTGGGAGCCGGTTTCCGATGCCGCGCCCGAGGCCCGCGTCGAGCGCATGCGAGGCGAGGTCGCCCATATCTTGGGCGCCTGCGAGCATGCTCGCGAGGCATCCACCTATTCCATCGAGGCGACGGCTGACGGCCAAGGTGCCGCGGCGGAGGCCGACATCATCGTGACGATCACGCCGGCGACCAAGCCCATCATTCTCGATTCATGGGTGCGTCCTGGTACGCATATCTCCTGCGTCGGTGCCGACATGCCCGGCAAGCAGGAGCTCGCCTCGGCGCTTGTCGCCCGTGCCGCTGTTTACGTCGACGACCGCGAGCAATCGGTCGCGTCCGGTGAGCTGGAGATTCCGGTTGCCGAGGGCGCCATCACGCCCGAGGACATCAAAGCGGAGCTCGGCGAAGTCATCGCCGGCGCGGCTACGGGGCGCTCGGATGACGAGCAGGTGACGGTGTTCGATACGTCGGGCATCGCCGTTCAGGACCTTTCGGCATCGAAAATCGCCTACGACCGCGCCGTCGAGGCGGGGCTGGGTACCGTGGTGGAGCTGTAAGAAAGTCAAGGAAAGGAAACGACAATGCAGATCAAGGATTTCGCCGTCGAGCAGTGGATGAACGAGTGGGAGACCAAGTGCACCCACAACGTTGCAGAGACGTGCGTCTACTCCCTCACGCTCGACCAGCTGTTCGAGCATACGAACACTGACAAGAAGGCGTGGCTCGATAGCCTGTGCTCGCGCCGATTCACCTACGGAGACATCGAGGGGCAGCCCGGCTTCCTCGAGGGGGTCGCGCGTCTCTATAAGACGGTCGAGCCCGGGCATATCGTGCCCACGCACGGCGCGACCGGTGCCAACTCCCTGGTTATTTCCACGCTCGTCGAACCGGGCGATCACGTAGTCTCCGTCAAGCCCACCTACCAGCAGCTTTACTCGATTCCCGAGATGTGCGGCGCGAAGGTCGATATCCTTCAGCTCGATCGCAAGAACGGCTACCACGTCGACGTCGACGCGCTCGATGCCCTGGTGACCGACGATACCAAGCTCATCTGCATCAATAACCCGGACAACCCCACGGGCGCCCTGCTCGACACCGATACGCTCAAGGCGATTGTCGAGGTCGCGCGCAAACACGACGCGTGGCTGCTCTGTGACGAAGTCTACCGTCTGCTTACTCAGACGGATGAGTACTCCGAGTCCGTGATCGACCTGTACGACAAGGCCATCGTCACCGCATCCATGTCCAAGGTCTGGTCGTTCGCCGGCCTGCGTCTGGGCTGGGCGGTCACCAAGAGCCCGGAGCTCCGTCGCGCGCTGCTCTCGCATCGCGACTACAACCTGATTTCCGCCGGCATATTCAGCGAGTCGGTGGCGGAGCTGATTCTGGGCAACGCTTCCGTGATCCTTGAGCGCAGCCGTCGCATCGTCCGTCAGAACCTTGCTGTTCTGGAGAAGTGGGTCGAGAGCGAGCCGCACCTGTCGTTCGTTAAGCCCGAGGCGGGTACCACCGCGCTCGTGTATTACGACTACGACATCGACTCCAGGACGTTCTGCATCGACATGATTAAGAAGTCCGGCGCGCTCGTCACCCCGGGCGATTGCTTCGAGGAGCCCAAGAGCATGCGCATCGGCTATGCATACTCCGATAACACCGACGACCTGCAGAAGGGCCTGGATGCCATCTCTGCATACATGCGTACGCTCGAGTAGAGGCTCGAGGTCGAAGTGATGAGGCCGATCGGTTTAGGACCGGTCGGCCCCTATTTTCTCTCAAGACTACCGAACGCTTTTGTCACATTAGGTGCCCACGGGGTCGTATCGCTGCGACGCTGTGGGCATAATGGTGTGAAAGGTGCATGTTACGCGAAATGGGAGGACACATGGCGCTGATCTATGTCGTTGAGGACGACGAGCCCATTCGTCGTGAGCTTATCGACATCCTTGCCCGCGCCGGGTTTGAAATCGAGGCCTGCGAATCGTTTGAGCATGTCTCGCGCGATATTCTCGCCGCCGCGCCCGACCTGGTGCTGCTCGACCTCACGCTTCCCGTCAAGGACGGCCAGCATATCTGCCACGAGGTTCGCCGCGAATCCGAGGTTCCCATCATCGTCCTCACGTCGCGCACGACCGAGATCGACGAGGTCATGGCCATGACGCTCGGTGCGGACGACTTTGTTCCCAAGCCCTATAGCGCCCGTGTGCTCGTGGCGCGCATCAATGCCTTGCTGCGTCGCACCGCGGCGGCGGGCGAGCGCAGCACGCTCGTACACAAGGGACTGGAGCTCGACCTTGCACGCTCCATGGTCACCAACACGCTAACCGGCACCAGTACCGAGCTCACCAAAAACGAGCTGCGTATCCTCTCGCTGCTTCTGAGCCGCGCGGGCAAGATCGTTTCGCGTTCGGCCATCATGCAGGACCTGTGGGACTCCGACGCCTTCGTGGACGACAATACGCTCACCGTTAACATCAACCGCCTGCGCACCACGCTCGAAAAAATCGGCATCAAGGGGTATTTGACCACGCACCGCGGCCAGGGCTATTCGGTCTAGGGGCCGGCTATGTCGTTTGCCAAGTTCTTTAAAGACGCGCTGCTTCCCGTCGCCGTGTGGACGTGCGGCGTGCTGCTGAGCTGCTTTGTGCTGACGGTCGCCGGCGCACCCGTTTCTATCGTGGTCGTGGCGGTCGGCGTGTCCTATATCTTTGGTATGCTCGGCATCGTGATCGAGTACGCGCGCCGTCGTCGTTTTCTGCGCCAGCTGGAGCGTGCGGCCGAGGAGCTCGAGAGTCCCGCATGGGTGCAGGAGATGGTGCAATGCCCGACCTATGCCGAGGGCGAGCTCGAGTACGAGGTCTTGCGCCGGGTGGGCAAAGCCGCTTGCGACGAGGTTGCCGAAGGCCGCCGTCAGACCGATGACTATCGCGACTATATCGAGAGCTGGGTCCATGAGGCCAAGCTGCCCCTGGCGGCGGCCCATCTGATTTTGGAAAACCTGGACGGTAGCGAAGACGACCTGTCGCGCGTGGACGATCTGGCACGCGAGCTTGCCCGCGTGGAGCGCTATATCGACCAAGCTCTGTACTATGCGCGCTCGGAAGTCGTGGAGCGCGACTACCTGATTCGCCGCTGGGATCTCAAGACCTTGGTGACGGGCGCGATTAAAGCCAACGCGCGCGAGCTTATCGCGGCGCACGTGGCTCCGGTGTGCGAGAACCTCGACTTTGAGGTCTTTACCGACGAGAAATGGCTCGAGTTTATTCTGGGCCAGCTCATTCAGAACAGCATTAAATATGCGCGTGAGGACGGCGCAAAGATCGTGTTTTCGGGTGCGTTGCTGGACGAGGGTCTGGCGAGCGAGCGCATCGAGCTTACCGTCGCGGACAACGGCTGCGGCGTGTGTGCGGCAGACCTGCCGCGCGTGTTCGAGAAGGGCTTTACCGGCGACAACGGCCGCACCACCAAGCGCGCAACGGGCATCGGCCTCTACCTGGTGGCGCGCCTGTGCTCCAAGATGGGCATCGACGTCACCGCGGCATCGGAGCCGGGCGAAGGCTTCGTCGTAACATTCGCCTTCTCAACCAACAAGTTCCAATATTTCGAGTAACGCACACGGCAAACGCCCGTCCAAACAAAATGTGCCGCCCCAAACGGGGCGGCACGCCATTTTTCCATCAGATAACTCGTTGAAGTAAGGCTGCGAAGGCCGCGGGGCCGGGAGGGGTTTCCTAAGGGCACATCCCGCAGCCGCAACGCGGCGAGGACGTGCCCTTAGGAAACCCCGCAGGCCCCGCGGCCGGTGGGAGCAACGCTACTTCACGACCAAGATGTCGCAGTCCGTATTGCGCAGCAGGAACGTCGAAATCGAACCCAGCAGCGCATACTTGATCGAGGACAGGCCGCGGGCGCCGCAGAGCACCAGGTCGGGCTTAACCACGTCGAGCATCTCGTCCTTAAGCGTCTCGCGAATGCGGCCGGCGCGAATCATGACCTCGACCTCGGGGATGTCGGGATTGGCCTTAGCCTCTTCGAGCTGCTTGGCGATGGAGTTCTTAAATGCCTCCTCTAGGCCGTTGACCAGATCGACCGGATAGGAACCGGCGCTCTCGAGCGCCGTGGAATCGATAACGTGGCCGATTATCAGCTTGGCGCCGTTGTTCGCGGCGACCTTGATGGCGCGTGCGAGCACAAAATCCTGCTGCTCAGTACCGTCGAGTGAAACAAATACCTTGGTGTAGCCCTCGTTCATGGTTTCCTCCTTGGTCTATCGCACGGGCGCGGGGCTCGTGCATCGGGCGGGCGCGGGCGCGTTGGCCGCCGGACACTCTATCTTGTTGCAGTTATACCCAAGGATTTGGGTTTGACCGCTCGCAATTCTGTGAACGGGCGAGTTTTTTGGTAAGGGTAGGCGTAGACGCGCCCGAACGGTTGATAATGGGACATCGCCCGCACCGTCCGCAGAACAATATCGGCGGGTGTCTAACGAGGGGGTCCCTTTGGATATTATCGAGCTTCTAAAATCTGCCTTCATGGGCCTGGTCGAGGGCATCACCGAATGGCTGCCTGTTTCGTCGACCGGTCACATGATCTTGGTGGACGAGTTCGTCAAGATGAACGTGAGCGAGACGTTCTGGAATATGTTCCTGGTCGTGATTCAGCTCGGCGCCATTCTGGCCGTCTGTGTGCTGTTCTTCCATGAGCTCAATCCGTTCTCGCCCAGCAAGGGCAAGGAGGGCCGTCGCGACACCTGGGTGCTGTGGGGCAAGATTGTGCTCGGCTGCATTCCCGCCGCGGCGATCGGCCTGCCGCTCAACGACTGGATGGAGGAGCATTTCTACAATGCTCCCGTCGTGGCGCTGGCGCTCATTGTGTACGGCGTGCTGTTTATCGTGATCGAGAACTGGCGCGCGAACAAGCGCGAGGAAATGGCCGTTGCCGGTTCGTTTGGTTCGCGTGCTGTGGTGTCGGGCGGACGTCCCGCCGGTGCGCACTTTGCGGCGCCTGCCGCGGCTACCGCTGAGGATGAGGACGATGACGAGAATCTGGACTTTGGCTCCATCGCCACGCTCGAGGACCTGAGCTGGAAGACTGCGCTGGGTATCGGCTGCTTCCAGGTGCTTTCGCTGGTGCCTGGAACGTCTCGCTCCGGTTCTACTATCATCGGCGGCCTGCTTTTGGGCTGCACGCGTTCGGTGGCGTCCAAGTTTACGTTCTTCCTGGCCATCCCCGTCATGTTTGGCGCGAGTGCGCTCAAGCTGGTCAAGTATTTCATCAAGGGCGGTACGTTCGGCGCCAACGAGGTCGCTATCTTGGGCGTGGGCTGCGTTGTGGCCTTTGTGGTTTCGCTCATCGCCATCAAGTGGCTTATGGGCTTCGTGCGCCGTCACGACTTTAAGTGCTTCGGTGTTTACCGCATCATCCTGGGCATCGTAGTGCTTGCATATTTCTTCGTTCTGGAGCCGATGCTCGGCCTCTAACTTAGTCGACGCTGCGCGGCGGCCGGGGCGACAACTTGTCATTCAAAGGGGGTGGCATGACCAAAAGGTCTATGCCGCCCCCTTTTTCATGCCAATTTGTTCGCCCCGGCCGCCGCTCGCTACCGTTGCCATGACATCGGTGGCTCCGTGATTGGTGCATTGGGGTCAGGTTTCTTTGCACCAACGTGGTGCAGACTAACTTGACCCCATTGCGCCAAATCCGCTGGGGCGTGCCTGATGGCGGCGCGCGGAGTCGTGGTGTGATTTGCGTCGGTGTCCTCGCGGCTCGGTATACTGGTACGGCTCAAGCTATGGCGCTGCCCGCAGGCGCGCCGTCCGTCAGATGAGGAGTCGCCCATGACCCAGCCCTTGCCCTGGGAAAAGAACGCCGCGGTACCCGTGCCGCCCGCGCCGGAACCCGTGCCGCTCGATGCGTACACCGCCCCCGCCGCGCCGGAACCCGAGCTCGTTCCGCTCGACATCTACGACGCCCCGGCTCCGGCGCCCAAACCCGCCAAGCCGCTCGTCGATATCGATAGCCTGAACCCCGCCCAGCGCGAGGCCGTCCTGACCACCGAGGGCCCGCTGCTGGTCCTTGCCGGCGCCGGCTCGGGCAAGACCCGCGTCCTGACCTTCCGCATCGCCCATATGCTTGGCGACCTGGGTGTTAAGCCCTGGCAGGTCTTGGCCATCACGTTTACCAACAAGGCCGCGGCCGAGATGCGCGAGCGTCTGGCAGCGCTCATCCCCAGCGGCACCCGCGGCATGTGGGTGTGCACCTTCCACGCCATGTGCGTGCGCATGCTGCGCGAGGACGCCGACCTGCTGGGCTACACCGGTCAGTTCACCATCTACGATGATGACGACTCAAAGCGCATGGTGCGTGACATTATGCAGGCGCTCGGCATTGAACAAAAGCAGTTCCCCATCAACATGATCCGCAGCAAGATCAGCTCGGCTAAAAACGCCATGATCGGGCCCGAGGACATGCTCAAATCCGCCGACAGCCCCAACGACAAAAAGGCCGCGCAGGTCTACCTAGAGCTGGAGCGCCGACTGCGCGCCGCCAACGCGATGGACTTTGACGACCTGCTCGTGCGCGCGCTCGAGCTGCTGCGCACCCGCCCCGAGGTGCTCGACAAGTACCAGGAGCGCTTCCGCTACATTAGCGTCGACGAGTATCAGGACACCAACCACGTCCAGTACGAGATCGCCAACCTGCTGGCCGCTAAGTACCAAAACCTCATGGTCGTGGGCGACGATGACCAGTCCATTTACAGCTGGCGTGGCGCCGACATCACCAATATCCTGGACTTTGAGAAGGATTTTAAAAACTGCAAGACGGTCAAGCTCGAGCAGAACTACCGCTCCACGGGCCATATCCTGAGCGCCGCCAACGCCGTGGTGCGTCACAACTCACAGCGCAAGGACAAGCGCCTGTTTACGGCCGAGGGCGATGGCGAGAAGATCCAGGCCTTCCAGGCAAGCGATGAGCGCGACGAGGGCCGCTGGATTGCCGGCGAGATCGAAAAGCTGCACTCCAAGGGCACGAGTTACGACGACATCGCCGTGTTCTACCGCACCAATGCCCAGTCGCGCATTCTCGAAGATATGTTCCTGCGCGCGGGCGTGCCCTACAAGATCGTGGGCGGCACGCGATTCTTCGACCGTGCCGAGATCCGCGACGTCATGGCCTACCTCAAGATGATCGTGAACCCGGCAGACGAGATGAGCGTCAAGCGCGTCATCAACACGCCGCGCCGCGGTATCGGCTCCACCTCGATCCAAAAGATTGAGCAGCTGGCGCGCGACAACCGTTGCTCGTTCTTCCAGGCTTGCGAGATCGCGTGCGCCGAGACGGGCATGTTTAGTGCCAAGGTGCGCAACGGCCTGTCGAGCTTTGTGGCGCTGGTACGCGAGGGTCGCCGCATGGACGGCGAGCTCAAGGATGTCGTCGAGATGATTGTCGACAAGACGGGCCTGCTGCAGGCGTTCCGCGCCGAGGGCACCATGGAGTCCGAGAGCCGCGCCGAGAACATCCAGGAATTCCTGGGCGTCGCCGCCGAATTTGAGGAGACGCACGAGGATATCGAGGGGACGCTCGAGAGCTTGGAAGAGCTGCGCGCGGCCGGTGTTGCCGACGTGCCGTCCGTCGCCGAGTCCGAGCCCGTCGTGGTGAGTGCGCCCGCGCCCGAGCCGGGGCCGTCCGCTCCGGCATCCTCGTTTGAGGCACTTGTCGGCGCTCGTGACGCCGCAGGTTCCAATCCGCTCGATAACCTAGCCGCCCCGGCGCTCTCGCCGCAGGATGCCTTGGCCGCCGCCATCGCGGGCAACGCGTATGCCGTGCCAACAGAGCTACCGGCGGGCGCCGTGCATGCCGATGAGATCGAGCGCACCTACGGTCCGCTCACCTGTAAGGCGCTGCCGGCACTCATGGAGTGGCTGGCCCTGCGCTCCGACTTGGATTCCCTGGCCGGCGAGACGCATGCCATCACCATGATGACCATCCACTCCGCCAAGGGCCTGGAGTTCCCGGCGGTGTTCGTTGCCGGTATGGAGGAGGGCATCTTCCCGCACGTGCACGACTTTGGCGGCAGCGATGACCCGGGCAAGCTCGAGGAGGAGCGTCGCCTGGCCTACGTTGCCATCACGCGTGCCCGTAAGCGCCTGTTCCTGACCTATGCTGCCACGCGTCGCACCTACGGCTCGACCTCTGCCAACCCGCGTTCGCGCTTCCTCAACGAGATTCCGTTTGAGGATATCGAGTTTAGCGGTATCGGTTCTGCCGGTTTTGAGGGCACGGGCTGGGAGAAGCGCGGCGACCGTCACGGCACCTTTGGCTCGGGCATGGGCTCGGATATGTATGGCGGCAAGGTGTTTGGCTCGCATACGCGCTCGACCGGCGGTTCCGGTTCGCGCGGCGGATCGAGCTTCGACGATTTCTTTGGCGGCAGCAGCTACGGGACCGAGCGCCATCGTGGGGTCTCGCCCGATGCCGGCCGTGTTGCCTCGACCTTTGGCTCGGGCGCACCGCGAGCTAAAAAGCCGTCGTCCAAGGTGTCGCCGACGGTGGAGCGCAAGGTCGATCGCGCCAGCGCGTCGCAGGACTTTGCCGCGGGCGATACCGTGAGCCACAAGACCTTTGGCACCGGTACCGTTATCGGCGTCGCGGGCGACATGATCGAGGTTCAATTCGAAAAGACCGGTCAGACCAAAAAGCTTATGAAGGGCTTTGCGCCTATAGTGAAACTGACCTAGGCGGCTTTCCCAGGCACGGCACCTCGGCCTTCAATCGTCGGGCATGACCTCAAGGTCTATGCCCTCCTCTTTCAGGCCGATCTGCCGCACCTGGAAAACCCGTACATCCGGCTAGGCGGGCGCGCCGGGGGCTTTGGTCGCCTGCTCGGACAGTCCTGACTCGCACGGAGAGCACATTAAATGCTCTCCGGCTCGTGCGGAACTCGCGATCGATGTTGCCCCATACGCCCGCCCAGGTCCTTAGATAACGCTGCTTGCGAACGTTGCTCTGCTCGTTCGCTTTTTAATCTGGAGAGCCGGGTGGGCTGATAAATAGATACGAGTAGGGGCTCTCCCGTACATAGACGGGGGAGCCCCTTGTTGCGTCTTAGATTGTTGTTCCAACCCCGCGCCCATCCCGGCGAGCGTTCGGGGATCGGTAGCTTACAGGTGGCTGATGATCAGTTCCATCTTGCCTTCGAGGTCGATGGAGCTGACGGTGCTCGGAGCCAGCAGGTGGCTGCCCTTGTGAACGGGCTCGCCGCAGACGGTGCCTTCGCCGTCGATGACTGACAGGCACATGAAGGGCCAGCGCTGGTCGAGGGTCTTGCTGCCGTTGGCGCGCACGCGATCGACGGTGTAGCAGGGGTTGGACTCGAGCTCGGTCACGCCGTCCACCTCGGGCGCGGTCACCGTGCCGTCGGTCGGAGCCTGAGCATCAAAGTCGATGCAGTCGAGGCTCTGCTCAATGTGCAGCGGGCGCAGCTTTCCGTCGGTGCCGGGGCGGTCGTAGTCGTACAGACGATATGTCACGTCGCTCGACTGCTGCGTCTCCAGAATCAGCGTGCCGGTCTTGATGGCGTGAACGGTGCCGGAGTCGATCTGGAAAAAGTCTCCCTTGTGAATCGGCAGCACGTTGAGCATCTCGTCCCAACGGCCCCCCTCGATCATCTGCGCGGCCTCGGCGCGGTCGTGCGCGCGCTGGCCGACGATGATCGTGGCACCGGGCTCGCAGTCCAGTACATACCAGCACTCGGTTTTGCCCAGGCTGCCGTTCTCGTGCTTGGCGGCGTACTCGTCGTTGGGATGAATCTGGATCGAAAGGTCGTCCTTGGCGTCCAGAATCTTGATGAGCAGCGGGAACTCCTTGCCCTCGCAGTTGCCAAAGAGCTCGCGGTGCTCGGCCCACAGCCACGACAGCGTGTGGCCGGCGTACGGTCCCTCCGCAATCTGGCAGTCGCCGTTGGGATGGGCCGAGATGGCCCAGCACTCACCGATGGGACCCTCGGGAATGTCGTAGCCAAACACGGTCTCCAACTGGCGGCCGCCCCAGATCTTCTCGTGGAAGATCGGCGTGAGTTTAATCAAATCGGACATGTGCATACTCCCATAAGGTTGTGCGGGTGCCGCGTAAGACGGCTCAAAACGAGCGCCCGCGTGACTACAAAAACCTATGCCAACGTTACGTTGTGCAACTCAAAGCGATCGCCAACGTTGCGCGAGATCGAATACTCAAAGGCGGCGCCGCTGTCCAAAAAGCCAATCTGGGTGAGCTCGAGCAGGGGAGAGCCAAGTTTGGTGTCCAGACGCTCGGCTTCTTCCTCGGTTGCTGCCACGGCGCGAATGGTACGGTGGAAGCTCGAAATCTTCAGCCCACATTGCTCGCGGATGAAGCGGTAGACCGATCCGTACAGGTCCTTCTTTTTAAGGCCTGGAATCAGCTCGAGGGGCATGTAGGTGTACTCGATAACGATGGGCTTCTCATCGGCCTGACGCACGCGCACGACGTGATAGGCAAAGTCATCCTCGGCAATTCCCAGCTGGGCTGCGATGTCCGCTGGTGGATTAACGATCGAGAAATCGTAGACCACCGAGGTCACCTTCTCCCCGCGATGCTCATACGAAAAACCCTGGGTACGGTCGTTTTTGCCCTGGAAAAACGCCTGGCCGGGAAGCCCCGCCGTGTCCTTAACGTAGGTACCCGATCCACGCCGGCTGGTAATAAGACCTTCTTCGGTGATTTGTTCAATAGCTCGTTTGACGGTGATTTTGGAAACGTTATAGAGCTTGCAGAACTCAACGACGGTGGGAAGCTTGTCGCCCGGTTTAAGAGCGCCATCCTCGATGCTTCGACGAATATCTGCAGCTATCGCCTCGTATTTGGGAA
>UQWV01000038.1 GCA_900544845.1 uncultured Collinsella sp. | reverse complement strand
AGGAAGAAGGGCGTGAAGGGAGCGAAGAGCGTTGCTGCCTAGGCTAGCCCCTTGTCACACAAACTACCGAAGCCTCAGAAAAGTTGAAATAATCGCCACTTTCCTTAACTAAAGCGTCTAGTATTTTGCGAACGCCGAACACGGCGAAGGATGGCCTGTCGGGTAACCGAAACCCGACGAGATTTGAGAGGAGAGCCGCATGTCGAGCCTCACCGGTAAGTCATTGAACCCTGTTATGAATCGCAGGAGCGTTATCGCGAGCGCAGCAGGTCTGGGGGCGATGTCCATTCTAGCTGGCTGCTCCTCCAACGGCGGCGACAGTGGTTCCGCTTCGGGCGACGCTTCGTTTAAGATCGGTACCATCGGCCCGCTGACCGGCGCCAACGCGTCCTACGGCAAGTCCGTTACCCAGGGTGTCGAGCTTGGCTGCAAGGATTTCTCGACCAAGGAGCTGCCGCTTGTCAGCAAGGCCGAGGACGACCAGGCCGATGGCGAGAAGGCCGTCAACGCCTTTAACACCCTGCTCGACTGGGGCATGCAGGCCCTCGTCGGCCCGACCACCACGGGTGCGTCGGTTGCCGTTGCCGCCGAGTGTGGTAACGACCCCAAGACGTTCATGATCACCCCGTCCGCGTCCTCCGAGGACGTCACCGACGGCAAGGATTGTGTCTTCCAGGTTTGCTTCACCGACCCCAACCAGGGTGTCAACGCTGCCAAGTTCCTGGCGCAGAAGTATGCGGACGAGAAGTTCGTGCTGTTCTATAACTCCGGCGACGCCTATTCTTCGGGCATCGCAGATTCCTTTAAGGCCCAGGCCGCTGAGTCCAAGCTCGAGATTGTTGACGAGGAGACCTTTAAGGACGATTCCGCCACGAGCTTTACCAACCAGCTGACCAAGGCCAAGCAGGCCGGCGCCACCATGATCTTTGCGCCGATCTACTACACGCCGGCGTCCGTCCTGCTCAAGAACGCCAAGGATATGGGCTACGACGTCAAGATGATGGGCTGCGACGGCATGGACGGCATCCTGGGCGTTGAGGGCTTCGATACCTCTCTTGCTGAGGGTCTGCTGCTCATGACCCCGTTCTCCGCCGACGACGAGAAGAACGCCGACTTCGTCAACGCTTACAAGGATAAGTACGGCGATACCCCCGACCAGTTTGCCGCCGACGCCTACGACGGCGTGCACGCGGTGGCCGAGGCCGTCAAGGAGGCCGGTCTTGGTGTCGACGCCGATCCGACCGAGGTCGCCGAGAAGCTGTCCAAGGCTATGCTCAAGATTACCGTTGACGGTCTGACTGGCAAGCTCACCTGGAACGATAAGGGCCAGGTCCAGAAGGAGCCCACGGCGTACGTCATCACCGACGGCAAGTACGTACAGGCCTAATTGGCCGCCTTACATAGAGCGGTTTTGATCCCAAGCAGGGGAGGTTTTGGCCTTCCCTGCTTGCTTGGTATCTAGGGACAGTGTAACGTCCCTGTTTCATACATTAACTGGAAACCTATCCGAAAGGGGGATGTGGAACATGACGGTCTTTATCCAATACCTGGTCAACGGTCTGTCCATGGGCAGCGTCTACGCCATCATCGCGTTGGGCTACACCATGGTCTACGGTATCGCCAAGATGCTCAACTTCGCTCACGGCGATGTCATCATGGTCGGTGCCTATGTCTCGTTCTGCGCCACGTCGTATCTCGGCCTCCCGGGCTGGGCATCTGTAGTTCTCTCTTGTGTGGTCTGCACGGTTCTCGGTGTTCTCATTGAGGGTCTGGCCTATAAGCCGCTGCGCCAAGCAGGCCCGCTGGCCGTTCTGATCACGGCCATCGGCGTGTCTTACTTCCTGCAGAACGCCGCGCAGCTTCTGTGGGGCGCCACGCCCAAGAACTTCACTTCGCTCGTCACCTTCCCGGTGCCGGAGTTCTTGGCCAAGTTTAACGTAAGCGCCGTCTCGCTCGTCACCATCGTCGCCTGCCTGGTTATCATGGCCGGCCTGATGTTCTTTACAGGTAAGACCAAGATGGGCAAGGCCATGCGCGCCGTGTCCGAGGACAAGGCCGCCGCTCAGCTCATGGGCATCAACGTCAACCGCACCATCTCGATGACGTTCGCCATCGGCTCCGCCCTCGCTGCCATCGCCGGCGTGCTCCTGTGCTCCTACTCGCCGGTCCTGCAGCCCACCACGGGCGCCATGCCTGGCATCAAGGCCTTCGACGCTGCCGTTTTCGGCGGCATCGGCTCCATCCCCGGTGCCTTTGTCGGCGGCATTCTCATCGGCATCATCGAGGCGATGGCTCAGGCTTACATTTCCACGAGCCTTGCCAACTCCATCGTCTTTGGTGTTTTGATCATCGTCCTGCTCGTCAAGCCTGCCGGCCTCTTGGGCAAGTACGTCCCCGAGAAGGTGTAGGTGAGCGTTATGAAGTTTCTTAAAGACAAGCAGACGCGTCACGATTTTGTCACGTACGCCATGTGCGTTGTGGCGTTCGCCATCGTGTTCTTTATGCAGTCCAACCACATGATCCCGCGCATGATCGCCGGTCAGCTGGTTCCCATCACGGCCTATATCGTCATGGCCATCTCCCTTAACCTCGTCGTCGGCATCGCGGGCGACTTGTCGCTGGGCCACGCGGGCTTTATGAGCGTGGGTGCCTATACGGGCATCGTCACTGCCGTCGCGCTGGAGAGCACCGTTCCGTCCGATCCGATGCGTCTGATCATCAGCATCGTGGTCGGCGCTATCGCCGCTGCCATCTTGGGCTTCTTGATCGGTATCCCGGTCCTGCGCCTGAGCGGCGACTATCTGGCCATCGTGACCCTGGCATTTGGCGAGATCATCAAAGAGATCGTCACTTGCCTTATCGTGGGTGTCGACTCGCGCGGCCTGCATGTGATCTTTAACATCACGGGTAACTCTACAATCGACGACCTGCACCTGCTCGAGGACGGCACCGCCATCATCAAGGGCGCGCAGGGCGCATCGGGCGTGTCGACCTATTCGACCTTCATTGCCGGCGCAATCCTGGTTATGGTCGCGCTCGTGATTGTGCTCAACCTGGTTCGCAGCCGTACCGGTCGTGCCATTATTGCCGTGCGCGACAACAAGATCGCTGCCGAGTCTGTGGGCATCTCCGTCACCCAGTACCGCATGATCGCCTTCGTGGTTTCCGCTGCCCTCGCCGGTGCTGCCGGAGCCCTGTTCGGCGGTAACTTCTCGCAGCTTTCCGCCACTAAGTTCGACTTCAATACGTCCATCCTCATTCTGGTGTTCGTGGTCCTGGGCGGCCTGGGCAACATGCGCGGCTCCGTTATCGCCGCGGCGCTGCTCACGGTGCTCCCCGAGCTGCTCCGTCAGTTCTCGGACTACCGCATGCTCATCTACGCCATCGTGTTGATTCTGGTCATGGTCTTTACCAACAACCCACAGCTCAAGGCGTTCTTCGCACGCATTAAGGATCGCTTTGCTTCCAAGAAGGAGGTGGCAGCCGATGCCCAGTAAGTTTGAGTTCAACAAGGGCAAGATGGTCCCGTATCCTTCTGGCGCCATCGTTCCCGACCGCGACCTGGGCCAGCGCCCGGCGCTCGAGTGCATCCACCTGGGCATTGAATTCGGCGGCCTTAAGGCAGTCGATGACTTTAGCCTGACCATCGGCAAGACTGAGATCGCCGGTCTCATCGGCCCCAACGGTGCCGGCAAGACCACGGTCTTCAACCTGCTCACCAAGGTGTACCAGCCTACGCACGGCACCATCCTGCTCGATGGTGAGGACACCTCGGGCAAGTCAGTCTACCAGGTCAACCGCATGGGTATTGCCCGTACGTTCCAGAACATTCGCCTGTTCAACACCATGACGGTGGAGGACAACGTTAAGGTCGGCCTGCACAACCAGGAGCGCTACTCCGGCTTTGAGGGCGTGTTGCGCCTGCCGACGTATTGGAAGCACGAGAAGGCCGCCCACGAGCGCGCCATGGAGCTGCTGTCCATTTTTGACATGGAGCACCTGGCAAATGAACAGGCCGGCTCGCTTCCTTACGGCGCTCAGCGCCGTCTGGAAATCGTCCGCGCGCTTGCCACTAACCCCAAGCTGCTGCTGCTCGACGAGCCTGCCGCCGGCATGAACCCGTCCGAGACCGCGGAGCTCATGGAGAACATCGTCAAGATTCGCGACACCTTCGGCATCGCCATCATGCTTATCGAGCATGATATGTCGCTCGTTATGAACATCTGCGAGGGCATCTGCGTGCTTAACTTTGGCAAGGTTATCGCCAAGGGTACGGCGGAGGAAATCCAGAACAACGACGCCGTTATCGAGGCGTATCTGGGTAAGCAGGATAAGGGGGAGAACTAAATGGCAGAGCCGATGCTTTCCGTCTACAACATCAACGTCTGGTACGGCGCCATCCACGCCATCAAGGACATCTCCTTTAACGTTAACGAGGGCGAGATCGTGGCCTTGATTGGTGCCAACGGTGCCGGCAAGTCCACAACGCTCAAGACCGTCTCGGGCCTGCTGCGCTCCAAGACCGGCTCCATCAAGTTTATGGGCGAGGACATTACCCATACGCCCGCTGATAAGCTGGTTGGTAAGGGCCTGGCTCAGGTTCCCGAGGGTCGTCGCGCCTTTTTGCAGATGACGGTCGAGGAGAACCTGGAGATGGGCGCCTATACACAGCCCAAGTCCACAATTGCTCCGGGCCTGGAGCGCGTCTACGAGCAGTTCCCGCGCCTGAAGGAACGTCGTCGCCAGGTCGCCGGCACCCTTTCAGGAGGCGAGCAGCAGATGCTCGTTATGGGGCGCGCCCTTATGAGTAACCCCAAACTGCTTATGCTCGACGAACCTTCCATGGGTCTGGCACCGATTCTGATCGAACAGATCTTCCAGATTGTCGAGGACCTGCACAAGGCCGGCACCACGGTGCTTCTGGTCGAGCAAAACGCGCAGATGGCGCTTTCCATCGCCACACGCGGTTACGTGCTCGAGACCGGCAAGATCACCATGACCGGCACCGGCCAAGAGCTCCTGCACGACGACAACGTCCGCAAGGCCTATCTGGGCGGTTAATCCATTCAACAAAGGGGGCGCTGACCAACCCGGTCAGCGCCCCCTTTTAAGTTGCGGTGAAATAGGGACTGAATACGGGCTCCAGAGGCCAAATGAGTCCCTATTCCACCGCAACTTCATGGGGATGTGTGACAATGCCCGTCGGAAAACATCTGCTGTCTTTGGGGGTCTATCTATGCTGTACGAGTTTTGTGCCGAGAACTTTGAGCGGGTGCCGGCGGCTATCGATGCCGGTGCAAGGCGTATCGAGCTGTGCGACAACCTTGCCGTTGGTGGCACCACGCCTTCGGCCGGCGTTATCAGCGCTACGACCAACTATGCACACGAGCACGATGCGCGGGTGATGTGCATGATTCGCCCGCGTGGCGGCGACTTTCACTACAACCAGGACGAGTTGCGTATGATGGAGATGGACCTGGGCCTTGCCGTGAGCGCCGGCGTTGACGGCTTGGTCTTTGGCTGCTGCAAGCCCTGCGCTGGCGGATGGGCACTCGACGAGCTTACGTTGGGCGCTCTCGTGATGGCCGCGGGCTGCGCGACCGAGGAATGCAAGCGTGAGCCCATCGACATCACCTTCCACATGGCGTTTGATCAGCTCTCGCCCGAGGCTCGGCTCGACGCGATTGACATACTCGCCGACTGCGGCATCACACGCATCCTGACGCATGGTGGCGCTGCCGGTACGCCGATCGAGGACAACTTCGAAAACCTGGCCCGCTTGATCGAGTATGCGGGCGACCGCTTGACCATCCTTCCCGGCGGCGGCATTTCCACGGTCAACCGCGATACCGTGGCGGCGGCACTGGGCGTCTCCGAGCTCCATGGCACCAAGATTGTGCCGCTGGAGGTATAACCCGTGACGCTGGTATTTAACGTTCAGCAGGCGAACGGTAAGCCCGACGACAACCGTCGTCCCGGCACCGCGTGCCCCTTTTGCGATACAGAAGGGCTCACCGACATCATTCGCCGTGATGGCGATTGCATTTGGCTCGAGAATAAGTTCAAGACCCTGCGCGCCACCTGTCAAACCGTGCTGATCGAGTCGGCCGATCACGATGCCGACCTGGTGACCTATGAGCCGGATGAACTCCACCATGTGATGCGGTTTGCCCTGGGTTGCTGGCAGCAGATGATCGATTCACAGCAGTATCGAAGCGTGCTCATGTACAAGAACAAGGGTCCGCTCTCGGGCGGTAGCCTCGTTCATCCGCACATACAGATTGTGGGTTTGGAGCAGGAAGACGGCTATGCTTCGCTGGCTTCCGCCAATTTCGAAGGTATCAATGTCTGGCAACAGGGGAGGATCTCGGCCAACATCTCAACCGAACCCATCATGGGGTTCTTTGAGATCAACGTTTCAGCCCCGCAGGGAATCGCCGCCAGCGATGACACGAGAGATCAAGCCGAGGCGGATCTCTTCGCCGATGCAATCCAGGTAGCTCTGCGCTATATCCTGAACGAGCACCACGGTGGTCGCGCAGAGTCGTATAACCTGTTCTTCTATCACCTGGGCGGTCGGACCATTGCCAAGGCGCTGCCGCGTTGGGTGGTTTCGCCCTACTTTGTCGGCTATCGTTTGGCCCAGGTCAATGCTGAGACAACGCTCGATATCGATGCTGAGCGCCTGCGTGCGCATCTGGAAACGCTCGTATAGCAAGACTAACACCCGCGTAATGCGGACAGTCTAGCGTGCCATGGCGTCGCGGCCGGCTTCGACGCGCTTGCGCTGGGCGGCGCGCTCCTCGCCGGTCAGACGCTCAAAGAGATGCCCGATAAGCGAGGCGAGTACCTGCTGAAACAGCGTTCCGCACATGACGGGAAACACGACTTCGCCCGGAAAGTACTGCGTGGCGATGACGGCGCCCGAAGAGATGTTACGCATGCCGCAGGTAAAGCACATGGTGGTCGTCTCGCTATATGGCAGATGCAGCGCATGGGCGACCAGAAAACCGACGACAAAGCCACTGATGGCGAAGACCAAAATAAAGAGGGCGACTTCCAAGCGCGCCGCGTTCATGTGCAGCACGTACTCGCTCATGGCGGTGGAGTTGGAGGCGATAACGCCCATCATCATGAATTTGCAGGCGGGCGAGAGCACGGGGGAGAGCTTCTCGTGTCCCCATCCACGCGTGAGCTCGTTGATCACGATGCCGAGCACGGCGGGGATGGCGATCATAAAGGCCATGTCTTGCATCATGCTCGGCACATCGATCGAGACGGTGGCACCCAGCAAGAGCTTAAGCGTGAGCGGAATCGTCACAGGGGAGATAACCGAGGACGTCAGGATGATGGTGAGCGCGAGCGGGCCGTTGCCGCCGAACATGCTGATCCACATAAAAGCGGTGACGGCCACGGGCACGCTGTACTCGAGCACGATGCCGCAGACAAGGTTGGGGTTGGAGCCAAAGAAGAGTGACCCTATGGCATACGCCGCGATGGGAATAAGCACTGCCGAGACCAGCAGCGCCAGAATCAGGTGCAGCGGACGGTGGAACACCTCGGCTACCTGGTGAAAAGTGTTGCTGAGCGCGCCCTGAAACGTCATAAAGGCGAAGAGGGCGGGAACAATGGGCTTGAGCACGCCGATCTGCTGGGGAAAGAGCACGCCGAGCGCCACGCAAATCGGAACGATGATCTGCATATGCCCCGCGAGGAACTTTCCCAGTCCAGCCCATTGCTTCATATGTCCCGTGACTCCCTTTATCCGCGAACTCGTTTGTATGGATATGCTAGACGCTCGTATGCGTCCGTGCGGCTGAAACGCTCGATTATTTCGAGACCATTACCGCCATCGTTTGCCGAAACCGCGGCGCACCGCGGCGTTTTGCGTCCGCGCTGCACGGTATAATAAATCCGTTCAACAGATCTGCCTGCCGAAGCGGGCATACACAGAGGACTCATCGCTATGAACCGTGAGAGGTATCGCGGCGACCTGCCCCTATCAGGGGTGGGTGCCTATGTCATCGCTTAAGACGACGCATCGCTGGGCGGTCGCTCAGCAAAACCCCGAGCTCGAAAAGGAGCTTTCGGCTGGTCTGGGCATTCCCGGGCTGGTGGCGCGCATTATGGTCGCGCACGGCATTGACTCCATCAAAGAGGGCCAATTGTTTTTGACGCCTTCGCTTGATCGCGACTGGGCCGACCCACTCATTATCCCGGGCATGTCGGTCGTTGCCGACCGCGTCGAGCGTGCTATTCGCAACCACGAGCACATTGCAGTCTTTGGCGATTTTGACGTTGACGGTATTACGTCGACCTGCCTGTTGACCGAGGCGCTGCGCACGTTTGGCGCCGATGTCACGCCGTTTATTCCGCATCGCTTTGATGAGGGCTACGGTCTTTCGCGCGCGGCACTCGATCGCATTAACGAGCTCGCTCGCCCCCAGCTGATCGTGACCGTCGATAACGGCATTGCCGCCAAGGAAGAGGTTTCCTATTTGGAGGACCTGGGGATCGATTTGGTGGTCACGGACCATCACGAGCCCTCCGACCAGGTGCCGCAGGGTGTGCCCCTGACCGACCCCAAGCTCGAGGACGAGGGCCCCTCGCGCGAGCTTGCCGGTGCTGGTGTGGCGCTCAAGCTGGTGCAAGTCCTGGGTGAGCGCCTGGGCAAGCCGTCGTATTGGCGTTCGCTAATCGAGGTCGCGGCGCTGGGCACCGTGTCCGACATGATGCCGCTCACGCCCGAGAACCGCGCGCTGGTTGCCGAGGGCATCCAGCAGATGCGCGTAACCGCTCGCCCCGGCTATATCGCGCTTGCCGCGCTTGCCAAGGCGGACCTTTCGAGCATTACGGCGGATGGCCTGTCATTCTCGCTCATTCCCCGCTTAAACGCTGCCGGCCGCATGGCCGATCCCAAGCTGGCGCTCGACCTGCTGCTTGCCCGCAATCCCATCGAAGCAAGCGCGCTGGCGGCTGAGCTCGAGGAAATCAACCGCCAGCGCCGTGAGATCGAGGCGGAGCTCACGCGCGATGCCATGGCAAAGGTCGAGGAGACCTATGACGGCGGGCGCGCGATCGTTGTGGGCGGCGAAGGCTGGCACGAGGGCGTCAAGGGCATCGTGGCAAGCCGTCTGACCAACCGCTATCACGTGCCGGCGCTGCTGTTCTCGATCGAGGACGGTATCGCGCGCGGCTCTGGTCGCTCGGTGGGCAAAGTTAACCTGTTTGACGCCGTCGAGCGCTGTTCCGACCTGCTGATTCGTCGCGGCGGACATGCCGGTGCGGTGGGTGTGACCATCGAGGCATCCAAGCTCGATGAATTCCGTCGTCGCCTTTCCGCCGTGCTATCGGAGATTCCCGCTGAGGACTTTGAAGACATCGACGAGGTTGCCGCCACGGTCGACCTTTCCGAGCTGAATATCGAGACTATAGAGCAGATTTCCCGTCTTGAGCCGTTTGGCCAGGGCAACAAGGTGCCGCTGCTGGCCGCCGAGGGCGTGACGATGTGCGATCGCGCCGTGGTGGGCAAAACCGGCGAGCACATGCGCTTTGTGGCGACCGATGGAGCCGCGAGCGTGCCGGCCATCATGTTCCGCGTGCCGCAAATCGATAAGCTCATCAACTGCGATAGCGCTGTCGACTTGGTGTTCGAGGCCGTTGCCGAGCATTGGCAGGGGCGTGTGAAGCCCAAGCTCATGATCAAGGATGTTCTGGTCCGCGATACCACGCTGCCCGGCGTCGACGATCCGGCATGCGAGCTTCGTCGTGGCGTGCAGCCGGCGGATTCTGGCCTGCGCCTGGAGTCGCGCAAGCGCGAGACGCTCGCCCAGCTTTCCTATACCGAGCTCACGCGCTCGCTTATCCATAGCTTTATCGGCTCGAACCAGCCGCACCGCGCGCAGGTCGAGGCGCTCGATGCCCTGGCCGATCACCAAAGTGTTCTGGCCGTTATGGGAACGGGGCGCGGCAAGTCGCTCATCTTCCATGTACATGCCGCGCGTGAGGCGGTTCTTCGTGGTCGTGCGAGCATCTTTGTCTATCCGTTGCGTGCGCTTGTTGCCGACCAGGCCTATCACCTCTCGTCGACGATGGCATCGCTTGGCATTGGCGTTGGCGTGCTGACCGGCGAGACCGTGGAGGCGGCGCGCGATGACGTGTTTGCCGGCTTGGCTTCGGGCCGTACCGGCATCGTGCTCACGACGCCCGAGTTCCTGTCCATTCACCGCGACCGCTTTGCGCGTTCGGGGCGCATCGGTTTTGTCGTTATCGATGAGGCGCACCACGCTGGCCTTGCCAAGGGCGGCGACCGCAGCGCCTATCTCGACATGCCCGATATCCTCAAAGCCCTGGGCGACCCGGTCGTTATGGCCGCGACGGCCACCGCGACGGCTCCGGTCGTGGCCGAGCTTGCCCGCATGCTTCCGATCACTCACACGGTGGTCGACGAGACGGTGCGCGAGAACCTGCAGCTCGAGGACGACCGTGATCTTGCAAGTCGCGAGAACCGTTTGGTGTCGATCGTGGCGACGGGGGAGAAGACCGTCATTTACGTCAATTCGCGCGACCAGTCCGTGGCGCTCGCCAAGACACTACGCAAACGCGTTCCCGACTGTGCGACCCGTATCGCGTTCTATAACGCTGGCCTTACGCGCACCGACCGCCATCGCGTAGAGGAGGCGTTTCGAGACGGCAGCCTCAGCTGCATCGTCTCGACATCCGCCTTTGGCGAGGGCGTCAACCTTCCCGATATTCGCCATGTCGTGCTCTATCACATGCCGTTTGGCGGCATTGAGTTTAACCAGATGAGCGGCCGCGCCGGTCGCGATGGCCAACCCGCCGTGATCCATCTACTCTATTCGTCGCGCGACGCCCGCATTAACGAGCGCCTGCTCGACTGCTATGCGCCCGAGCGCGACGAGCTCGTCACGCTCTATCGCGCGCTGCAGACCATGTGGCGCTCCAACCGCGGCAAAACCGGGGACGATTCCTTTAGCGCGAGCGATATCGACATCGCGCAGATGTGCCTTGCCATCGATGCTCGCACGCCGGTCGACGAGCGCTCGGTGGAAAGCGGCCTGGGAATCTTCGAAGAGCTTGGTTTTTGTCGCGTTTCGGGGTTTGACGACACTCGTCGCATCGCGATGGCCGAAAACCCCGGCCGCGTGCAATTGAGCAGGTCAATTCGCTATTTGGAGGGCTTGCGCTCGCGCATGGAGTTTTCGGCTTTCCGGAGCTGGGCGCTCGATTCGTGCGCTTCTGATATGCTAGCCAAAGTTAACCGCCCGATCGTACCGCGGGCCTAGGGGAAGGGGACCTCGATGGATGCCGCAGCCCGTACCGCCCATGATTCCACCCTCCAGCCGTTTTCGGAGATGGAGCACTATAAGCATGCCGATGAGCTGCCGCCCGAGATTATGGCGGACAGCTACGACAAGCTGGAGCGCCTGTGCCTCAAATATATGAATGAGGACGACTTTTCTAAGGTTGAGCAGGCCTACTGCTTTGCCGCCGAGAAGCACTGCAACCAAAAGCGCCGCTCGGGCGAGATGTACATTAACCATCCCGTCGAGGTTGCCATCATTTTGGCCGATCTCAAGATGGACTGCGATGTGGTGTGTGCCGCGCTGCTGCACGATACCGTCGAGGATACCGAGACCTCGCTCACCGATGTTTCCGGCCTGTTTGGCGATACGGTGGCCGAGCTTGTCGATGGCGTGACCAAGCTCACCAACATCGAAGTCGACAGCATGGACGAGAAGCAGGCGCTCACGCTGCGCAAGATGTTCCTCGCCATGTCCAAGGACATCCGCGTCATCATCGTTAAACTTGCCGATCGTCTGCACAACATGCGAACGCTGGCAGCCCTGCGCGAGGATCGTCGCCTGTTTAAGGCTCGCGAGACCATGGACGTGTACGCGCCCCTGGCCGACCGTCTGGGCATGAGCTCTATTAAGTGGGAGCTCGAGGACCTGTCCTTCTTCTACCTTGAGCCCGATGCCTACCAGCGCATCGCGCGCATGGTGGCTGAGTCGCGCGAGGTTCGCGAGCGCTATCTGGCCGAGACCATCAAGACGCTCACCGACGAGCTCAACCGCATTGGCCTGGAGGGCTTCCAGATTAATGGCCGCTCCAAGCACTATTGGTCCATCTACCAAAAGATGAAGCGTAAGGGCAAGGAGTTCTCCGAGATCTACGACCTGGTGGCGCTGCGCGTCATCACGCATTCGGTGCGCGATTGCTACTCCACGCTCGGTGCGGTGCATACGCTGTGGCACCCCATGCCCGGTCGCTTTAAAGACTATATCGCCATGCCCAAGGTCAATAACTACCAGTCGCTCCACACGACGGTCATCGGCCCTACGGCTCGTCCGCTCGAGATTCAGATTCGAACCTACGAGATGCATGAGCAGGCCGAGTACGGCATTGCCGCCCACTGGCTATATAAGAAGTCGGGCGGATCGTCTGCTTCCAAGACCAATGACGCTCAACGTTTGGACGACCAGATCAACTGGCTCAAACATTCGCTCGATTGGGCTGCGTCTGATGAGATCACCGACGCCAAGGAATACCTGCATTCGCTGAAGGTCGACCTCTTCGATCAAGAGATCTTCGTCTTTACGCCCAAGGGTGAGGTCATGGCGCTTCGTGCCGGTTCCACGCCGCTCGACTTTGCCTACGCCGTTCACACCGAGGTGGGCAACCACTGCGTCGGCGCTAAGATCAACGGTGCGGTGGCCCCGCTCACGCACGAGATCAAGACGGGCGACCGCGTTGAAATCCTGACCAACAAGAGTTCCAAGCCGTCTCGTGATTGGCTCAAGATCGTTAAGACACCTTCCGCCAAGTCAAAGATCCGCCGCTATTTTGCCGCTGCGACCAAGGACGACGACGCTGCCGCCGGTCGCGATATGCTGGCCAAGGACCTGCGTAAGCGTGGCTATGGCATTTCTACGCCGCGTTCGACGCGTGCACTCAACGCCGTGGCGGAGCAGTTTAACTTCAAGCAGCTCGAGGACCTGTTTGCCGCCGTCGGCGCCGGCAAGGTTGCCCCGCGCGCTGTGGGCAATAAGGTCGAGCAAATCTTGGACCCCAAGCCCGAGGAACAGCTCTCCAAGGCCGAGGCTATCGCCGAGGTCGTGAAGCAGCCCGCTCGCGGCTCCAACCGCAAGCCGCAAAAGCGCGGCAAGAGCGCCAGTAACGGCATTATCGTCAAGGGCGAGAGCAACAGCGGCCTGCTGGTCCGTCTGGCTCATTGCTGCAACCCCGTGACGGGCGACGACATCGTCGGCTTCATCACGCGCGGTCGTGGCGTTTCGGTGCATCGCGCCAACTGCCCCAACGTCAAGGGTCTTATGGAACATCCCGAGCGCATGATCGATGTGGAGTGGGACGGCGCTGCCGACACCCTCTTCCAGGTCGAGATCGTGGTCGAGTGCCTGGATCGCATGGGCCTGCTCAAGGACGTCACCATTGCCATTGGCGATGCGGGTGGCAATATCCTTTCCGCTGCCACCTCGACCAACCGCGAGGGTATTGCGACCCTGCGCTTTATGGTCGAGATCTCGGACGCGAGTGGTCTTGATCCGCTGCTGGCTTCCATCAGCAGTGTTGACTCGGTCTATGACGCGCGCCGTCTTATGCCCGGCGAAGGCGGAGCTCAGCTCAAGCGCCGTGTGTAGGTGCGAGAGCCTCTCAGCATCATAGATATTGGTTACGTTCGAGGCATCGTTTGGTGCCTCGAACGTATTTTAGAAGGAGAGTATGCGCATGGGCGATATGACTTTGGACCTGATACCCCGAGGCGCGGCTTCGATTGAGGCGCTCGTCAACGGCCCGATTCAGACCAACAGTTACGCCGTGATTTCGAATGACGAGTGCTTAATCGTCGATCCGGCGTGGGAGGGCGAGCGTCTTGTGGAGCATATCCGCACCGCGCATCCCGAGGTGCGCGTACTCGGCTCTGTCTGCACGCACGGTCATGCCGACCATGTTGGCGGGGTCGCCGGGGTTCGAGCTGTTGTTGGCGACGGCGCACTATATGAGTTGTGCGCTAAGGACGTGACGGTACCTCGCGCAAATATCGAGGAGCAGCGCGCCATGTGGGGTATCGAGACGCCCGATCCGGGTGAGCCGACGCGCTTGCTTGCCGAGGGCGATACAATCGAGGTGGGCGACGTCTGTCTGCAGGTGATCGAGACGCCGGGGCATACGCCGGGCGGCATCGTCCTGTTCGCCGCGACCGAGCAGGGGAACATCGCCTTTGTGGGCGACACGCTTTTCCCGGGCAGCCACGGTCGTACCGATCTTTCCGGCGGTGACGAGGCAGCGATTATGCGCTCGCTCTCCAAACTTGCCAAGACGCTTCCGCCCGATACCGTTTGCTTGACGGGCCATGGCGATTCGACCACGATGGCGCGCGAACTTATGCAGAATCCGTTTATGCAGATGTAGGCTCGAAGCCGTCTTTCGAACCACGAAGACCGCTCAATCGTCAAGCTATTTTCCCCAGTGGGTCGATTCTGTGGGGCAAACGGTCAAAATTTGTCCAATCGGATGGTATTCGTGAACAAACGAACGTTTATGCTCGGGTATGTCGTGGTAAAATCTCAGGCGTTATCGGAGCAACCTTACAGGAGGTTTCTTTTATGCTCGTCAACGCAGCAGACATGCTCAAGAAGGCCGAGGCCGGCAAGTACGCTCTCGGTGCCTTCAACACCAACAACCTCGAGTGGACCCTGGCTATTCTCCAGGCCGCCGAGGAGGCCAAGTCTCCGCTGATCCTTCAGTGCACCGCTGGTGCCGCTAAGTGGATGGGCGGTTTCAAGGTCTGCGCCGACATGGTCAAGGCTGCCGTCGAGGCCACGGGCGTTACCGTTCCCGTCGCCCTTCACCTCGATCACGGTTCTTACGAGGACTGCTTCAAGTGCATCGAGGCCGGCTTCACGTCCATCATGTATGACGGCTCTCACGAGGAGACCTTCCAGCTTAACCTCGACCGCACCAAGGAGCTCGTTGAGCTTGCCCACTCCAAGGGCATGTCCATCGAGGCCGAGGTCGGCGGTATCGGCGGCACCGAGGACGGCGTGACCTCCAACGGCGAGCTCGCTGACCCCGCTGAGTGCAAGCAGATTGCTGACCTGGGCGTCGACTTCCTCGCCTGCGGTATCGGCAACATCCACGGCGTGTACCCCGCCGACTGGGCTGGCCTTTCCTTCGAGCGTCTGGGCGAGATCAAGGCTCAGACCGGCGACCTGCCCCTCGTTCTGCATGGTGGCACCGGCATCCCCGAGGATCAGATCAAGAAGGCCATCTCCCTGGGTATCTCCAAGATCAACGTCAACACCGACCTGCAGCTCGTCTTCGCCAAGGGCGTTCGCGAGTACATCGAGGCTGGCAAGGATCAGCAGGGCAAGGGCTTCGACCCCCGCAAGCTCCTCAAGCCTGGTCGCGACAACATCGTTGCCCGCACCAAGGAGCTCATGGAGGAGTTTGGCTCCGTCAACAAGGCGTAAGTAGCGGTTTAACTTTCCCGTCGGAGGCCCCGTTCACCCTACGCTTTTCCCTTGCGCTCACCTGGCTTTGCCAGAAGTCGCGCAATGGGAAAAGCTTCGGGTGAACGGGGCCTCCTTCGTTAACTCGCTACAGGGTTACTGGGCTGGATTCATATTTTGACTACCGCTCGGCGGTGTTGATGGCTCCCTTGTTGGGGCTTTCTTTTTTATCTCGCTACAATGGGCTTCAAGAGTTCTAATGACTTGGAGTTTGGTATGGCTGTTGTTAATGTGCTGCCTTCGGATGGGAAGGTTATTGACGAGGGGCCGGTTGGTTGCTCTGTTGATGTTTGCAATGATGACTTCCGTTTTCTAGATGTTGGCTTGCCACCCGAGATTCTGCGTTTAAAGGACGCGGGGTATCTTTCGCAGGCTATTGAGGCTTGCGACCGCCTATTTGCCCAAGACCCCGATCCCTCGCTTGCTGCCTGCGTTCGTGCCGAGCGGTATCGCATGCTTGAGACGCCGCTTCATTTTTCGGTGTCGCGCGATCGAGCTATTGCGATGATTCGCGAGGAGTGGCCTGAGTTTACCGAGGAGCAGTTTGACGACCTGATTGACCGTGAGCGTATTGACTGGCGCTTTATCGATGGCGAGCTGTTCGTTCTCGATAACTTCCTCGATTCGCTTCGCGTATATCCCAAAGAGGTCCCCGGCATGCGTCCCGATTCTACGGACGGAATAGCGCTGCGCAACGAGATGCTCAAGGAGATGGAGTCGCAAAACGGATTGACTCGCGTTATTACGCTTAAGGCGTCCTTGTCTGTCCCCGGCGCTCTGGAGGGGGAGACCGTTTGCGCTTGGCTTCCCGTCGCGGCTGCCTGTCGTCAGCAGTCTCGGGTCGAGATTCTCGACATGACGCCGGAGGGTGCTGTTGCTCCCGCGAACGCTTCGGCGCGTACCGCCTCGTGGTCTTCTTCGAGTGAGCGCTCATTCTCGGTGACTTATCGTTATCACATCGATGCTGCTTATTGTGATGTCTACGGTGGCACACTTCCGGTTCATCCGCGTATGGACGCGCCTCTGCCCGAGGATATTTCCGAGGATCGTCCGCACATTGCATTCACGCCGTATCTGCAGCAGCTGACGGCCGGTGTTGTTGACGGACTCGAGGATCCGCTCGATCGCGCCCGTGCTATCTATGATTATCTGACGCAGCATATCGACTATCGTTATCAGCCGCCGTACTTGCTTTTGGGATCTATTGCCGATGACTGCGCGCATTCGCTCCGCGGCGATTGCGGCGTTATGGCGCTCACGTTTATCACCATGTGCCGTATCGCGGGCGTGCCTGCCCGTTGGCAGAGCGGCCTGTATGTTGCGCCCGATTCGGTGGGGTCGCACGACTGGGCAGAGTTCTATACGCCGCAGACCGGTTGGCTCAACGCCGACGTGTCATTTGGATCTTCTGCTCGCAGGATGGGGGAGGAGTGGCGCCGCCGCCACTACTTTGGCAATCTCGACCCGTGGCGTATGGTGGCCAACAATCGATTCCAGGCAGAGTTTGAGCCCTCTTTTGACGGCATGCGCGAGGACCCTTACGATAACCAGATGGGTGAGGCTTCTGTCGACGGTCGCGGATGCCGTCAGCGTGAGATGCTCCGCACGGTCGAACTCATCGAAATGCTCGAAGTTCCATTTTCGGACTAATCGGTAGAAAGCTGTGATAAACTAACTCACGCATTACGTGCCCGAGTGGCGGAATTGGCAGACGCAGTGGACTCAAAATCCACCGTTGGCAACAACGTGCGAGTTCGAGTCTCGCCTCGGGCACCATACATGCAAGTGAGCGTTCAAGGGGGGTTGCGGCCCCCTTTTTCGTGCCGAACTCGCGTGAGCGCACGAAGCGTTAAGCAAACAGGCCTGTGGCCTGTTTGAAGCGGAGCGCGGCGAGGGCGCCACGCGCCCGAAGCCCGGGACTTCGCGAAGCGAAGGCCCTTCGGTCTCGCCTCGAGTGCCATACATGCAAGCGAGCGTTCAAGGGGGTTAAGGCCCCTTTTTCGTGTACGTAATGTGATAACGCGCTGTACGTGTTATTATCCACAAGGCGTTGTTCCCGCAATGCCCTAAAGAGGAACCCGAGGGTTCCCACCTTTTGGCGCCAATGAGCAGCTGACTGGTCATACAACTTAGATTACCTTCCTCAAATCGAGGATGTCTATGTGTACGACCTGGTTGCTGAGAAGCGCCGGGTTATTTTTTTATGAATGGAGGTAGGGAAAATAGCTAAGTCTGATGACACCCGCATCAACGACGAGATTACTGCATCTTCGTGCCGTTTGATTGGCGTCGATGGCTCTCAGCTCGGCCTGTTCGCCATCCGCGATGCTCAGCGCGTCGCCGACGATCAGGGTCTCGACCTGGTCGAGATCGCTCCCAACGCGGAGCCGCCGGTCTGCAAGGTCATGGACTACGGTAAGTTCAAGTATCAGCAGGCCATGAAGGCCAAGGCTGCTCGTAAGAACCAGTCCAAGGTCGAGGTCAAGGAAATGAAGTTCCGACCCAAGATCGACGTTGGCGACTACGAGACCAAGAAGGGCCACGTTCTGCGTTTCCTCAAGAAGGGCGCACGCGTTAAGATCACCATCATGTTCCGCGGCCGTGAGATGGCTCACCCGGAGCAGGGCCTTAACGTTCTCGAGCGTCTCGCCGAGGATCTCAAGCCTTACGCTACGGTCGAGTCCAAGCCTAAGATGGAAGGCCGTAACATGCTTATGCTGCTCGCCCCGATTAAGGGCGCCTTCGATGAGGATAAAGCGGCAAGCGATACCAAGTAACTAGTGTTCTGTAACCGATTAAGGAGTATTTCATGCCTAAGATGAAGTCCCACAGCGGCACCAAGAAGCGTTTCCGCAAGACTGGTACCGGCAAGCTTATGCGCGCCAAGGCTTTCAAGAGCCACATCCTGAGCAAGAAGTCCACCAAGCGTAAGCGTGGCTTCCGTCAGGAGACCGAGATCGCCGCTGCCGACCGCAAGGTCATCAAGTCGCGTCTCGCCTAAGTTCGCGTTCCCGTTTTTCGTTTTACCGTCTAGGAGTTGATAGAACATGGCACGTATTAAGCGCGCTGTTGCCGCCAAGAAGAAGCGCCGTACCGTTATGCACCGTGCGAAGGGTTACTACGGTGCCGCTTCGCGTACTTACAAGCATGCTAAAGAGCAGGTCCAGCACTCCCTGCAGTATCAGTATCGTGATCGCCGCAACAAGAAGCGCGAGATCCGTTCTCTCTGGATCACTCGTATCAACGCTGCTGCTCGTCTGAACGACATCTCTTACTCTCAGTTCATGCACGGCCTGAAGGTTGCCGGCATCGAGCTCGACCGCAAGGTCCTGGCTCAGATGGCTTACGAGGACATCGAGTCCTTCAACGAGCTGGCTACCATCGCCAAGAAGGCTCTCGAGGCCTAATAGATTCTCTTGAATCGCTAGGGGAGTGTCGCGTTGTGCGCGGCGCTCCCTCTTTTTTTATCGAAAGCGCTGGTCTACATTGCTAAAAGCGCGGGTAGATAAACACTTACAGGTGACCGATCTCTATATATTCCCGAACCAAAGGGTCATCATCTGATACGTGCGGAAGATCCACACCAGTCTTTCTATTACCTATAGAAAGCAATATGTTGTGTAGGACTTGTGAAGAGTGGAATTGACGTCCCACAGGGCTTCGCGGTCTGGCAATATATCTCCTTGCCGCGCGGCCCGGTCGGACCGGATGAGCCGCAAAGCGTGCACCTTGAGAACCGGATACTGCGAGGATGGACACTTACTTCAGTGTCGCATCCGGGCAGACATCGAACCATTTGAAATGGTCTAACTTGGATTTGTTTTTCGCAAGGCCGCCGAGAGG
>UQWV01000037.1 GCA_900544845.1 uncultured Collinsella sp. | reverse complement strand
CCGGCTTGGATATACGTCGCCAGCCCCTCTGTCGCCTCGGCCATATAGGGGCTATGAAATGCACCCGACACCGCGACCTTCATGGCGCGGCCGCCAGCCTCTTTTACTAGGACGTCGAGGGTCTGCAGCGCATCGGGCGCTCCGGCCACAACCGTCTGCTGGGGACTGTTGTAGTTGACCGGCCAGCAGTCCTCGCCGGCCTGCGCAGCCAGGTTCTCGACTTGCGCAGCATCAAGTTTGATGACGGCGCGCATGCCGCCGGGGTGACGCTCGGCCGCCGTGGCCATCAATGCCGCGCGCTCACACACAAGCTCAAAACCCGCTCGCGTATCGAATGCCCCCGCAAAGGTGAGTGCAGCGACCTCGCCCAGCGAGAATCCCGCACAGGCGGCAGGCACCACGCCGCGCTCGCGCAGGGCGACGGCGACAGCCAAGTCGTGCACGAACACGCAAGGCTGCGTGTTCTCGGTCTGCGAGAGCTCCTCCTTGGAGGCGCTCCGGCACTGCTCGCTGGTCCCCGGGCGCACCTCGTCGGCGATCGCGAACACCTCGGCAGCCGCCGGCGATGCCTCGACCAGGTCGACGCCCATCGCGGGGTGTTGGGCACCCTGGCCGGCAAACAGAAACGCTACGCTACCCATGCGGACGCACCCTTCAGGACGCGCTCGGCGCCATCGACCAGATCGTCAACGATTTCGCGTGCGCTCTGACGCTCGTTGACCATGCCGGCAATCTGTCCACACAAAAACGAACCCTCTTCGTAGTTGCCGTCCTTGGCGGCCTTACGCAGCGCACCGGTTCCCATAGTACCGAGCTCCTCGGCACTCGCGCCGGAACCCTCGCTCTTGGCATAGGCGTTGGTGAAGGGGCTCTTGAGGGCGCGCACTGGATGTCCCGTCGAGCGACCGGTCGCACGCGTCGAAGTGTCGTTGGCCTTCAGGATCATCTCTTTGTACTGCTCCGAGACGGTGCACTCGTCTGCGACCAGAAAGCGCGTACCCACCTGGACGCCGGCAGCGCCCAGCATAAAGGCGGCCGCCACGCCGCGGCCGTCGGCAATACCGCCGGCAGCCACGACGGGAATGTCGACCGCATCGACGACCTGCGGTACCAGTGCCATCGTCGAGGTCTCGCCAATATGGCCGCCCGATTCGGTGCCCTCGGCAACAACCGCCGTGGCTCCACGACGCGCCACGAGACGGGCGAGCGCCACCGAAGCCACAACGGGGATGACCTTGATGCCCGCATCGTTCCAAGCTTTCATGTACTTGGTGGGATTACCGGCACCCGTCACGACGACCGGCACTCGCTCGTCAATCACGACCTGCGCGACCTCGTCGGCAAACGGGCTCATGAGCATGACGTTGACGCCAAAGGGTTTATCCGTCCTGGCGCGCAGCTCGTGAATCTGGTCGCGCAGCCAGTTGGCGTCGGCGTTCATGGCCGCGATGATGCCTAAGCCACCCGCCTCGGACACTGCGGACGCCAGCGAGGCATCGGCAATCCAGGCCATACCGCCCTGGAACACGGGCTTTTCGATGCCGAGCAGATCGCAGAGAGGAGTCTTGAGCATCTCTACTTCTCCAATGCCGCCTCGACCGTATCGGCGAACTCGCCGACCGTCTTGGGGTTCTCCTCGGTATCGAGCTGGATGCCAAACTCGTCCTCGACGGCAACGAGGATCTCGACGGTGCCCAGGCTGTCGAGACCAATCTCCTCGAGCGTGGACTCGGGCTTCATCTCGACATCGTCAAGACCGGCGGTCTCGCGGATAACGTCGCAAACGCGCTCGAAGGTCTTCTGATCTGCCATGGTAGTTCTCCTTTGGTTGTGCCCTAGGGCGTTTTTATTTCCTATGTGCGACTACTTCCAACGAAGCAGATAGCCACCTATATCCAGACCGGCGCCAAATCCAACCAAGGCGATGGTGTCGCCTGTGTGAAGTGCACCGGCGTTTGCCAGCCGGTCGAGGGCAAGCGGAATGCATGCGCTCGAAATGTTGCCGGTCTCGCGCAACGTGCGAACCACGCGCTCGTCCGGCACGCCCAGGCGCTTGACCGCCTGGCTCAGGATTCGTTCGTTAGCCTGATGGAATACAAAATGATCGATGTCTTCGACCAAAATGCCCGCATCGATCGCAAGCTTATGGACCGTGTCGCAGATGGCGTTGACGCCGAACTTGAACACGCGGCGGCCATTCATGGACAGCACGCTCGCGCTATCTGCGGAAGCCTTAAACGGCGAGGTACCGACCAGACCGGGAACGCGCAACGTCTCGACGTCGGGCGCCGTCGAAAGCTCAACGGCAAGGGGACTGTCTCCCCCAGCCTCAATCACTGCGGCGCCTGCCCCATCGCCAAAGAGCACGCAGGTGGCACGGTCGGTCCAGTCGAGCGCGCGCGTCATCTGCTCGGCAGCAACGACAAGCACGCGCTCGGCGCGACCGCGGGCGATATAGCCCTCGGCGACATCGAGCGCAAATACGAAGCCGGCACAAGCCGCCGAGACATCGAAGGCAGGGCACGTCGCGCCTAGTCGCTCAGCAACGGCACACGCCTCAGCGGGAACAAGGTGGTCACCCGTCGTCGTCGAACAGACGATCAGATCCAGCTGGCTCGCGTCGATTCCGGACACCTGGAGTGCCCGCTCACTCGCCGCTACGGCAAGGTCGTCAAGTGACTCGGTGGTGCAGACGTGGCGGCTCTTGATACCCGTGCGGGTAAAAATCCACTCATCCGAGGTATCGAGGAACTCAGACAGCTCGTCATTGGAAACGCTGCGTTCAGGAAGCGCCGAGCCTGTTCCAAGAATCGTGAAACCCATCACTAACCTCCTTTGAGTTGTTGACGTGTTTACATCGACCAAGAGAGGATAACGCATTTCAGTCTTTGTTGACGTGTTAACATTAAATTGTCCAAATGCGACAAAGGCTTCACATTGTGTCTATCTCTCGACACCATTGCGTCATTCACTTATTCAATAAGGAGGTAGCAGCCGCTATGGATGCCCAATTAACGATTGTCGACGTAACCGGATCGACCAACGATGACCTGCTCGAGGCAGGAAAACAGGGAGCGCCGCACGGCACAGGACTTGCCGCCCGCGCGCAAACGGCAGGACGCGGCCGGCGCGGCCACAAGTGGGATTCAACCGCCGGCAACCTATTGCTTTCGATTGTCCTGCGTCCATGCGTTAATCCCGCAAAGTACTCTGGTCTTGCCGCCGTCAGCGGCCTAGTGGTGCTCGAAGCACTCGAAAAGCAAGGTCTTGCAAACGAGATTGGCCTCAAATGGCCCAACGACCTGGTCGCGCGAGGACGCAAACTCGGCGGCATTCTGGTCGAGGCCGCACGCGATAACGAAGGCAAACCTTTCGCCGTCTGCGGCATTGGTGTCAACGTAAACTACACGCCCCAAGAGGTGCCCGATGGCGGCCTGGCGGCAATTGGCCTCTCGGACCTCAACGAGAGCGTTCCCGCCGTCGACATGCTCCTCGATGAGGTCTATCACGCAGTTATAGACGCTGTAGATACCTGGGCAGAGCGCCTCAACGCCATGGAAGAAAACGCCGGACCGCTCGCGCCCGTCCACGACGAATATGTCGCACACCTCAATTGGATTGGGGAGCACGTTATCGCCCGCTCCCCCGCTGGAGACGAGCTGGCACGCGGCATATTTAGAACGGTCGACGATTGCGGCCGCGCAAGCATTGAGACCGAGAGCGGCTTGTGCGTCTTCCACTTCGAAGAAGCGTCCTTGCGCCCCCTGAGCGAATAGGGCGCCGCAGCCATCAGCTCGGCAGACGAATTCGCTATCCCAAAATCTAAACTCAAAACAAAAGAGCCCCGCTACCAAGATGGCAGCGGGGCTCTATAAGCTATGAGCGATATCGCTTAGAGCTTGATGTCGATGTCGACGCCAGCGGGGAGGTCGAGACGCATGAGCGAATCAACGGTGCCCGAGGTGGGGTCGAGGATGTCGATGAGGCGCTTGTGGGTGCGCATCTCGAACTGCTCACGGGAGTCCTTGTTCACGTGCGGCGAGCGGATAACCGTGTACAGGTTGCGCTCGGTGGGCAGGGGGACAGGACCGGAAACGCGAGCGCCGGTCTTCTGAGCGGTCTCGACGATGAGCTTCGCGGACTGATCGACGACCTCGTGATCATAGCCCTTGAGGCGAATGCGGATCTTCTGGGTAGCCAACTTAAACCTCCAAAGAGTGCGAGAGATGTTCTCGCGGATTACGTAACAGGGAGCTCGAACTTAGGCGTTCTTGCTCATGACCTCGTCCACGATGGACTTGGGCGCGGGCTCATAAGAGTCGAACTGCATCGTGTAGGATGCACGGCCCTGGGTCTGGGAGCGAAGGTCGGTAGCGTAACCGAACATCTCGCCCAGCGGCACCTTGGCACGGATGAGCTTGCTGTTCTTGCGATCCTCCATGCCCTCGATCTTGCCGCGGCGACCGGAGAGGTTGCCCATAACGTCGCCCATGTACTGCTCGGGGGTCTCAACCTCGACAGCCATGATCGGCTCGAGCAGCTGCGGATCGGACTTCTTGAGGGCGTCCTTGATAGCCATGGAACCGGCGATCTTGAAGGCGGCCTCGGAGGAGTCGACCTCGTGGTAAGAACCGTCGAACAGGGTGACCTTAACGTCGAGGACCGGGAAGCCGGCGATAACACCGGTGTTCAGGGCCTCCTGGATGCCCTTGTCGATGGACGGGATGTACTCCTTGGGCACGACGCCGCCGACGATAGCGTTGACGAACTCGTAGCCGAAGCCCTCCTCCATCTTCTCGAGCTTGATGACGGCGTGGCCGTACTGACCGCGACCGCCGGACTGACGGACGAACTTGCCCTCAGCCTTCTCGACGTCGTGACCAGCGGTCTCGCGGTAGGCAACCTGGGGCTTACCAACGTTAGCGTCAACCTTGAACTCGCGGAGCAGACGGTCGACGATGATCTCGAGGTGCAGCTCGCCCATGCCGGCGATGATGGTCTGGCCGGTCTCGTGGTTGGTGGACACCTGGAAGGTCGGGTCCTCCTCGGCGAGCTTGGTCAGAGCCAGGGACATCTTGTCCTGCTCGGCCTTGGTCTTGGGCTCGATGGCAACGTCGATAACGGGCTTAGCGAACTCGATCTTCTCGAGGACGATCTCCTTGCCCTCGGCGCACAGGGTGTCACCGGTGGTGGAGTTCTTGAAGCCGACGCAAGCGACGATGTCGCCAGCGGCAGCGTCGTCACGGTCGATACGCTCGGCGGCGTTCATCTCGAGGATGCGGCCGAGGCGCTCGCGCTGACCGTTGGAAGCGTTGACCACGTAGGAGCCGGACTCGGCGCGGCCGGAGTAAACGCGGACATAGGTGAGCTTACCGACGAACGGGTCGGTCATGATCTTGAAGACCAGGCCGGAGAAGGGCTCGTCGAAGGAAGGATGACGCTGAATCTCCTCGCCGGTGTCCGGATCGGTACCGGTGACGGCCTCGACGTCGAGCGGGCTGGGCAGGTAGTCGACGACAGCGTCGAGCAGCTCCTGAACGCCCTTGTTCTTGTAGGCGGAACCCACGAAGACGAGGTTGAGCTCGTTGGCCAGAACGCCCTTGCGCAGAGCAGCCTTGAGCTCCTCGACGGTGAAGTCCTCCTCCATGAGAATCTTCTCCATGAGCTCGTCGTCAAAGCTGGCAGCAGCGTCGAGGAGCTCCTCGCGCTTGGTGGCAGCGATGTCGGCAAACTCAGCCGGGATCTCGTCCATCGGCTCGGGGTAGGTCATGCCCTTCTCGTCGGCCTTGAAGTCCCATGCAGTCATGGTGACCAGGTCGATGACGCCCCAGAAGTTGTCCTCGGCGCCCATCGGGACCTGAGCGGCCACGGCGTTGGCGTCGAGACGATCCTTCATGGTCTCGATAGCGTTGAAGAAGTCAGCGCCCACGCGGTCATACTTGTTGATGAAGGCGATGCGGGGGACGTTGAAGGTGGAAGCCTGACGCCAAACGGTCTCAGACTGGGGCTGAACGCCGGCAACGGCGTCGAAGACGGCGACAGCGCCATCGAGGACGCGCAGGCAGCGCTCCACCTCGGCGGTGAAGTCAACGTGGCCCGGGGTGTCGATGATCTGGATGCGGTAGTCCTTACCGTCCTTGTTCCAGAAGCAGGTGGTAGCAGCGGAGGTAATGGTTACGCCGCGCTCCTGCTCCTGAACCATCCAGTCCATGGTGGCAGCGCCCTCATGGACCTCACCGATCTTGTGGGTCTTGCCGGTGTAGTAAAGAATACGCTCGGTCGTGGTGGTCTTACCGGCATCGATGTGAGCCATGATGCCGATGTTACGGGTATCGGAAAGCTTGTACTTAGGCTTAGCCATGTTAGTTCCTTACCTTAACTTACCAACGATAGTGAGAGAACGCGCGGTTGGCCTCGGCCATCTTGAAGACGTCCTCACGCTTCTTGACGGAAGCGCCCAGGCCGTTGGAAGCGTCGAGGATCTCGTTGGCGAGACGCTCGGCCATGGTCTTCTCCTTGCGAGCGCGGGAGAAGTTGACGATCCAGCGGATGCCCAGAGCGGTGGAACGACGGGAGTTGACCTCCATCGGGACCTGATAGGTAGCGCCACCGACACGCTTGGGCTTAACCTCGAGCGTGGGCTTGACGTTGTCCATAGCCTTCTTGAAGGTAGCGAGAGCGTCGCCACCCTCGGACTTCTCGGCAACGATCTCGAAAGCGGTGTAAACGATGCGCTCAGCGGTGGCCTTCTTGCCGTCAAGAAGGACCTTGTTGATGAGCTGAGTCACCAGGCGGTTGTTGTAAACGGCGTCAGGCTGAACCTCACGACGATTAGCTGCTGCACGACGCGGCATGTGAAATCTCCTTAAGTGTCTACCGTGCGGCGCTTAGGCGGCACACGGCGAAAGTATCAAAACGTTATCTGGCTTATTTAGCCTTGGGGCGCTTAGCACCGTACTTGGAACGGGCCTGCATACGGTTCTGGACCGGAGCAGCGTCGTAGGCGCCACGGATGACGTGATAACGGACACCAGGGAGGTCACGGACACGACCGCCGCGGACGAGCACGATGGAGTGCTCCTGCAGGTTGTGGCCCTCACCCGGGATGTAGGCAGTAACTTCGATGCCGTTGACAAGGCGAACACGGGCAACCTTACGAAGAGCCGAGTTCGGCTTCTTGGGGCTCGTGGTGAAGACACGGGTGCACACGCCGCGCTTCTGGGAGTTGTGCTGCAGAGCAGCGTTCTTGGACTTCTTGGGCACGGAACGACGGCCCTGGCGAACCAGCTGGTTAATAGTAGGCAAAGCGTACTCCTTCTCGAATGATTCCAGCTTTCTGTAAAGTGCAACGGCTTGAATCGAGGGGTCAGCATCCCCCTACGAAACACGCAGTTCGATAGGATACGTGGCGTTAGCTGTGCCGTCAACAGACCACGCCGCCGGGCGTATCCTAAAATAGCCGCATTTCCGCAAAGCCTACACAAAAGGAATCCCCTCCTGTGCGCTTGGGCGGATTCCCGGACCGGGCGGCACAGGGGTTAAGTTTGCTGCTCTACAGTCCTGGCTCGCACGGAGGCCACATTAAGTGGCCTCCGGCACCAGCGGCACACGCGAAAAACGTAAAACCACGGCCCCCCGCACCCCCCCCCCCCCCCCCCCCCCCCCCCCCCCCCCCCGCCCGCCCCCCCCCCCCCCCCCCCCCCCCCCAACCCCCCCCCCCCCCCCCCCCCCCGGGCCCGGGAATCCGACGTGCTCGTTAGGGCAACGCTACCTGCCAAAAAAGGGACAGGTTTATTTTGGTCGGTTTTATCTGGGAAAACGCCACTCTTCACGGTGATCCGCATCCATTTGCCACGTTCTTCCGAGAATCAGACGAATAACGTCCAATCCACTCGTCCATATAACGCTAAAAAGGCCGCTTCCCCTCTTGGGAAGCGGCCCAGACTTTACGAATAAACGATGGTAAAGGGTACTTCTGTTTCGGTCTCTCCTGTTGAAGTGCAGCGTGTGCCCTCAAGCGTTACTGAGACCACTTGGTCGACATCAATCAACTTCGTTGGCACCCAGATGTTCTCTCCGCTATTGCGCGCATAAGAAAAATATAAGTTGAACAGCCCTGCGTCGTCATCTTCGATAATCTGCTCCGATCCATCCTTGTAGCTGATGGTCAGCTTATTATCAACTGCTTCATAGCCCAAATCATCGATGTGCGTCTGGATGGAAAACGGGCTAATCTCAAGAGGCGAGTCACCGGAGCGGAGTTCCTTTGTATCGACGTACGCTCCAATATTGAACTCGGGTGTCGACGCCTCAAACCGCCTCGCACTCTCACCTTCACCCTCGGTCCAATGGATATTCCAGGTGACAGCATGTTGCAAATCTCGCTCGCGATCCATAGCGGCAAAGTACATCGTGCCATTAATGACAGTATCGCTTGATGTGTCCTTATCAATTGTGCTGCGTGTGTCAGGCCATTCCTCGCCGAACTTCATATCGGGCGTGCCGATGCCCTGCTCTTCTTCACCATAGAGAACAAGTTCGCCAATCTCTGCTGCTGGCTTGTAGTAGTTAACTCCATTTGGATTGGACAACGTAAACGTCACGGCTCCGCAGCCGTTTTGGTCGATTGCCATCTCATGGATATCAAGCGTATAGCCGTTGCCCTCGACGGACAGATTAACCTCCTGGACTGCGCCTTCCAGGCTTTGGGGCGCGATGCCATCGCCAAACTCTCTGGTGTAGGTATATTTAGTTCCCGATGAGCCGCCGTTGGTCCAGGTAATGGAATCCCCGTTGCCGTGGTTTCCCCAAGCTGAGGCAAAATAGCTGGAATTGATAACTGCGTAGGCGACCCCTCCGGTCGCCAACACTCCGACAAGACACCCGATTACGGCAACATAGAGAGGCTTCGCGTGGCCCTTTCGATGAAGCGGCTCACCCGCAGCAGTATTAAGGACGCGATCTGCAAGATTGCTATCGGCTTGGATGGACTCGAAGGCCTGCTTGATTTGATTGGATTTCACGGTCGCCCTCCTCTAGGATGAACTTGAGCTTCGACCTGCCGCGAGCCAAACGCGTTCGAACGGTCGCGGCTGGTACATGCAACAACTCGGCAATCTCTGAGGTCGAAAAGCCCAGATAGTAATAGAGCACGATGGGAACGCGGAATCGCTCCGGAAGTCGCATAACGTCTGACAGGACCGCCTTGGTCTCATCCTGCGCCGCCGAAAGCGAATCGGCCAGGTTCTCAATATCCTCCACACGCCTCCATGGCTTTCGAAAGAGCGATTTGCATTCATTGATCGTGACCCGGATAAGCCATCGACGAAGATGTTCCCAACTTTCAAAATGTCCATCGCTTTTAAGCAGCTTAAGAAAGACATCCTGGGCAACATCGTCGGCGTCGGCACGATCGCGCAGGTACGTCAATGCGATTCGAAACACGACATCACGGTGATCCTCGACCGCCTGTCTAAATGCTTGTTCTTCCATAATCACCTCCCGGTGACGTTAATTGTTCTCGATGAGGCCCTCACCATAGATACGCTTTGACCGAACGGAATGTTTCAAATTCAAGCAGGAATAACCTATCAAAATGACTCTGTCCCTTATTGGCAAGGGATCAACGGAACGCAACAGGTTGAGCATACGCAAGCGAGCGGCCCCCAGAGCGTACAAGGTGGCATGAAAAAGGCAGGGCATTGACCTTTTGGTCATGCCCTGCCTTTTGAATGACAGATTGTAGCTCTGGGGGCCGCGCAGCGACGGAGGTCGCCGCCGTTCGTTAGAACGGCGGAACTAATTACTCCTCGTCGTTGTCCTTGGCCTCTTCGGCGTCGTCGGTGTCTACGAGCTGGTTGAGCAGCTCGTCGAGGGAAGCCATGTCCTCGTTGATGGCACCGTTGGCGGGAGCCTTCTTGTCGTCGATCGGAGCACCCAGGAGCTCCTCGTCGGCGTCGGCGTGATGCGTCGGCGCGGCAGAGGTGCCCAGCAGGATGTCGTCCGGACCGTCGGGGCTAAAGACCATCTGCAGCAGCTGCGAGAGGTCTTCCTCGTCGGCAACGTCGTCGTTGTTCTCGAGGATGTAGAGCAGGTCGTGGGCCTCCAGACCGTCACGGAGCTCCTCGATCGCCTTGGCACCGATGCCATCGATGCGCAGCAGATCCTCCTCGGACTTGCCGACCAGGTCGCCGACCGTCTCGATGCCGACCTCGCTGAACTTGTTGGTCCAGCGCTGCGACACGCCCAGGTCGTCGAACAGGTACAGGCGAGCCTTCTCGGCGGAGATGGTGTGGCCGTTGCGGGTGAACGAACCGTCAGCACCACCGAACTCGTCGTAGCCGGCCCAGTCGAGCTGCTGCGGGAGCTGCTCGTCCAGGTCCTTGAGCTCCACAGGAGCCCACTCGGGCAGCGACTTGGCGTTGGGCGAAGCCGGGCCGTCGATGTCCACGTAGCCGTCGGCCGTACGATACGTCAGCTTGGCGTTAGCGTACGGCTTGAGGCCGGTACCAGCCGGGATCTTCTTACCGACGATGACGTTGGACTTAAGGTCGAGCAGGTGGTCGACCTTGCCCTCAATGGCAGCCTCGGTAAGGACGCCGGCAGTACGGATGAACGAAGCGCTCGACAGCCAGGAGTCGATGTTGGACGCGACCTTGAGCGTACCCAGGATGACGGGCTCGGCCACGGGAGCCTGACCGCCCAGACGGGCAACGCGCTCGACCTCGTCGGCGAACTCGTAGCGGTCGACGTACTGACCAAGCAGGTACTTGGAGTCGCCGGGGTTGGTGATCTGAACGCGACGCAGCATCTGACGTGCGAGCACCTCGATGTGCTTGTCGTTCAGGTCGACGCCCTGGCTGGTGTAGACGTCCTTGACGCTCTCGACGAAGGTGTGCATCGTCGACTCGATGTCGGTCAGCTTGCGCAGGTTGCGGAAGTTGACGAAGCCCTTGGTGATCTGGTCGCCGGCGCGAACCTCGCAGCCGTCCTCGATCTCGGGCATGAAGCGCACCGAAGCGGGGACGCGACGCTCGTCGAGGACACGGGTGTGATCCTCGGAGTCGGTGAGCGTCAGCACGTACTCGGACTTCTCGGGCTTAATCGAGAGGTGGCCGGAGTACGGAGCCAGCTCGGCCTCGCGACCCAGGATCTTCTCGTTGACGTTGCCGACGATATCGAACATACGGCTGACCGTAGGCAGACCCTGCGTAATATCGTCGACGCCAGCGACGCCGCCGGAGTGAATGGTACGCATCGTAAGCTGCGTACCGGGCTCGCCGATGGACTGGGCGGCAATAATGCCGACGGCAGTACCGATGGCGACCGGACGACGGGTGGAAAGATCCCAGCCGTAGCACTTCTGGCACACGCCGTACTTGGAGCGGCAGGTGAGCAGCGCGCGAAGCTTGACCTTCTTGAGGCCCGCATCGACCATCTTCTGGATGTCGGCGACCTTCTCGATGTAGCCGTCCTGCTCAAAGAGCACGGTGCCATCGGGAGCCACGACGTCCTCGATGAAGCAACGGCCGACGAGGTCGGTGTTGAGGTCAGTGGTGCCGGGGATGATGAGGTTGTAGGTGACGCCCTCGTGCGTACCGCAGTCCTCCTCGCGGACGATGACGTCCTGGGCCACGTCGACCAGACGACGGGTCAGGTAACCAGAGTCCGAGGTGTGGGATGCGGTATCGACCAGGCCCTTACGGGCGCCGTAGGTCGAAATGAAGTACTCGAGCGGCAGCAGGCCCTCGCGGAAGTTCGCCTTAATGGGAAGGTCGATCGTCTCGCCGGACATGTCTGCCATCAGGCCACGCATACCGCCGAGCTGACGCAGCTGGGTCTTAGAACCACGGGCGCCGGAGTCGGCCATCATGTACAGCGGGTTCTCCTCGTCGAACATGTCGAGCATGAGCGCTGCAACCTTATCGGTACAAGCGGTCCACTCGTTAACGACTTCGATGTGGCGCTCCGTCTCGTTGATGAAGCCCTCCTCGAAGTACTCGTTGATCTGGTCGACGTTGGCCTGGGCGCGGTCGAGCAGCTCCTGCTTCTCGGCAGGGATGAGAGCGTCCCACACCGAGATGGTGAGGCCGGCGCGGGTAGCGTAGTGGAAGCCGGAGTACTTGATGGCGTCGAGGATCGGGCCGACCTTGGCCTCGGGATAGCGATCGCAGCAGTCCGCAACCAGCTTGGCCACGTCGCCCTTGACCATCTTGTAGTTCATGAACTCGTAATCTTCGGGCAGGCACTGGCGGTTGAAGATGATGCGGCCGATAGAGGTCTCGAAGCGCGCGGTCTTGTTGCCGGTGACGTCGTAGTCGACAAACTCGTTCTTGCCGTTCTTGACGCGGAAGATACGGGTGCCGTCCTCGTTGATGACGTTGGCATCGGCAGCGGACACGCGGACCTGGATCTTGGCCTGCATGTCGACCTCGGAGCGGCAGTCATAGGCGTGCAGCGCGTCGTCGAAGCTCGAGAACACGTGGTTCTCGCCCGGCAGACCCTCGCGAACCTGGGTGAGGTAGTACACACCGATGATCATGTCCTGCGAAGGGATGTTGACCGGCTTGCCGGATGCCGGCGAGCGCAGGTTGTTCGCAGAGAGCATGAGCACGCGGGCCTCGGCCTGAGCCTGGCTGGACAGCGGCACGTGGACAGACATCTGGTCGCCGTCGAAGTCGGCGTTGAAGGGCGAGCAGACCAGCGGGTGCAGGTGGATAGCCTTGCCCTCGACCAGCACCGGCTCAAAGGCCTGGATGGACAGACGGTGCAGGGTCGGTGCACGGTTGAGCAGCACGACGCGGCCGTCGATGACCTCTTCGAGGATATCCCACACAAAGGTGGCACCGCGGTCGATAGCGCGCTTGGCGCCCTTGATGTTCTCGACCTTGCCAAGCTCGACCAGGCGCTTCATGACGAAGGGCTTGAAGAGCTCCAGCGCCATGGTCTTGGGCAGACCGCACTGGTGCAGCAGCAGCTTGGGGTCGGTAACGATTACCGAACGGCCGGAGTAGTCGACACGCTTGCCCAGCAGGTTCTGACGGAAACGACCCTGCTTGCCCTTGAGGGCCTCGGCGAGCGACTTGAGCGGGCGACCGCCACGGCCAGAGACCGGGCGACCACGACGGCCGTTATCGAACAGGGCGTCCACGGACTCCTGGAGCATGCGCTTCTCGTTATTCACGATGATCGCAGGGGCGTCCAGGTCGAGCAGGCGCTTGAGTCGGTTGTTACGGTTGATCACGCGACGATACAGGTCGTTGAGGTCGGACGCGGCGAAACGGCCACCGTCAAGCTGGACCATCGGGCGCAAATCGGGCGGAATGACCGGAATGACGTCCAGGATCATGTTCGCGGGGCTGTTGCCGCCCTTCAGGAAGGCGTCAACGACCTCGAGGCGCTTAACGGCCTTCTCGCGCTTCTGCTTCTGGGAATCCTCGTCGGCGATGATGGCCTTGAGCTTCTCGGCCTCGGAGGGGAGGTCGATGGCAGCGAGCAGGTCGCGGACGGCCTCGGCACCCATGCCGCCCTTGAAGTACATCGAGTAGTAGCGGGTCATCTCGCGGAACAGCGGCTCATCGGAAATGAGGTCGCGCTCGCTGAGCTTCATGAAGGCGTTGAAGGCGTCCGTGCGGAGCTGCTTCTCGTCCTTGCACTCTTCCTCGATGTCGACGATGCCAGAGGCGATCTCCTCGGGGGTCAGCGGCTCCTCGTCGGAGAACTCGTCAAAGTTCTCGGGGTCGCCCTGCTCCTTGAGGGACTCGATCTGGCGGGCGCACTCGGCATCGATCTCTTCCAGATCGGCGGCGAGCTCCTCGCGCAGGTCGTCGGCGTCGGCCTCGCGAGCCTCGTAGTCAACCTCGGTGATGATGTAGCTGGCGAAGTACAGAACCTTCTCGAGGTCCTTGGACTTGATGTCGAGCATACGGCTCATCGGGAAGCTCGTGGGGCTCTTGAAGTACCAGATGTGGGACACGGGAGCGGCGAGCTCGATGTGGCCCATGCGGTCGCGACGCACCTTGGCCGAGGTGACCTCGACGCCGCAGCGCTCGCAGACGATGCCCTTAAAGCGGATGCCCTTGTACTTGCCGCAGGAGCACTCCCAGTCCTTGGCGGGACCGAAGATCTTCTCGCAGAACAGGCCGTCCTTCTCGGGCTTGAGGGTACGGTAATTGATGGTCTCCGGCTTCTTGACCTCACCGTGCGACCAGGAACGGATCTGGTCGGCGGAGGCAAGGGAGATCTTTACCGAGTCAAAATCAGTAGCTTCGAAATCTGCCACAGTCAACTACTCCTTATCAGTGGTCGTGGCGGCGACAGCCTCGGGTGCCTCGGCGGTCTCGGCATCCTCGGCCTCGACGTCGGCGTCAACGCCGGCGAGCGCAGCCAGGTCGTCGAGAGCAGAGGTCTCCTCGGCGGTCACAGGGGCGGAGGCGTCCTCGTCGGCATCGTGCATGGGCTCGATGTCCAGTGCGAGGGAGCGAATCTCCTTGACGAGAACCTTGAAGGACTCGGGGATACCCGGGACAGGAACGTTCTCGCCCTTGACGATGGACTCGTAGGTCTTGACACGGCCCACGGTATCGTCGGACTTGACGGTCAGGATCTCCTGCAGGACGTTGGAAGCACCGTAAGCGTACAGTGCCCAAACTTCCATCTCGCCGAAGCGCTGGCCGCCGAACTGAGCCTTGCCGCCCAGAGGCTGCTGGGTAACCAGGCTGTAAGGGCCGGTCGAACGGGCGTGGATCTTGTCGTCGACCATGTGGCCGAGCTTGAGGATGTAGGACGTACCCACGGTAATGGGCTCGCGGAACTCCTCGCCGGTGCGGCCGTCGAACAGGCGGGTCTTGCCGCGCTCGTCAAGCTGGGTGACGAACTCGGGGCGCATGTGATCGCCAAAGGCAGCGGTAGCCTTGTTGAGCATGTTCTTGTTGGCACGACGGATGACCTCGGCGATCTCGTCCTCCTTGGCGCCGTCGAAGACGGGCGTGGCGGTGAAGAACGGACCGGGGACGTACTTGTCGGAGTCGGCCTGCTCGGTATCCCAACCGCACGCAGCAGCCCAGCCAAGGTGGCACTCGAGCAGCTGGCCGACGTTCATACGCGAAGGAACGCCCAGCGGGTTGAGGATAACGTCGATCGGGGTACCGTCAGCCATGTAGGGCATGTCCTCGACCGGCAGAACGTTGCAGATAACACCCTTGTTGCCGTGGCGGCCGGCGATCTTATCGCCCTGCTGGATCTTACGACGCTGGGCGACGTAGACGCGCACCTGCTCGTTGACGCCGGGGGCCAGGTCGTCGCCGTTCTCGCGGCTAAAGCGGACGACGTCGATGACGCGGCCGTAAGCGCCGTGAGGCATCTTAAGGGAGGTGTCGCGGACGTCGTGGGCCTTGGCGCCGAAGATGGCGCGCAGCAGGCGCTCCTCGGCGGTCAGAGCGCTCTCGCCCTTAGGCGTGACCTTGCCGACCAAGATGTCGCCAGGGCCGACCTCGGCGCCGATGCGGATGATGCCGTCCTCGTCGAGGTTGGCAAGCATGTCCTCGGAGAGGTTCGGGATCTCGCGGGTGATCTCCTCGGGGCCGAGCTTGGTGTCGCGGGCGTCGATCTCGTGACGGGTGATGTTGATGGTCGTCAGCAGGTCCTCGGCCACCAGGCGCTCGGACACGACGATACCGTCCTCGTAGTTAAAGCCTTCCCACGGCATGTAGGCCACGGTGAGGTTCTGACCCAGTGCGAGCTCGCCGTGATCGGTCGAAGGACCGTCGGCCAGAGGCTCGCCCTGCTCAACGGTGTCACCAACGCGCACGAGCGGACGGTGGTTGATGCAGGTGGACTGGTTGGAGCGCTGGTACTTGGCCAGGTGGTACTCGTCCATGCCGCCGGCATGCTTGACGATGATCTTGGCGGCGTCGGCAAAGATGACCTCGCCGGCGTTCTTGGCCAGGGTGACCTCGCCGGAGTCCAGAGCGGCGCGACGCTCCATGCCGGTACCGACATAGGGAGCGGCGGGGTGAACCAGCGGCACGGCCTGACGCTGCATGTTGGCGCCCATCAGCGTACGCTTGGCGTCATCGTGCTCAAGGAACGGAATCAGCGTGGCTGCGACGGAGAGCATCTGACGCGGCGAGACGTCCATGTAGTCGACGTCCTCGACGGGCACGTCGGCGGGAGCGCCGAAGGAGCCGTCGAAGTCGCGGGTACGGGCGATCACGGTGTGCGGACGGACGATCTTACCCTCGGCATCGGTCGTGATGAACTCGTTGGTCTTGGGATCGAGCGGCGTGTTGGCCGGCGCGATGACGTGCTTCTCTTCCTCGTCAGCGGTCATCCAGTCGATCTGATCGGTGGCAACGCCGTTCTCGACGCGACGGAACGGGGCCTCGATGAAGCCATACTCGTTGACGCGGGCGTAGAGGGCGAGCGAGCCGATCAGGCCGATGTTGGGGCCTTCGGGGGTCTCGATCGGGCACATGCGGCTGTAGTGCGAATTGTGAACGTCGCGGACGGCCGTCGGCACGTTGGTGCGGCGGCTGGAGCCGGACTTGTGGCCGGCAAGACCACCAGGGCCGAGTGCGGACAGACGGCGCTTGTGGGTCAGACCGGTCAGGGGGTTCGCCTGGTCCATGAACTGCGAGAGCTGCGAGGAACCGAAGAACTCCTTGATGGAAGCCACGATCGGACGGATGTTGATGAGCGACTGCGGGGTGATCTCGTCGATGTCCTGGGAGCTCATGCGCTCACGGACGACGCGCTCCATACGGCTCATGCCGATACGGAACTGGTTGGCGACGAGCTCGCCGACGGTGCGGATACGGCGGTTGCCGAAGTGGTCGATGTCGTCGACCTTGAAGCCCTGCTCGCCGGCAGCGAGGGACAGCAGGTAGCGCAGCGTCGCGACGATATCCTCGTCGGTGAGCACCGTGACCTCTTCCTCGGTGGTGAGGTTGAGCTTCTTGTTGACCTTGTAACGACCGACGCGGGCCAGATCGTAGCGCTGCGGGTTAAAGAGCAGGCCCTCGAGCAGGCTGCGGGAAGCGTCCACGGTGGGAGGCTCGCCCGGGCGCAGGCGACGGTAGATCTCGATGAGGGCGTCCTCGCGAGTGAGGGCGGTGTCGCGCTCCAGGGTGCGCTTGATCACATCGGAGTTGCCGAGCAGCTCGATGATGTCGTCGTTGGTGACGGCGATGCCAAGGGCGCGCAGGAACATCGTGGCGCTCTGCTTGCGCTTACGGTCGATGGAGACCATGAGCTGGTCGCGCTTGTCGACCTCAAACTCGAGCCAGGCACCGCGGGACGGGATGATCTGGGCCTTGTAGATCTGCTTGCCCGAATCCATCTCGGAGCTGTAGTACACACCCGGGGAACGGACGAGCTGCGAGACGACGATACGCTCGGTACCGTTGATGATGAAGGTGCCCTGATCGGTCATCATGGGGAAGTCGCCCATAAAGACGAGCTGCTCCTTGATCTCGCCGGTCTCCTTGTTGGTGAGACGGACGTCGGTCAGAAGCGGGGCCTGATAGGTCATGTCCTTCTCGCGGCACTCCTCGACGGTGTGCGCGGGGTCGCCGAACTGATGCTCGCCGAAGGTAACCTCGAGAACATGGTTCTGGCTCTGGATGGGGCTGGATTCCTTGAACGCCTCACGAAGGCCCTCGTCCTTAAAACGCTCAAAGGATTCCCTTTGAACAGAGATAAGGTTGGGGAGCTCCATGGCCTCCGGGATTTTCCCGAAGCTGACGCGCTTGCGCTCAGTGGCAGTGTATGCGTAGGTCACCAGGTTTTTCCTCCTTCACGGAAATGCTCGGTGGGTTGGCGAGGCATAGCTTCGCCAGTTATCGCAACCTAATAGTTTATCAGGTACCGACCGTTGGGCAAGAAAAGCCTTGACGCGATTGAGTTTTTGGAGTAGCAAAGTTTTTCGACAGAAAACACGCAGGTAGATGTATGTGTATCGAACATCTGTTCATATATTTTCTGTGAACAGAGAGCCGGCAATCGCAGCTCTTATAAAAAACGGGCGCGAACCGAGGTCCGCGCCCGTAAATGTCGATGCCCGAAGGCTTACTTGCGCATCAATCCGCCGCGCTCGTCGATGGCATCCCAGAAGGCATCGGCAAAGCGGGGGTCGCTTGCGGCCATGAGGGCGTTGGTGGCCATCCAGCCAGAGGGAGTGCCGGTGTCGTAGCCCGACAGCGGGTCAATGACGACGGCATACATGGCCTCGCGGTCGAGCGAACGGGCCATGGCGTCGGTGAGCTGGATCTCGCCGCCCTTGCCGGCCTGCTGATCTGCCAGCAGGTCCATGACCAGCGGGCTCAGCAGGTAGCGACCGACGATGTACAGATTGGACGGAGCCGCCTCGGGAGCGGGCTTCTCGACCAGACCGCCGATGCGCCAGACAGCGCCCGGCTCTGCATCGGCAACGTCCTCGGCACCCTCGAGCGAACCGACGCGCTCACCGGCGATAACGCCGTAGCGGCTGACTTCCTCGGGCGAGCAAGCAGCGACGGCGATAACCGAAGCGCCACCGTGCTCCTTGGAAACGGCGAGCATCTTGTCGCAGATGTCGCGGTTAGGCACAACGTAGTCGCCCAGAAGAACCAGGAAGTTCTCCCCTGCCACGGCGTCGGCAGCAGAGCGAATAGCATGGCCGAGGCCCTTGGGCTCGTACTGATAGCGGAAGTCGACCGGCATACCGCCAGCGTGGGCGACGGCATCGGCATAGGCGTTCTTGCCGCGCTCGCGCAGCAGGTTCTCGAGCGAGCGATCGGGCTGGAAGTAGTTCAGTAGCTCGGGCTTACCGGGAGAGGTAACGATGATGGCGTCGTCGACTTCCTCGGGGTCGAGCGCCTCCTCGACGACGTACTGAATGACGGGCTTGTCGAGCACCGGCAGCATCTCTTTGGGCGTGCACTTGGTGCCAGGCAGAAAACGCGTGCCAAGACCGGCGGCGGGGATGATTGCCTTCATGTTATTCAAAGATCCTTTCGCAGGCGCAAAAGCGCCCCATGCGTGCGGCACACAGCCGCAGACCAAATTGCGATACCTAAGCATCTTACCGCTGGAACTATATGTCGCTACAAGGCAGAGACAATTCTTCAGCAGGTCAACGCAAATTATTGCTCGAATGGTGCAATTTTATTGCCCAACGGCAGGGTGCCCGATACGACGCAAATCACAGAACATGGCAGTTTGAGCTACCGATGTCGAGGGACCGAAAAACAAAAAAGACGGGGCTCGCAATGCGAACCCCGTCTGCAAAGAAATCTGGCGAGAAAGCCTGATTACTTGAGGGTGACAGCAGCGCCAGCAGCCTCGAGCTTCTCCTTGGCAGCCTCGGCGTCCTCCTTCTTGGCACCCTCGAGAACAGCCTTGGGAGCGCCCTCGACGACCTCCTTGGCCTCCTTCAGGCCAAGGTTGGTGAGCTCACGGACGGCCTTGATGACCTGGATCTTGTTGTCGCCGAAGCCCTCGAGCACGACGTCAAACTCGGTCTTCTCCTCGGCCTCAGCAGCGCCAGCAGCGGGAGCGGCGACAACAGCGGCAGGAGCAGCGGCGGAAACGCCGAAGGTGTCCTCGATAGCCTTGACGAGCTCGGAAGCCTCGAGAAGGGTCATTTCCTTAAGAGCATCGATGATCTCATCGGTGGTAAGCTTAGCCATTTCTAAGTCCTTTCGGTTTCCGTGCGGATGCACGGAGATCAGTTAAAACACGGCGCGAATGCGCCAGGGGTGCGGCGTTGCCGCCGCGGGTGAAAACAGCGACTAGGCTGCCTTCTGCTCGGAGACCTGCTGGATCGAACGAGCGAGACCAGAGGAAACGCCGTTGACGCAGACAGCGATGTCGCGAGCGAAACCGGAGATGAGACCGGCGATCTGGCCGAGAAGCTGATCCTTGGTGGGCAGCTCGGCGATAGCCTTAACATCATCAGCGGAAACGGCCTTGCCGTCGGAGATACCGCCCTTGATCTCAAGGACGCCCTTGGACTTAGCGGAGAAGTCCTTAAGGGCCTTAGCGGCCTCGACCGGCTCGGACTCGTAGAACACATAAGCGACGGGGCCGGCGAGAATCTCGTCGAGCTCGGGCTGCTCCTGGTTCTTGAGAGCGATCTTGACCAGGTTGTTCTTGTAGACCTTCATCTCGGCGCCGCACTCGCGAAGCTGATGACGCAGCTCCTGAGCCTGCTTAACCGTCAGACCGTTGTAGTTGACGACGAACAGACCGGCGTTCTCGGCGATACGGGACTCGATCTCTGCAACCTTGTCGATTTTGTACTGCTGGGGCATGAATTACACCTCCTCGAATTCTTTCCGGGCACGGTCCGCCACAAGGACGTGACGGGGGCATGTCCAAAAAGAAAGCCCCCGCGCTGCATGAGCGACGGGGGCGAGAAGACATATCTACTCGACCACCTCGGCTGGCGGGATATCCCATTAAGCTCGCGGGCGATGCCCGTTTGCACCGGCTGTCTCTGGCAGCGGATTCGTGCGTGAACCGAAAGTATTATGGCGGGGACCCCGGCGTCGGTCAACGGAAAACCGGGCTGCACACAATTCCACCATCCGGCCGCGGCGCCCCCCGGCCCGCCCCCCGGTGTTTGGGGGGGGCGACAAGGGGGGGGCCCCACAACCCCCAAAAATGGGGGGGGGGGGGGGGGGGAAGAACGAAACAAATGCGCCGGGGGGGGGCGGGG
>UQWV01000036.1 GCA_900544845.1 uncultured Collinsella sp. | reverse complement strand
ACCCACCGGAAACTGTTCGAGCACGGCAGGCAGACCACCCCAGTGATCCTCATCCCAATGCTGCACAAAGACGGCATCGATATGGTGCACGTTATTGCGAACCAACGCCGCCACCACGCGCTCGTCGAGCCCGCAGTCGACGAGTGCCACTGCACCGCCCTGGCGGATAAGAATCGCATCGGCCTGGCCCACATCGAGCACCGTCACAGAAGGCGGAGCGAATCGATCCCAGTAGACGTACGGAATCGCAGCCAGGAACACCAGACATGCAAGCCCCACCGCCACAGGACGTGCACGGGGACGCGGCCACCAGACCAGCAGCACCGCCAGCAAACACGGCACTAGGTAAATCCACATGCTATCGGGCGGCACGCTCACGGATGCACCCGGCACGGCGGCAAACAGCTGCTCGAAGAACAGCGCGCAACGGGAGGCAATCATGGGCACAACGAGCGCCCAAGTCCGCAACGGTGCCACGAGCGAAAAGGGAACCAGCACGATCGACACGGCAAGCAGTACGCTCACCACCGGACCGATGACCGCATTTGCCAGCGGAGCAATGAGCGAGAACGTACCGAAGGCAGGAATGGTAATGGGAAGTGTCGCCAGTTGCGAGCACAGCGTGACGGAAAGCATGCTGGCAACGTCTGATGGCACACCCAGCTCACCCAAAGCGTAGGTCGCATAGGGGCAAAAGCACAGAATGGCTAAGACGCTGGCACATGAAAGCTGAAAACCCATCTCGAACAGCACCGTCGGCCGCAGTAGCACAAAGATGGACATGGTAACAAAGAGTGCCGATGCGCCGTGCCGGCGACGCCCCGCGCCGTTTACGACAAGCGTCGCGAACACCATGCAGCACGCGCGCACGGCCGAGGGAGACGCGCCCGTAAAGGCAGCGTAGCCCACAAGCGTTATCGCCAATATCGCCCGCTGAAGACCACGTGAACACCGAGTCTTTTGCAATACGCCCTCGATTACAAACCCCACGATAGCCAAATGGCTGCCCGAGACGGCGATAAGATGCGCCGTTCCCGTCACCGAAAACCAATCGCCAGCCGACTGGGCGCGCAGCTCGGACGAACGACCACAGACGACACCGGCTATGAGCGCACGCGCCAGGTCGGTCGCAGGCGCGATGGACGCAAGCAGCCCATTTCGCAGCCGAAGCAGCGGGCCCGGAGAGCCCTCATCGACCGGCACAATCCGAACGGCTTGAACCTTGCGCACCTCGCCTCGGAGCACACGCGATCGTCCATACGCATCGTTCTCAAAACGTGAAACGCGACCGATAACACGCATGTGCGCCCCGACCCTGAGCTCGCGGTCACACGATAGGCGAACCGTTGCCAAGTTCTTGCCGTCCGCGCGTGCCTCGCAGGTATAGGAATACACGTCGTCGTTTATGGATGGATCACCCTGCACGACAAACTCGAGGCTGCTTGCCGCTCGAGCGTCGAGCGCCTTCGAGGCGCTTAGCGCGCCCACAGCCCACCACGCCGAGACGACCGCTCCCGCCACGAGACCGACGGACGCGGCATACAGCCACCGCTTCCAAGGGGCAAGCCGCGCACAAAATTGAGCCAGCACAACGAATACCGCCGCCGCAACGGGAATGGCCCATAGCAGCCCGACCGCCGGCGCCTGCTCCCTCAGCAGCACATCAGCGGCCACGTTGAGCACCAAGGCGCAGCTCATGCACACGCCGGCACACAGAGCCATCGTCCACGGCATCAAGGGCCGCGGAGGCATCACATGCTCGCGCTCTGTCGCACTCATACGCAGATGCAATCTTTGATTTTGGCAAGCTTCTTCTCGCCGATCCCCGACACACGCATCAGATCGTCAACCGAGGCAAAAGCACCGTTCTTTGTACGCTCATCGATAATCGACTGGGCCATGGAGGGGCCGATGCCCGAGAGCGTCTGCAGCTCTGCCGCACTTGCCGTATTGATGTTTACTAGGCCTGTTGCGCCACTCACGCCCGATGATGCGGAAGCCCCACCATCAACACCGGCTTCCGAAATGGACGCCTGCTGTTCCCCTACCGTTGGAACGTGAATTTTTTGTCCATCAGTGACCTTAGATGCCCGATTGAGCCCCGTAACGTCTGCCTCGGGCGCCAGCCCGCCGGCGGCATCAATCGCCTGAGCCACCCGAGCGCCGTCCTTGAGCCGATATACGCCGGGCGACACAACGGCGCCATCAACATCGACATAAACCTCTGCCGCGGCAGAAGCCTTTGTCGAAGAACCTTCGGATGTCTTTCCGCTTGAGGCATCACCGGATCCCGGCTCCACCAACGAGCCCGAACCGTCAGTGCGCTCAAACGACACGCCACCGGAACCACCGCCAAGGTTCGCCATCGCCAGTCCACTCGCCATCGCAATGACGACCAGTATCGCCATCACCACTGCCTTATGACCGAGTAGCTTGTCCGCCAAGCGGTCCATCCGTTTGACCCGTTCGTGTTGTTCGCGCTGCGCCATAGCAAAACCTCCCAACAACATCGTGTCAGGAAAAGAGTCCTGCAACAGCCATTCTCCAAAACCGGTTTTCGCGGTCAAACCAAAAGCCGACCAAAACCTTGCGAAATACTGTCCATTTATTCAGGCACACGTCAGCAAATGAACACTTAGCCGCAAAATGCCCAGATAGCAAAAGACCGACGATGCAGACGCATCGTCGGTCTATGCACAAAATTACTCGTGATCTTGGTAAATCTCACGCGGAGCAAGCTCCGAATGTTTGCGTTTTAAGGTCTTAGGGGCCTTATACGTGTTGCTCTCGAAGTCGATGTACTCGGTCTGCTTGAGCAGGCGCTCGATCATCTCCTCGTGATCGAACAACTCCCAGGCCTCATGCACGGCATCGAGTTTAGCGTGCGTCTCGGGACGGCGCGGCATAAACAGCGTGCAGCAGTCGGGAGCGGCCTCAGTCGAGATATCGAACGTACCGATCTCCTCGGCGCGCGCGATGATCTCCTGCTTGTCCGAACCGATGAGAGGACGGAACACGGGGATCTTCACGGCCTCGTTGACGGCCATGATATTCTCAAGCGTTTGGGAGGCAACCTGCCCAAGCGATTCGCCCGTCACGATGGCCTTGGCGCCCTCGATGTGCGCAATGCGCTCGGCAACCGAATACATAATACGGCGATACATGATCACGCGCAGGTTGCTGGGACAGGTGACCGAAATCTCACGCTGGCAGTCACCAAACGGCACCACGTACAGGCGGCCGATCTGGACACCCGGCTCAAGCGCACGGATGATGTCCTGCACCAAATACTCGCTCGTATCGGGCGTCTGCGGACGACCGGAGAAATGTACCGGCACGCACACCGCGCCGCGACGCGCGAGCATCCAGGTCGCCACCGGAGAATCGATACCCGACGACAGCAGCGTCACGACCTTGCCGGCAGAACCCACCGGCAGACCGCCCACACCGCGCTCGGAGCGCGCATACACGTAGACGCTACCCTGGACCACCAGTACGTGCACCATAGCGTCAGGATCGTGCATCTGAACCTTTTTATCAGGAAACGCCTCGCACAACACCTCGCCCACCTGACGATTGATGTCAATCGAGGTGAGCTCATAGTCAGTATTGGAGCGCTTGGCGTGCACCTTAAACGAATCGAAAGGACCAAACTCGCGCAGCGCCTTGACGGCGGCGGCACAGTACTCCTGCGGGTCGCGGTTAGTGTGATACGCCAAAGACACACGAGCAACGCCGGGAACGGTGCGAATGACACGCGCCGCCTCATCGGCCTGATGCTCGTTAAAGGTCACGAGGATATAACCGGAAATTCGAGACACGGCATTCACGGAAAAGGCGGCCAAGGCCGCCTTGATGTTATCCATGAGGATATGCTCAAAATGTGCGCGGTTCTTGCCCTTCAGTCCAACCTCGTGATAGTGGACCAGACAGACGCGAGCTGCCATTTAGGCTTCAGCAACCTTGTGGCCGAGCGCCTTCTCGTAACGGGCCTCGTCGTAAGAGATGTCGCCATCGACAATCTCGTCCATAGCCATCGAGATGGTATCGGCACCGGAAAGCCCGATGGTGATGTCATCGACATCCTGGACGGCAAGCACGCGGTTGTGCTGGCCACGCAGCATGCTATTGATGTCGCAGGCGCGCTTGGAGGCAAGCGAAGCGAGCAGGAAGCGGTTGTGATCGGTCTTCTCCAGAAGATCGTCAATGCAAGGCTTTACAACGGACACGGACCTCAGATCCTTTCATGCATATCGAGAACGCGAACGAGCTCATCGGTCGCGCGGTCGAGATCGTCATTTACCACGACGTCGTCGTAGCGGTCGGCAAGGGCAAGCTCATCGGCGGCGTTTGCCATACGCAGCTCAATCGTCTCGGGCGTCTCGGTACCGCGACCGACTAGACGCTCGCGGAGTACCTCAAGCGAAGGCGGCTTGATAAAGATCAGCACGGCCTCGGGGAAACGCTCCTTCACCTGCAGGGCACCCTGGACATCGATCTCCAAGATGAGAGACGAACCAGAGGCGAGCTTGGACTGAACCTCGCTCACCAACGTGCCGTAGCAGTTACCGTGGACCTCGGCCCACTCAACAAACTCACCGTTTGCCACGCGGCGGTCGAACTCCTCACGCGTCAGGAAAAAGTAATTGACGCCATCGACCTCGCCTTTGCGTGGGGCTCGCGTGGTAGCCGAAACCGTCAGGCCCAGGTTAGAGCGACGCTCGCGAACACGAGTGACGAGCGTACCCTTGCCTGCGCCTGACGGTCCAGAAATCACAAAGAGCTTGGAATCCTGAGCGCTCACTTATTTGGTCAGCTGCTCGAGGAGCTGCTCGCGCTGACGGACGCCGAGGCCCTGGACGCGACGGGTAGCGGAGATACCGAGCTCCTCCATGATCTTGGCGGCCTTGGCCTTGCCATAACCAGGGAGAGACTCGATGAGGGTGGAAACCTTCATGCGGGAAGCGATGGGGTCATCGGAGTTGAGCACGGACTCGAGGGACTTCTCGCCCTTCTTGATCTGCTCGCGAAGCTCAGCGCGGGCGTGACGTGCGGCAGCAGCCTTCTCAAGAGCCTGCTTGCGCTGCTCATCGGTAAGCTGAGGGAGTGCCATTCGTACCTCCAAAAAGTTGGGTTATATCTGATTCAATAATTGGCATTTTAGCACGTAGAACGTACAAAATGCCCAATCGCGGCTCCATAGGTTAGACGATACCCGCAAAAAGTGCAATATACTGCGCCCAAAGTTAAGCCCCTGACCTGCGATTCCACACAAAGGATGGGAAAGTTTACGCAGGCACAGGGGCTATTTTGTGCTAATGAGACCCAAAAGTGGTGACTTAGGGGAATCTTTTAGGCGACGTTTTCGACCAGCTCGGCGACGATGGCGTCAAAGGCGGCAACCGGATCGTCGGCGCCGGTGATGGGACGGCCCACCACAATGTGGCTCGCACCGCGCTCGATAGCCTGGGAAGGCGTCGCCACGCGGGACTGGTCACCAAGGGCGGCACCCACCGGACGCACACCCGGAGTCACGATCAGGGCATCAGGGCCCAGCAGCTCACGCATGTCGTGAGCCTCCATCGGCGAGCACACAATGCCATCGATGCCGTTGGCCTGAGCGAGCTTTGCCAGGCGGGCGGCCTCCTCGGCCACGGGCGACTCGACGCCGATCTCGCTCAAGGCATCCTGATTCATGCTCGTGAGCACGGTGATGGCGACGAGCTTGGCGCGGTCCTCGCGCGCCTCCTCGGCACCCTCGCGGCAGGCAGCGAGCATGGCGCCCGAACCCAAGCCGTGAACCGAAAGCAGGTCGGCACCGGCAAGTGAAGCCGAGCGGGCGGCACCGCGAACCTGATGCGGAATATCATGGAACTTAAGGTCAAGGAAGACCTTAAAGCCCAGGTCCTTAAAGGTCTTGACGATCTCGGGGCCCTCAGCGTAATAGAGCGTCATACCAACCTTAAGCCAGGCGGCATGGCCCGAAAGCTCGTGGGCAAGCTCGAGCGCACGCTCGCGGTCGCAGTCGAGAGCGACGATTACGCGGTCGCGGGCATCGGTCTCTAGCATTCGAAAGCACCTACCAGCTCGTTGATGTCCTTTACGCCCTGGGACTCGGCCCAGGCCTCGAGCTCGTGCGCGATCTTGAGCGAAGCGCACGGATCGACGAAGTTGGCCATGCCAACCGACACGCAGGTGGCACCGGCCAGGATAAACTCGGCCGCATCCTCGCCGGTCATGACACCGCCGACGCCGTTGATGGGGATATCGACGGCCTGGGCGACCTCCCAGACCATGCGCACGGCGATGTGGTGGCACAGCGGGCCCGAAAGGCCGCCCTTGGGCTTTGCCACGCGGGACTTGCGGGTATGGACGTCGATGGCCATGCCCTGGATGGAGTTAATGACCGAAAGGCCGTCGGCGCCGGCGGCTTCGAGGGCCTTGGCGATCTCGGCGACGTTGACCGGCGCCATCTTCACGAACAGCGGCTTATCGGTCACCTTGCGGCAGGCAGCCATAACGGAAGAGGCGCCCTCGGGCGTAGAGCCCATGGCGGCACCGCCGGCGGCGATGTTGGGGCAGCTCACGTTGATCTCGTAGCCGGCAGCCCAGGGGCATAGCTCGACATACATCTCGAGCGCGCGCACAAACTCGTCAACGGAGTGGCCGGCAACCTGACAGATGACCCGGCAACCGTCCTTGGACAGTTGCTCGAGCCACGGGCCGGACTCGCGGGCAAAGGCGGCCACGCCGGGGTTCTGAAGGCCCACGGAGTTGATCATACCGCCGGGGATCTCGGCCATGCGGGGCGCGGGGTTGCCGGGCCAGGGCTCGGCTGCGCAACCCTTGGTGGTGATGGCGCCCAGCTGGGAAACATCAAAGAAGTTCTGGAACTGCCAACCGTAACCAAAGGTACCGGCTGCGGTGTTGATGGGGTTCTGCATCTTGACGCCGCCGAAATCGACGGCCATGTTCACGGTACCCACTAGAAGACCACCACCTTGGAAGCATCGAACACGGGGCCGCACATGCAAGCACCCTTCATACCGTCGACCGTCTCGACATTGCAGGTGTTGCAGGCGCCAAAGCCACAGCTCATCATGCGCTCGAGGGACACCTCGCAGTACGCACCGGCCTCGGCGGCAGCAGCGGCGACCTTCTTCATCATGACGGCGGGACCGCAGCTGGCGACGTAGTCGTAGCCGCCCTCGCCGAGCAGCTCGGCGGCAGGATCGGTGCAAAAACCGTGCGTGCCGAGCGAGCCGTCGTCGGTGCAAACGTTGACCGTGGCGCCCAGCGCGCGGAACTCATCGATGCCCACGGCCTTGGAAGCGGTGCCAAAACCCAGGCACACGTCGACGGCCACACCCTGCTCGGCAAGCTTGCCGGCAAGGCACAGCACGGGCGGAACACCGATGCCGCCCGCCACGAGCAGCGCCTTCCTGGTGCCCTCGGGAACAAGCCAGCCGCGGCCGCCAGGGCCCAACAGGTTGGATTTGGAGCCGGGGGCCATCTGCGACAGGCGACGGGTGTCGTCGCCCACGACGGCGTACCACAGCTCGACAGTGCCGGCCTCGGCGTCGGCGCGATAGAAGCTCAGGGGCACGCGAAGCAGCGAGGAAGCATCGCCGGGCACGGCAATGTTCACAAACTGGCCGGGCTTGAGCGCACTTGCAAGCTTGGGGGCCGAGATGACGAGCGAGAAGATGCCGTCGGCGATCTCCCGGTTCGAGACGACCTCGAAGTCGTGCATGCGTGCAGTGGAAGGTGTGGGCATAGACGCTCCAATCCCCCATGCGGTTGCATGGTCCAAACGAATAGAAAGCGCGGCACCGCAAGGGCGCCGCGCACAAAAGCGATAAGGCTATGCTAGCAGATGCAGCCGTCGGCAAGCGTCTGCTTACCGCCGACAAACACATCGGTGGCACGACCGGTGAGCGTGCGGCCGGCAAAACCGGAGTTCTCGGCGCGCGACTCGTAACCGTCCTCGCCAACCGTCCAGGTTGCGGAGGGGTCGAACACGGTCAGGTCGGCGACAGAGCCCGCCTTGACCTGAACCTGGTCGAGGCCCAGGATCTCACGCGGCTTGATGGCCATGAGCTCGACCATGCGAGCCATGCTCATCTTGCCCGTGTTGACCAGCTCGGTAAGCACAAGCGACAGCGAGGTCTCGAGGCCGATCATGCCAAAGGGCGCAAGCTCGAACTCGCGGGCCTTCTCCCACGGGGTGTGGGGAGCGTGATCGGTGACGATAACGTCGACGGTACCGTCGATGACACCCTGACGGATGGCCTCGGCGTCCTCGTCGGTGCGAAGCGGCGGATTGACCTTGAGCGAGGTGTTGTAGGTCTCGTCCAGGTCGTTCTCGGTCAGGAACATGTGGTGCGGGGTAGCCTCGCAGGTCACCTGGACACCGGCGGCCTTACCGGCTCGCACGAGTTCCAGGCCATGAGCGGTGGAGATGTGCTGGATGTGCAGCTTGGCACCGGTCAGCTTGGCGATCTCGATATCGCGAGCGATCTGCAGCTCCTCGCCTGCCGCCGGCCAGCCCTCGAGGGCCAGACGGGTCGAGACCTTGCCCTCGTTGATCTGACCGTGACCGACCAGATCCTCGTCCTGGCAGTGGCTCATAAAGACCTTGCCGAACATCTTGCCGTAGTCCATGCAGCGACGGAGCATGCCCGCGCCCTGCACGCCACGACCGTCGTCAGTGAAGGCGACGGCGCCGTGGGCGACCATATCGCCCATCTCGGACATGGCCTCGCCCTTAAGACCGCGGGTCATGGCGCCCGACGGATAGACGCGGCAGTGACCGACCTCGGCAGCGCGGGACTTGACGAACTCCACGACGGTGCCGTTATCGGTGACGGGATCGGTGTTGGGCATGGCGCACACACCGGTAAAGCCGCCCTTGGCAGCTGCGCGGGTGCCGCTCTCGATGTCCTCTTTGACCTCATAGCCGGGCTCGCGAAGGTGAACGTGCATATCCACCAGGCCAGGGACGAGGTACTTGCCGGAAAGGTCGCGGACCTCGGCTCCCTCGACGGCGAGATTCTCGCCGACCTCGGCGATCTTGTCGCCGTCAATCAGGACGTCAACGACACCGTCAAGCTCGACGGACGGGTCGACGACGTGGGCATTCTTAAGAAGCAAGGCCATTATCGGCACCTCCAAGCAGCAGATACAGGATAGCCATACGCACGCAGATACCGGCGTAGACCTGCTCCAGGATGACGGAGCGTTGCGGGTGGTCGGCCATATAGGAGTCGAACTCGACACCGCGGTTGATGGGGCCCGGGTGGCAGATGATCGCGTCAGGCTTCATGAGCTTCTCACGGTCCTTGGTCAGGCCGAAGAGCTTGTGGTACTCGCGAATGGTCGGGAACGGGGCACCCTCGAGGCGCTCCTGCTGCACGCGCAGCATGTAGACAACGTCCAGCTCGGGCAGGACGGAATCGAGGTCGCTCGTCACGTGGTCGCAGCCCAGGACCTCGGGCGCCGGCGGCAGCAGCGTGCCGGGGGCGACGGCGTAGGTCTCGCAGCCCATGATCTTAAGGGCGGGAATCAGCGAGCCGCAAACGCGGGAGTGCGCGATATCGCCGACGACGGCGACCTTCAGACCGTGGAAGTCACCCTTGTGCTCCCAGATGGTGTACAGGTCGAGCAGGGCCTGCGTGGGATGGTTGTGCTTGCCGTCACCGGCGCAGATGACGCTCGCGGGCGAGTTCTGCGTGACGATGTAGGGAGCACCGGCGTGCTTATCGCGCACGACGATGCAGTCGATCTTGTAGGCGTTGAGGGTCTCGACGGTGTCGACGAGGCTCTCGCCCTTGACCGTGGAGGTCGAGGAGCCGCCAAAGTTGAGGCTGTCGGCCGAAAGACGCTTCTCGGCGAGCTCGAAGGAGCTGCGGGTGCGCGTCGAGGGCTCGTTGAACATGTTGACGATGGTCTTGCCCTTGAGCGTGGGGACCTTCTTGATGGCACGCTCGTTGACCTCGGAGAACGCCTTGGCGGTCTCGAGGATGAGCTTGATGTCCTCTTCGGAGTACTCGGTAATGTCGATCAGGTGCTTATGGTTGAACGCCACGGTACTACTCACCTCCCAGCGGCGCGGAGCCCACGTGGGAACCCGGCGCGACGTCGTTAATCTCGACAGCGGTGTGGCCGTCGACTTCCTTCATATATAGGTGCACGTTCTCCTCATGCGACGAGGGAACGTTCTTGCCGACAAAGTCCGGCGAGATGGGGAGCTCGCGGTGGCCGCGGTCAACGAGGACTGCCAGCTCAATGCGGCTCGGACGGCCCAGGTCCATGACGGCGTCTAGAGCGGCGCGGATGGTACGACCCGTGTACAGGATGTCGTCCACCAAAACGACGCGTTTGCCATCGACGCTGAAGGGAATGTTGGTGGCGTGGATCGCGGGAGCGAAATTGGTAGCGTAGTCATCGCGGTAGAAGCTGATGTCGAGGCTGCCGAGCGGAACGTCGACGCCCTCGATCTCCTTGATCTCCTCGGCGAGCTTCTTTGCCAGAAGGTCGCCGCGCGTGACGATGCCGACCAGAGCGAGGTCTTCACAGCCCTCGTTGCGCTCGAGAATCTCGTGCGCGATGCGGGTCATCGCTCGATTGACGGCGGTCTCGTCCATGATGACCGCCTTGGGGGAAGTCGTGCCCATCGATCTCCTTCCTCACATGTCTTGACTGCTGACACAGTCAAAAAAATAGATGCCCGACCGCTTAAAGCGGACCAGACACCCACAGGAAAGGCTGCTCGCATGGCAGCTATGTAATTCCATGTGGGTATCTCGTACCCCTTTAATGGTCAAGGGATAGTGTAGCCAACCTCGGGCTTAATTGCGAGCATAAATACAGAGCAATCCGTAAACGGAGCCCAATGCTCCATAAACCTATATATATTTGTGGGACGAGCTTGAAAACACACGCACGAGCTGGCATAATCCCCTCTGCTGCACGCAAATCGGATCTACGTCCAGGGCCGTAGCGTGGGCACTATCGCCAAAAGAGGAATATCTCTGTGTAGATTGCGCACAGGGAGCGACTTCTGTGCTATAGTTCAGGCTTGTTTGTTAACGCGACATGTTCGTTTGTCGCCCAAGGAGGGTCAGTTATGTCCAAAGTTTGCGAAGTTTGCGGTAAGCACCCCGTTGCCGGTCGCTCCATCAGCCACTCTCACCGCGTCACCAACCGTAAGTTCCGCCCCAACATCCAGCGCGTCTACGTCGTCGTCGATGGTCACCGTCGCAAGATGAACGTTTGCTCCACCTGCCTCAAGTCCGGCAAGGTTGCGCGCTCGTAAATAAGGTCTTACCAACAAGTACCTCGGACTCTCCGGGTCAAAGACCTCGCGTTCATATAGAACTTACCAAAGGCGCCCTCCCCTACGGAGGGCGCCTTTTTGCACTCATTTGGGACAGACTTACATGAGTGTTTGCAGATGTCAAAGGGATCGTAGCCCAGCTGGTATGCCCTGTAGCTTGACCAGCGGTACGCCTCGATTGAGCCAAGCGCACCTTTCACGAGATTGAGACGAATATAGTCGAGCAGCTGCACCGCCTGCGTGTCTGACTCAACCGCGACCCGCGAATAGCAATTGTCAAAAAGATGCCCCGTTCTTCCCGTTTTCCGATTGAAATTCTCATGTAAGTCCGTCCCCAATGAGCGGGGCGATGCAGCAGGCAGATAGTTTTAGTTAAAGCGGTTCATTTTATTGAAGCGTTTTAGTGTGCCTTTTACAGGAATCTTACCGTTCGCCGAATCATTTCTTGCTATCATGCAAGGCGTAGGGTAAATCTCCGATCGCAAGGAGACACAAATGGTGAAAAAGTCACCGGAAAACACTACTCCCGCAATTGTGGACAACGTAGAGGCGCTTGAGGCTAAGCTCGCTCAGATGCGAGAGGCCCAGGCGCTTTTTGCTACGTACACGCAGGAGCAGGTCGACAAGATCTTCTATGAGGCCGCCATGGCCGCCAACAAGGCTCGTATCCCGTTGGCGAAGTTGGCCATCGAGGAGACCGGCCGCGGCGTTCTTGAGGACAAGGTCATCAAGAACCACTACGCCGCAGAGTACATCTACAACGCTTACAAGAACACCAAGACCTGTGGTGTCCTGGAGCGCGACGAGGCTTACGGCATCACCAAGATCGCCGAGCCCATCGGCATCGTGGGTGCCGTCATCCCGACGACCAACCCCACCTCCACTGCGATCTTCAAGACGCTGATCTGCCTGAAGACCCGCAACGCCATCATCATCTCCCCGCACCCGGCTGCCGCCAAGTGCACCATCGCCGCCGCCAAGCTCGTGCTTGACGCCGCCGTCAAAGCCGGCGCCCCCGAGGGCATCATCGGCTGGGTCGATGTCCCCTCCATCGAGCTGACCAACATGGTCATGCGCGACGTCGACATCATCCTCGCCACCGGTGGCCCGGGCATGGTCAAGGCCGCTTACTCCTCGGGCAAGCCTGCCCTGGGCGTTGGCGCCGGTAACACCCCGGTCGTCATCGACGACACCGCCGACGTGCTGCTCGCCGTCAACTCCATCATCCACTCCAAGACCTTCGACAACGGCATGATCTGCGCTTCCGAGCAGTCCGTGACCGTCATCGACACCATCTACGACCAGGTCAAGGCCGAGTTCCAGAAGCGCGGCTGCTACTTCGTCAAGCAGGGTGCCGAGATGGAGGCCCTGCGTGCCGCCATGTTCAAGAACGGCGCCCTCGATCACCGCATCCCCGGCATGGCTGCCGCCAAGATCGCCGAGCTCGCCGGCATCGAGGTTCCCGCCAAGACTAAGATCCTGATCGCCGAGGTCACCTCCACCGACCCCGCCAAGGAGGAGTTCTCCCACGAGAAGCTCTCCCCGGTCCTGGCCATGTACCACGCCAAGGACTTCCAGGAGGCCGTCGACAAGGCCGAGCACCTGGTGCTCGCCGGTGGCCCGGGCCACACCGCCTCTCTGTACGTGCACCCCGCCCAGGCCGAGAAGATCAGCCTGTTCGAGCACGTCATGAAGGCCTGCCGCATCGTCATCAACACCCCGTCCTCGCACGGTGGCATCGGTGACCTGTACAACTTTGGCATGAAGCCGTCTCTGACCCTGGGCTGCGGCTCCTGGGGCGGCAACTCCGTCTCCGAGAACGTTGGGGTGAAGCACTTGATCAACGTTAAGACTGTGGCCGAGCGCCGTGAGAACATGCTGTGGTTCCGCGCTCCCGAGAAGGTCTACTTCAAGAAGGGTTCCACGCCCGTCGCCCTCGACGAGCTGGGCAACGTCATGGGCAAGAAGCGCGCCTTCATCGTTACCGACCAGTTCCTCTTCAAGAATGGCAACACCCGCGCCATCGAGGCCAAGCTCGACGAGATGGGCATCGCCCACGACTGCTTCTACGACGTCGAGCCCGATCCGTCGCTGCAGTGCGCACGTCGCGGCGCCAAGCAGATGGCTCTCTTTGAGCCGGACGTCATCATCGCCGTCGGCGGTGGCTCCGCTATGGACGCCGGCAAGATCATGTGGATGATGTACGAGCACCCCGAGTGCAAGTTTGAGGACATGGCCATGGACTTCATGGACATCCGCAAGCGTATCTTCACCTTCCCCGAGATGGGCAAGAAGGCCTACTTCGTCGCCGTCCCGACCTCCTCGGGTACCGGCTCCGAGTGCACGCCGTTCGCCATCATCACCGACAAGGAGACCGGCATCAAGTGGCCGCTCGCCGACTACGCGCTGCTCCCCAACATGGCTATCGTCGACGCCGACAACTGCATGACCGCCCCGCGCGGCCTGACCGCTGCCTCCGGCATCGACGTCATGACCCACGCCATCGAGTCCTACGTCTCCATCATGGCTTCCGACTACACCAAGGGCCTCTCCGAGCGCGCTGCCAAGCTCGTCTTTGAGAACCTGCCCTCCAGCTTCACGAACGGCGCCAAGGACCCGCACGCCCGCGAGGAGATGCACAACGCCTCCTGCATGGCCGGTATGGCCTTCGCCAACGCCTTCCTGGGCCTCAACCACTCCATGGCTCACAAGCTCGGCGCTTTCCATCACCTGCCCCACGGCATCGCTAACGCCGTCATCCTGACCCGCGTCATGCGCTACAACGCCGCCGAGGCTCCCGTCAAGATGGGTACCTTCTCCCAGTATCCTTACCCCAACGCGCTGCACAACTACGCCGAGATGGCCAAGTACTGCGGCATCGAGGGCAAGGACGACAAGGAGGTCTTCGAGAACTTCATCACGAAGCTCGAGGAGCTCAAGGACTTCATCGGTGTCAAGAAGACCATCGCCGACTACGGTGTTGACGAGCAGTACTTCCTCGACACCCTCGACGAGATGACCGAGCAGGCATTCAACGACCAGTGCACCGGCGCTAACCCGCGCTACCCGCTCATGAGCGAGATCAAGGAGCTCTACCTGGACGCCTACTACGGCCGCGAGCCCCAGGACTACGCCGTCTGCTAGTTTTTAGCGCGGTTTTTTGCGGCGGGGGTGCACGGGTGTTTCACACACCCCCGCCGTCGCTTCTATCGCATCGTTGAAAGGATGCAACCATGCTGCTACCCGATTCCAAGACCGAGCTCGTCCGCCGTGGCAACAAGGTCGTTTACGACCTGGGCGACAAGATCGTCAAGGTCTTTAACGAGACCAAGCCTGTCTCCGACGTGTTCAACGAGGCTTTGAATCTTGCCCGCATCAATGAGTGCGGCATCCGCAGCCCCAAGGCTCTCGAGGTTTCCCAGCTCGAGAACGCCAACGGCTGGGCGCTCGTGACCGAGAAGGTTCCGGGCACCACCCTTGCCGAGAAGATGACTGCCGAGCCCCAGCGCTTTGGTGAGTACCTCGAGATGTTCGTCGACCTCCAGATCGAGATCCACGGCTACACCTCCCCGCTGCTCAACCGTCAGCGCGACAAGTTCGCCCGCATGATCGACAGCCTTGATCAGCTCAATGCCACCACGCGCTACAACCTTCAGGAGCGTCTGGACGGCATGACCAAGGAGTTCAAGGTCTGCCACGGCGACTTCAACCCCTCCAACGTCATCGTCGGCGACGACGGCCAGCTCTATGTGTGCGACTGGGCACACGCCACCCAGGGCTCCCCTGCTGCCGACGTTGCCACCACCTACCTGCTCTTTGCCCTCAACAGCAAGGACCAGGCCGAGGCCTACCTGGAGCTCTACTGCGACCGTGCCGACATGCCCATGCAGGTCGTGCGTCAGTGGACGAGCATCGTCGCCGCTTCCGAGCTCGCTCGTAAGCGCAACGTGAACGATGAGTTCCTTAAGAACTGGATCGACGTCGTCGATTATCAGTAATATCTGAGCGATTTATTTCGCATCGGAGGCACAAGAAAACCCCGCAGCTCATATGGGCTGTGGGGTTTTCCTTTTAGCGATTGAGCACGCAGGCAAGGTAAAATGACGGCCCCGCATCTCCCCTATCTGGAGAAATGCGGGGCCGTCCCGTATATCGAACTACAAGCGAAATCGTCGATTAACGGCGAGCCGCCTTAACAAGCTCGGCAACCTTGGCGACGACCTCGTCGATCGCCACGTCCTCGCGCTCGCCCGTGGAACGGTCCTTGAGCTCAACGGTGCCATTCTTAAGGCCGCGCTTGCCCAAAACCACCTGATACGGGAAGCCCATGAGGTCGTTATCGGCAAACTTAAAGCCCGGACGCTCATCGCGATCGTCGACGACGACCTCGATACCCTCGGCACACAGGCCATCAACGATCTGCTCGCAGACGGTAGCGCACTCTTCCTTCTTGGGATCGAGCGGAATCACCGCGACCTCGTACGGGGCAACGGAGACCGGCCAGACGATGCCGTGCTCGTCGTTGTGCTGCTCCACGACGGCAGCAAGCGAGCGGGACACACCAACGCCGTAGCAACCCATGATAAGCGGCTTCTCCTTGCCGTCCTCATCCATAAAGGTGGCACCCATGGCCTCGGAATACTTGGTGCCCAGCTGGAAGACCTGGGAGACCTCGATACCGCGAGCAGCGGAGAGGGGCTTGCCGCAGTGTGGGCAAGGATCGCCGGCCACGACGGTGACCAGGTCGGCCCACTCGTCGACGGTAAAGTCACGCTCGGGGCAGGCACCGGTAAAGTGATAGTCGACCTCGTTGGCGCCGCAGGCCCACTGCTTGGACTCACGCAGGCTCTCGTCGCACACCAGGCGGATGCCCTCGGGCAAGTTAACCGGTCCGATAAAGCCCTTATGCAGACCGTAGGTCTGGAGCTCCTCGTCGGTCATCATGCGATAGCCCTTGCCAAAGACATGCTCGGCCTTGCAATCGTTGAGCTCGTGGTCGCCCGGGACAATGGCCACGACCGGCTTGCCCTCGGCGTCGATGAGCGCCAGCGACTTTCGCGTGCCGTTCTCGGGGAACCCAAAGAACTTAGCAACAGCCTCGATGGTGCCCATGCCCGGAGTCTCGACCTTGGTAAGCGTACCGTCGCCAGGACCCTCGGTCACGATGACCTTGGTGCTTGCAGCCTCATCGTCGGCGGCGAAGCCGCAATCATCGCAGTAGACGAGCGAAGCCTCGCCGGCGTCGGCCAAAGCCATGTACTCGACGGAGGTATCGCCACCGATCTCGCCGGAGTCGGCGACAACGGGCAGGGCCTTGATGTAGCAGCGCTCACAGATGTTGGCGTAGGCCTGCTTCATCTTGTCGTACTCCTCCTGCAGACTCTCCTGCGTGGCAGAGAAGCTGTAGGCGTCCTTCATGATGAACTCACGGCCGCGCATCAGGCCAAAGCGGGGACGGAACTCGTCGCGGAACTTATCCTGGATGTGGTACAGGTTGACGGGCAGCTGTTTGTAGGAGCGCAGCTCGTTGCGCACCAGGGCCGTGACGGTCTCCTCGTGCGTGGGGCCCAGGACGAACTCGCGACCATGACGGTCGTCAAAGCGCACAAGCTCCTTGCCATAGGCATCGATACGGCCGGACTCACGCCACAGCTCGGCATCGACCATGATAGGCATCATAAGCTCCTGGGCGCCGGCAGCATCCATCTCGTCGCGCACGATGTTCTCGATCTTGCGGATCGAGCGCCATGCGAGCGGCAGATAAGAATACAGACCGGCGGCCTCCTTGCGGATCATGCCGGCACGGAGCAGCAGGCGATGGCTGGCGAGCTCAGCGTCCGCCGGATCCTCTTTAAGCGTCGGCGCATAGAGCTTAGACATATACATTGCTCGAGTCATTTATTTCTCCTCAATAAGTTTGTCGACCTCTGCCATAAGCGCGTCGACAATTTGGTCCTCAGCTACTTTACCAATGATCTGGCCATGCGAAAAGAGCAAGGCCTGACCACGTCCGCAAGCAACGCCCAGATCGGCATCAGAAGCCTCGCCGGGGCCATTAACGGCACATCCCATCACAGCGATCGAAAGCGACGCGGAGTAGTTCTTAAGCCGCTCGGTAACCTCCTCGGCAATGGGAATAAGGTTAACCTGGCAGCGGGCGCACGTGGGGCACGAGACAATCTCGGGGCCACGGCGACGCAGGCCCAACGACTGCAGAATACCCCAGACAACCGGCGGCTCCTCAACCGGATCAGCTGTGAGCGACACACGCATGGTGTCGCCAATGCCTTCGGAAAGCAAGATACCCAAGCCTACAGAGCTCTTGATGGTGCCCTGGAGCTTGGTACCGGCCTCCGTAACGCCCAGATGAAGCGGAACGTGTGGAATCTCACGCGACAGGGCTCGATAGGTATCGAGCGTCGTCTGTACGCTATGGGCCTTGGCGGAAAGCACAATGTTGGTAAACCCACGATCCTCAAAGTGCCGCACAAAGCGCTCGCTAGACATCACGAGCTTTTCGGGCTGCGTGAGGTCATCGCGCTCGGCGATATCCTGCTCAAGCGAGCCCGCGTTCACGCCAATGCGAATCGCGCACCCAGCGGCACCCGCAGCATCAATCACCGCGTCAACCTTGGCCCAATCGCCGATATTGCCGGGATTGATGCGAAGCTTGGCGGCACCAGCCTCGACGGCGCCGATGGCGAGTTTATGGTTAAAGTGAATATCGGCAACGATCGGCACCGGAGACTCGGCACAGATGGTGCGAAAACCCTCAAGCGCGGCCTCGGTGGGCACGCTCACGCGCACGATATCGCAGCCAGCCTGCGCCAACGCGCACACTTGCGCAAGCGTTGCCTGGGCATCAGCGGTATCGGTGCAGGTCATGGACTGAACCACGACCGGAGCGCCGCCACCGATCTGCACGCCGCCCACATGCACGGGGCACGTCAACTCGCGAGGCAAAGGATGGGATAAAGACAATCCAAACACTCCCCTACAGAATAAATCGAAGGATGTCGGAACGAAGCATATAGACAAACAGCAGCACAAAGAGCGCGATGCCCACATAGCTCACAATCGTCTGGACCTTGAGCGGAAGCTCGCGGCCAGCAATCTTTTGAATGATCTCGATGACCAGCTTGCCGCCATCGAGTGGTGGGATGGGCAGCAGGTTCATAAAGCCAAGCGAGAACGAAATGAGGGCGGCAAACGAAAGGAACGTGGCAGGGCCGGCAGCAGCAGCCTGTGAGGACATAACGCTAATGCCCACGATCGAAGAAGACTGATCGAGAATCTCCATCGTATGCTGCGGCTGGAGCAGGCGCATCACGCCCTCCGCTGTCTGCACGACATAGGAGAACGAAAGTCGAGCCGACGTGATGGGGTCTAAACGGACCACCTGCGTAGAGGCATACACACCTAGGCGCTCGTCCTCTTTGAGCGCAACCGCGGTCGAATGCTGCTTGCCGTCACGCTCGTACTCGATGGCGATATCGTCCTTACCGGCAGCCTTACCGATGGCATCGTAAACGTCCATCCAGGTAGAGCACGATACTCCGTCAACCGAAAGGATCGCGTCGCCGCCCTCGATACCCGCCTTGGCGGCAATAGACCCCTCGTCAACCTGACCGATCACGTTGGTATCCATCGGCACGGTGACACCCGCAATAGAGTAGATGCTCATAAGCAGCAAAAAGCCCGTCAGGATATTGACGAGAATGCCCGCGAGCAGCATAAAGGCGCGCTTGAGAAAGCCCTGGCCAAGATAGGTGTGCGAACGCTCTTGTGCAAGGAACTCGGCCTCGCCGCACGGCAGCTCCCACACATCGCCCTCGGTAGTCGCATGCTCTCGATCGAAACGGCGGCCGTCAAAGGTGGTGTAACCCGCCGCATCTCGTGGCAGCGTCTGATACTTGGTGGGATAGTAGCTCGGCGAGGGCTTCTCCCCTTCCTCATACCAAGGCGCGATAGAGCCCCAACCCAAGAGCAAGGCGCATGCCTCGAGCACATCCTCCTCGGAAAGCTCGAGCTCGACAGCAAGGTCGGCCACGGTCACGCGACCATGACGGTAGATAGCCGCGAGCACGCGATCGGCGCACGAGACATCGGTCGGATCCATACCGCAGATGGCAGCGTAGCCACCCAGCAGCAGCGGGGTCACGCCAAACTTGGTTCCAATGCGACGCGACGTGTAATGGATGTCAAAGCGGCACGGCAGGCCCAAAAAGAACTCGGTCACACGGACGCCGCAGGCACGCGCCGCCAAAAAGTGGCCGCCCTCGTGCAAAAACACGAGGACGGAAAGCATCAGCAGGCCCCAAAAGACCGATGAAAGAACGCTCAGAACAGTATCCATAAAACGAAAAAGCAATCCTTATGGGTTAGGAACGGGTTGCGGCGAGCGCCTGCGCAGCTTTTTCACGCGCCCACGCATCGATGTCGCGAAGCTGCTCAAACGAATCGACCGCCTGCATATCGTGGGCATCCATGCAGGATTCCACAATGCGATCGATATCGGTAAAGCTGCAGCCATCGTGCAGGAAGGCATCGACGGCGACCTCGTTGGCGGCATTGAGCACGCACGGCATGGTGCCACCCGTCTTGCCGGCACGCTCGGCCAGTGCCAGACAGCGGAAGGTATCCATGTCGGCAGCATCAAACGTGAGCTGTCCCAGCTCGCGGAAATCGATACGAGGCGCCGGGGTATCCCAACGCTCGGGATACGAGAACGCGAACTGGATGGGAATACGCATGTCGGAAGCACCGAGATGCGCCATCACGGAGCCGTCGGCAAACTCGACCATAGAGTGAATCTTGGACTGACGTTGCACGACCACGTTAATGAAATCGAGGTCGCAGTTAAACAGATGCATGGCCTCAATGCGCTCCAGACCCTTGTTCATGAGGGTGGCGGAGTCGATGGTGATCTTGGCACCCATGGCCCACGTGGGATGTGCGAGGGCATCGGCACGCGTCACGCGATTGAGCTCGTCGCGCGTGCGGCCAAAGAACGGACCGCCCGAGCAGGTGAGCCAAATACAATGAGCCTCGCGTGGGTTCTCCCCCAGATAGCACTGGTAGATGGCGGAGTGCTCAGAGTCAACTGGAATAAGCTGGCCCGGTTGCGCCAACGGCATAAGCAAGTCGCCACCGACGACGAGGGACTCCTTGTTGGCAAGGGCAAGACGCTTATTCGAGGTCAAGGCCGCATGGCTCGCTTCGAGCCCGGCAGCGCCCACAATGGCAACAAGCACACAGTCGACATCATCGCGACGTGCGAGCTCACAAACCGCCTGCGCACCAACACCGAGCTCCGTGCCCTCGGGCAGCTCCTGCAGCACGGCGTCCGCACCGTGGGCGGAG
>UQWV01000035.1 GCA_900544845.1 uncultured Collinsella sp. | reverse complement strand
CAGTTCCAGATCGTTGTTTTCGCCCGCTGAGCTGGGCCTATGCCGGAATCTCTCCCACAGAAACCACCGAAGAGCCATATAAAAATAGGGCAGAGTCGCTTGCGCAAGTCCGCCCCTAAAACCGTGAAGGTTTTGCTATCTGCAGGCTATTCTACCAACCCGAGCGATTCTGTCAACCTGCGAAGGAACTCGAGCGCGGAGCGAGCTGCGGCGTCGGGCCCCTTGTCGGGCAGCGCCTCGGTTTCGCCGTCGGCCCTGGCGAACATCTCGGCGAGCTCGGATGCGGCGCGCGAGCGCGAGGAGCCCTCGGGTACCAAGCCGGAGTGCGCCACGAGCACGGTCGCGACCTCCTGCATGGCCGTATTCCCCATCCACTTCCTCCTGGTCGCCTTGGGAATCCCCACGGCGGCGACCCTTCGGGAGACGCCGCTGGACGCCGAGCCCCGGGCGGCGCCCCTCTCGGCGAAGCAGTTGATCAGGCACGAGCCGTGCGCGGCGCAGTTGCGGACGGACTTCACGCGCTTGAGGTCGTAGTGGGAGGCCTCGAGGCGCCTGTCGCCCCATCGCCTGGCGCAGAAGCGCACGAAGTCGATGAGGGTGCCGAACGAGGTGAGCTCAAGGAAGGCGCAGGCAGGCATGTCGCCGGAGTACTTCGCGTAGAGGCTCGAGCTGTAGGGGCTGCGGCCGCTCATCTTGAGCTCGCGCAGGCGGTACTCCCTGTTTGCAGTGGTAAGCGATGCCATGTAGTCGGCCACGATGGCGTAGCCGTCCTCTCCACGGTCCTCCATCTCGCGAAGCAGTGTCACCTTCTGGAAATGCTCGATGTCGAGCGTCATGCCGAGCAGGGCGTGGCGCAGCTCCTGGTCGAGCGCCGCGAGCAGGCGCAGCTGGCCGAAGTCGAGGTCTACGTAGCGGCCGTCGCGCGGGCCTCCCTCGTATTTCGAGAAGAGTTTGCGGTAGGATGCGAGCTTGAAGAAGTTGCACTTGTCGCGCAGGTAGTCCGCGGCCTCTTCCTCGGAACACAGTTCGAAGGCTACGCCCTTCTGCTTGAGGTGCTCTATCTGCTGCTCGATCGTGAGGATCGGCTTCCTATCGTGGGGTTCGGCCATGCTCGGTCTCCTGTCATTGATTTGAGAATCCTATTCTACCAGCATGTTTGCCCTGAATCCTGAAGGCCCGTTCGCCAACTCATAAGCAAGCCACCTGAGACTACTCACTTTGTTCACGAATGGCGAAGACCTGCGACCTGGGGTTTTGCAAATGGCGCGCAAGCCACCCGCGTTAATTCACTTGCGGTTGAAGCTGGCGGCTTGCACGCTAAAGGTCGGTTGAGTTTCAAAACGGGCGTTTTCGGCGAAATCGAGCCTCCAAAGGCGGTCCGCCGCGCCCTTTGGGACAAAAACAAAAACTCAAAACACTGAGTTTGAAAAAAGTTTTTGAGGTTGTCCCAGCTTTTGTCCCCGAAGCCGACGAAACGCGACATCGCGTCATTCGGCGGCACGCGTTCCGTGTCGATGCCGAAAACTGGGTGTAACTGGAGTGACGGGACGGCAGAACCGACGCCATCGAGTGGGAGTAGGACGACAGGGTTCTGACCTGCGATTTTGAGTGCCGCACTATGCCGCTGAGTTTCGTTTCGTACGAGAGTCATGACAAAGCCACCAGCGACGGAGATGAGTAAAAGCGATTAAAGAGCCTCCGTTCCCTGCGTTGGGACGGAGGCTCTTTCTTTGCCGTTTTACTCCCTTGTCTCCGTTCGGGGATTATTTCTTGCTCATTTAGGGCTATTCGCGCTGAAAGATTTTGACTAGCTTGGTGTCCTTTATTTCGTAGACAATGTCTGCGACGTTCTCGACCAGCCTCTTATCGTGGGAGACGAACACTATCGTTCCGGCATAGGCGCTCATCATCTGCTCGAGGGCTTCGGCGCTCTTGATGTCCAGGTAATTTCCAGGCTCGTCCATGAGCAAGATGTTGTATCTGCCCAGCAGCATCTTCGCGAGTAGCAGCTTGATGACTTCGCCTCCCGAGAGAACGCCAACGTCCTTTGTCAGGTCGCGCGGTCCGATTCCCATAGAGGCGAGGATGCCTCGAATTTCGGTCATGCTGTACTCGCAACCATCCTGCATGAACGAGATCGCAGACTGACGGGCGTCGAACTTGTAGCCTGTTTGCTCGAAGTAACCGATCTCTGCCTTGGGAGAGATGTTGATACCGTCGGCGCGTCGAGCGATTGCCTTCAGCAGGCTGGTCTTTCCTGTACCGTTGCCACCGGTGATGGCCACTTTGGCACCGAGCGGTATCTCGAATTTCGCGTGGTCATAGAGCATGCAGTTGCCGAAGCTCAAGCTGAAATCGTCTGCCGAGATGGGAAATTTACTATGCAGTTCCAGGGCCTTGCTCTGGCGGAACCGCACGGCGCGAATGCTATCTGGGGCCTCAATCCCTTCGAGCGCTTCGAGGCGCTTCTCCATGTCCTTAGCCGCCTGGTACATCCTCTTCTGTTTGGTGCCGGTTGCTTTCTGATGCCCCAATCGACCTGCATACTCGTTGCTTTTTTTCGCAGCCTTCCGCTTGGCGTCGACCTGCCGTGCTTTTTTCCGTTGTTTTTCGATGGCGGCTTCGAGGCGATCGCGCTCGCGCATCGCCTCTTCGTATCGAGTCGCCTGAGCTTTGCGCTCTTCTCCTTTCTGTCGCAGATAGTCGGAGTAGTCACCCCAGAATTCGGAAATACCGCCGTCTTTGAGCTCCCAGATCTTGTCTACCACCTGGTCGAGAAAATGACGGTCATGGCTCACGATGAGCAGAGCCCCATCAAATGCCTTGAGTTGTCCGACGAGAAGGCGGATGCCGTCTTGGTCGAGGTGGCTCGTAGGCTCGTCGGCGAAGATCGCGCTTGCATGCTGGGAGAGTGCAGAGGCAATCTTGGCGCGTGTTTCCTCCCCGCCGCTCATCGTCTCCTGCGCCACTCCGGCGACGTTGAGACGGGAGAGCATCTCACCACTGTCCTGAGCCGCATCAAGGTCGAGTTCATCGAGTTGGCCGATGAGGGCAATGCTGCCGAAGCGCCTGACGTCGGCGTCCGCAATGGTAAGATTGCCGCTCAGAATTTTAAGCAGGCTGGTTTTGCCTGCGCCATTGTCTCCCACCAAGCCGATGCGATCGTAGGAGTAGATTTCCAACTCTTCGATATCCAGGATATCGCGGCCGGCATATTCCAAAAAGATGTCTTTAGCTTTGACTATGAGTTCCATAGGTTGAACCGCCTTTTGTGTATTAGCCTTTTACTGGAAGCGCAGCCATGCCAAAAAAGATTGCTCACGTCGATTTTTCGCCTTTGCCCAATTGCCGGCGCGAGCGTTTTGACCTTGCGCAAGCCGGCAAATCCGAAAATGATAGTTGGCGACGAATAAGGAGCGCGATGTGGGATGTCGGCGCAATACCTCGTCGTCGCAAGGGCTTGAAGGCTGACGCGTGAACCGATGGCTGCCGCCTCTTTTTTTCGAATACTTGGGCTATTGAATCCGCCCGGTATCTCTTTTCCCCACGTTTCGGACGCTCGGAGCAAGCAGCATAGCCATCGCAAGCAGTACCATGGTCGCTCCAGAGCCGACGAACCATAACGGAGCTCCAAGCAGATCCGCAAAAACGGAGGGGGCCGCGAGGCCCATGGGCATGGCCCACGCCATGATGGTTCCGTAGAGGCCGAAAACGCGGCCTAGGTACTCAGGAGGTATCTGCTCCTGCATAAGGGCAGTCTGGGTTCCCGCGTACAACGGGGAGCATGCGCCCATAAGAAAGCTCGCCGGTAGGAAAACGGCGAACAGCGACGGGCCGATCAATCCGGATGCGATTGCGACGACGCCGAAGCCGGCGATCGCGGCGACCATGGTGAGCGACCTATTGCGGAACCCTCCCGTGGCCGCCAAAATGCCGGACCCAGCCAGCATGCCTGCGGAGAAAAGGACCTCCACCAAAGCAGCATCCCCCGTGCTACCGCCAAAATGTCCCAAGGTCATTATTGGGAACAATGCCGCGAGTGGGGAGAACGCGAAAGCGAAGACGAACCCGCACCAAAGAAGGGCGAACAGCCCCCTGTATCCCCTGATCAGCTTGTAGCCGTCCGAAATCTCAGAGAAAAGTTCTCGAACTTTATTGGAAAAGGACGAGCTGCGGTCGGCTTCGTCGAGTCCTCCTGCGTCTATCTGAGCGGCGAGGACAGCTAGAGAAGCGAAAAGCGCCCCCAGCACGTCGAGGGCAATCATGGCGGTAATGCCCGCCACAGGATAAATCACTGCCGCGAGCGCGGCGCCAAGAATGTATCCGGCGGACTGAATCGCCTGCATCACTCCCGATAGGCGAACGAGATGCTCTGGCGGGGCGAGATGGGGCGTGAGGGATTGGGAGGCCGGCGTGTAGAACGAAGTGCCAGCTGCGCGGAGAAACAGGGCGATGAGTATTGACCACGCAGGTAAGCTGCCGGCCAACGAGGCAATCGCCAAGGCGGCGCCCACCGCGGCAACGAAGAGGTCGGCGCCGATGAGAACACGTTTCAAAGGCAGCCTGTCGACAACGGCGCCCGCAAGGACTCCGAACAAAGCAATCGGCAGAAAGCCTGCTAACGATGCCAGGGAGAGGAGGGAAGATGATTCTGTCGTGAGGGCGATATGCCAAATGAGACCCATTTGGAGAATCAAGCTCGTCAATGTCGACACGAGCTCCCCGCCCCATACGAAACAAATCTTAAATTGCCATGAATGGCACAGCGAAACAGACCTGCGCCGAGAGGTTTCAAATATCATGGTTATGTCCAATCGTGAAATGGCGTGCAGAAAAACAGCGCGACGCCACAACAGCGCCGCTTTCTAGGCGCTCATCCACGTGCGGAAAAGACCAACCACGACACCCCTCCTTTGTTAATTCGGTCTGGCAAACCATGTAATATTAGCGAGGCTTGAGTTTGCCTGTCAAGAATCGACCATCGGAAAGGGCAATCCTCTCTGGCCATTCGATTCCTTTTGTATCTTTGGTTGCATAGGTGACCCGCCAGGGCTATTACGCGTGGAAGAGGCGCCTGCCGAGCTGGCCGATGAGGCGCTGAAGATGGCCCTGGTCAGGCGAAACGATCCCAAGGGATGCGTACATCATTCGGATAGTAAGAATGTTGCCAGCAGGTTTTGCGGCAACCGCAAAGGAGCCGTATCCTGCAGCTGGAATCACGTTGCAGCATCCTGACCCGCATTCCGATTGGCGGACGGCCCGCTTCGGCATCCTGACCAGCACAGCGATCGAGCCTTGTCATTCCTTGGATATGCCGGTTGCTCGGGGCGGTCCCGACGGAGGCCCTCGCCTCCCCGGTCCGTGACCCAAGAAGGGCAAGCATGCTGATCTGCATGGCTGGTTCCTCCTTTATGTAGACGACCATGCAAAGAAGGGACAACCGAGGAGGCAGGTTACTGATGCGGGCTCCCGCACGCCCATGACTACCCGACGGGCTGTTTTTCATCTCCGATGCCCGCATTGCAGCATGAACGAATGTGCCTCGACATCTCTGCTGGCATGGTACGACTGGGATCGCACCTCGACGCATCCTTGCGCATACTGCCTTCCAAGTTTCGAAACCGGGAAGGAAAGTGTATGTGAGCGACGATATCGGCGCCGATTCGACGCTCGAGAGGGAGATTGCGCCGATTCTATCCATCGGGGATGCATTCCCGAAGATTCTCATCACTCGCACGAGGCATGAGCCCCATACCCGGGAGGGCGTGCTCGTGCTGAATTTCGCGAGGTGGCTGCTTGGCGGGTAGGGTTCTGAACGTCGCATTGGGATATCGCGCGACAGGGCACGCAGGGCTGTTTGTGCCCGCACGGGAAACGCCGTCGCCATGCGGGCGGCCTGTCGTGTCCGATTAGCCTTTTGCTAAACAGGCTTACGCCAACTCATGGGCAAGCCACCTGAGACTATTCACTTTGCTTATCGTTGACAAAGACCTGTGGCCTGCGGTTTTGTGAACGGCTCGTAAGCCACCCGCGTCGACTCACTTACTGTTGAAGCTGGTGGTTTGCAGGCTCAAAGGCGGTTGAGTTTCAAAACGGGCGTTTTTCGGCGATATCGAGCCTCCAAAGGCGGCTCTCCGTGCCCCTTGGGACAAAAATAAAAACTCAATACTCTGAGTTTGAAAATGGTTTTTGAAGTTGTCCCAGCTTTTGTCCCCGAAGCCGATGAAACGCGACGTCGCGTCATTCAGCGGCACTCACTTCGAGATGCCGCCGAAAACTGGGTGCAACTGGAGTGACGAGACGGCAAAACTATAACCACCGAGTGGGAATAGAACAGACGTTCGATTCTATGCTATAGTGTTTGCCAATGGGCGCGGCTTCTTACGAATCCGCGCCCATTGCTATACTGGCCTTACGATGACGAGCTGACGATCATAGGCGCCATGCGTGCATTTGCGGCGGAACGGGGATATGCGCCCGATTTCTCCGAATCCCGCCTCTGTCACGAGATTTACCTCTCCGACCCGCGCAAGTACGCGCCGGAGAAGCTCAAGACCGTGATTCGCCATCCCATCAAGCCGATTTAGCGAAACGAGCGCCGCCGTGCGGTCCGGCTTTTGGGGTTTATCAATTGGTAGTCCGCGTCGATCGAGCAAGCTGCCCTGCCTCCCGGCAGGTGCGTAATCCCCTTGGTCGATCCGTCTCGAGGTGCGCTCTTTGCTCATCTTGTGGCGTGGAGTTACGATACTCCTAAAAGTGTAACCAGATTCGAGTTTTAGGAGCAGCTTTTGAAGGGTAGCAGACTCAGGAACCGCGATAGATACCTCGAGGAGGCGATGCTCTTCCGTGACACCGACCTCATCAAGGTGATCACGGGCGTGCGCAGGTGCGGCAAGTCGAGCCTTCTCGATCTAATTAGGATGACCATCGAGTCTGAGGGAGTCGCTGGCCGCGGCTTTGTGAGCGTCAACCTGGAAAGCAAGGGTACGGGCATCAAGACGGAGGACCAGCTTTATGATTACGTTCGCGGGCGCCTGTCGGACAAGGGTCGCACCTACGTTTTCATAGACGAGCCCCAGAGAATCGATGGCTGGCAGGATGCGGTCAACGCAATGAGGGTCGACTTCGATTGCGACATCTACCTCACGGGCTCGAATGCGTATCTTCTCTCGAGCGAGCTGGCCACCTATCTCTCCGGGCGCTACGTAGAGGTAAAGATGCTGCCCCTGTCCTTCTCCGAGTTCGCCGACTTTTGCGGAATCGAGTTCGTATCGGGAACTTCGGTGGCTCTCACTCCCGAGGGGGATCCCGTTCTCTTCGACGACATGCTTACTCGTTACCTTGAGTACGGGGGCATGCCAGCCATCGCATCCCTCTCGACGACCCAGGCGCAGCACTCGGCGTACATGTCCGGCGTCTACGAAGCCATCGCCGTACGTGATATTGTCAACCGTGAGCGCGGGAAGGGCAAAAGTGCGGTGACTGACCCTTCCCTGCTGCGCCATGTGGCCGAATTCCTGGCGGACAACATCGGCAACGAGTGCTCGTCGAGTCGAATCGCCGGCGCGTTAACTTCTGCGGGGCCGAAGACCACGAACAAGACCGTTTCCTCGTATGTGGGTGCGCTTGAGGAGGCCTTCCTGTTCTATCGTGCCACGCGTTACGATTTGCACGGCAAGGCGCTCCTCAAGACGAACCCAAAGGAGTACATCGTCGACACCGGCTTCAGGACCTGGATGGCCGGCTATAGGGTCACGGATACTGGCCGCCTGTTCGAGAACGCCGTGTATCTCCAGCTGCTCTACGAAGGATGGAGCGTGCATGTGGGCAAGCTCTATGGCAAGGAAGTCGACTTCGTCGCGACGAAGGATGGGCGCGTGCTCTACGTGCAGGCGACTGACGAGATGTTCGCAAGCGAGACCAGGGAGCGAGAGATCGCCCCTCTGAAGTCGATACGAGACAACCACGAGAAGATCGTGGTCGTGAGGCAGGGTTCCTACGACACGGATATCGACGGCATCCGCATCGTGAGCGCGAGGGACTTTTTCCTCTAGGGCCATGCGATTCATCGCGAGGCAGTTAGGTCAAGTGAGAAACATGCCTGACATCGGTTTGCTGACGATCTAAAACAGTAAGGAGAAGCTTGGACAATCGCAAAATCGAGCAGAACGCGGTCAATGCTGTCAAGCAGGCTTTCGGCGATGTCGCTTGCGTCTATGCGTATATAGATGAGAACGACAAGACCGAATGCACCGACGGGCACCTGCAAGTCTACTCGTCTTCTTCCTTCACGATTGAGACCGTTGAAGGCCAGTTGCCGCTTCAGGTCAAGGGGACCACTTCGAAAAGAAAATCGGACCGACCTAAGCGGCAAGTTCGAGTTTCAGACCTCAAGCACTATCTCAACATTGCTGGAGGCTGCATCTATTTTTACGTCTACTGTGGGAGCGAGGCTCGTTCAGCGGAGGTTTTCTACAGACTTTTGCTTCCCTATGACCTAAAGAAGATTCTGGCCGATATTCCGGAGCAACAAGAGCGCATCTCTTTGCGTTTCGACCGGCTTCCAACAGACGCGGCGGAATTGACGCGGCTTGTCAGAAGGGCGGTCAAGGACAGAGCAAAGCAGCGAGCAGTCGCTGGCATCGCCCCCAAGACAATCGAGGAATTTAAGGACGCCGGCCTTTGCTTTGATGAGTGCGAGTTTGGAATCGAGCTGCTCGAGGGCGAGTCGCCCGCAAGCTTGGCTCCATACAGGAACGGGCTGTATATCTACGGGAAGAGCCCCTGGGGAGAGCTGTATCCCTTGAATAAGCTTGAAAACATAGTTGGCGTCGCGATTGGGTCTCGGCATGACGTCAGCTCTGGTGATGTTTCCCTAAATGCGGTGGTCATGGCCGGAGAAAATGAGAATGGCGAGCACGTTTTCTTCAGGGGTTTCGACATATGCCTCTCCACCAACACAATCACCCTCAGCGAGACCGGAACTCTTGTCGAGCGCATGGAAGAGTTGGCCCTCATGCGCGCATTGATGCAAACCGGTACGCTTTCCATAGACGGAAGCGGCTTTGCTCGCGGGTGCAAGTTGAGCGGAGGCGACCTCGACGCCCTTGAGAGTCGATTGCAGTCGCTGGAGATTATCAAGCGGGTTGTCGACGCTCTTCATTACAAGCCAGAGCTCGACATCAGTGCGTTGACCACTCAGGATTTAAGAAACATCGAGACAATTTACAAGGGATTGGTTGAGAACGCACCCCTTCACTACAAGGATCGACAAAACGGATTCGGATATATCAATCTGGGGAACCATCCGATTAAGCTCGTGTTTTACCAAGTATCTGAAGATATGTACCGAATGGTCGATGGGCTTCGACTGGATGACCTGACGGTCTCGGTGTTCTTCCGGGGCGAGGGGAATGCCCCCGTAGTCGTCGCGCCTCTGTTCGTCCAAACGATGCAGGACTATATGAGGCTTGCCAATATCGATGCCGAGGTGTTTGCCGCTACGTTGAAGCAGTATCCAGTCACCGAAGTTAGCTCTGCCTACGTCAACGACAAGATGCTTGAAATGCTATCAGCCTACGATCAAGATGCGTGCTGTAAGGAAGAGTTGCTGAAATGCTGCGAGATGACCGTAGACGCCCTGGAAGCTTTTGCGGATCGAGAGGCAACCCTGATAAATCGATATCAAATTGCCGCTCGAAAGCGAGATCTTACTAGCGAGGAGAAATCTGAGTTAATGGCAATCCAGCTGAATTCAGATAGTGCGCTGTCGAAAGCATGCGCAGCAGCCTTGCGCGGAGACTCGGACATGGCCTCTGCGCTCAGAGCGTCACTTGACGAAGAGGCACGAACGATGCTCGGCTCATGGCCGATCGGCCGTTTCTTCGCATAAGACCGCATAGACTTTTTGAGGCATCGAAATGAAGCTACTCGTCGAATCGATTAGAAATGCGGTTGAGAAAGACTGCCTTATTCCAGCCCTTATGTCTTCCCTTACCATTCCCGACGCCATGGGGCAGCTTCTTTACCCCAATCTCGTCCTTCATAACGGGAAGAGAGCGGCGGGGCGGCAGTATGTGAAGTGGTTTGATGACTGGGTGGCAAACGACTTCCTGTTTTCGGGAGACCCCTCGAACGAAGGTGAAACGATTCCAGGTCAAATCTTTAATGGGAAGATGTGCTGGAAGCTCCGGTGCTCCCTGTTGCATTCAGGCGACTACGATGTGTCGGTCGATGCTCCCGAGAAAGACGAGAGCTTCGACTACGACTACAAGTTCGAGCTTGTCCTCCACGGGTGCAACGCCCTCTGCTCTTCCTGGCCGTCGCCCAAGAGCGGGATGCGTGCGACTAAGAGCGTGACGTTCCGCGTTGATGCGGCGTCGCTCGCGAGCTCGCTGTGCAACGCCGCGGAGGCCTGTCTTAAAGAAACGGGCGAAACGGTCAGTTACCCCAATCTGGAGTTATTCGACGTGGCTGCATGGGCGGATAGATTCAATACTCGCTGAGTCATCTCGTCAAACTCCTTGTGTGCTAAACGTTGGTGTTGGCGCCCCGGAAAATGGGCGTGGCCAGCGCCTAGAATCTTCAGCTACCACGCTGAGACGATAGGAGATGACCACATGGACACTATGGCGCACGAGGCGCCCGCGACGCCGTTGCTTGCGTTTCGCTATCGCTGCTCGAAGCGTGTCGCTTGGGGCCCTGGCCGGAGGAGAGACGACCGCTCCCTGCGAGACTGCGGAACCACCTATATCCGCTTGCTGCGGGCTTGCTTGAACCAGTTCCTCTTGAAAGAATCTATACCTCCGAAGAACTTGTTGTACGTCTCACCGTTCTCCTTGGCCTCGTACTTGACCAAGGCAAGTTCGATGGTGCAGAGGTAATCCGCCACTTGCTCGAGGCGGTAATCGGTCATCGAGGTCTTGCGGCGTCGGACGACCCCTTTTGAGAGGACCTTGCCCACCGAGCCGTCTCGCCCACGGAACAGAAGGAGCGCATCCTCGCGACCTTCGGCGACCTGTGCTGCGAGATGGAGGGCTGTACCATCGCGCAGGGCCCTTTCCAAAGCGAAGTGTCGAGCCGAAGTGTTGAGCGTCGGCCCTGAATGTTCAATGGCCGTTGTTTTCTGCCCCTCAAGTGGTGAACTTCTCCTCGGGGCTGTTGATTCCCCCACGTGCCCCCTTCCGTTCTCTGTGTTCCCCTTATACTCCTTGTACAAGGAGGTAAGAAGTCATGGACAAGACCGCACAGGACAGCTTGGCAAAGAAGCCCGTCGACATGAGGGATAGGATTCTCGAGCATCTCGAGGCCCTCACCTCTGCCGTCTCGCTCGACGACCTTGCCCGTCTGTCCACCTCCGACATCGCCGAGACGCTCATCATCTCCAGGAGTCTGGCGAGCCAGTACCTCAACGACCTTGTTCGCGCCGGCCTTGTGGTTAAGGTGGCGGGCAGGCCTGTCCGTTATTTTCATCGCCGCGCGTTCCAGAAGCGTTTTCAGGTAAAGCTCTCTGCAAGCGAGTACGCCTCGCTCGCCGACCTCATCCAGGCGACGGGAATCGCCGATCACCGCGACTTCGCGCGTGCCGTGGGCTTTGACCTGAGCCTCAGCTCCGTTGTCGAGCAGTGCAAGGCTGCGGTTCAGTACCCTCCGTTCGGCCTGCCCATCCTCTTGAGCGGCGGCGTGGGTGTCGGCAAGTCTTTCCTTTCTCGTCTTGTGTACGAGTACGGCAAGAACCAGGGCTTGCTGTCCCGCGACTCCTCCTATGTGCGCATCGACTGCGCCGGGGTCCCGGACGCCGCCTCGTTCAACGGGCTTCTTGACGAGTCGATCGCGAAATCGCGCGGGGGTGTGGTTTTTGTCAACGGCATCGAGGCACTCTCTCCCTCTGCGATGGAGCACTGCCTTGCGACGGCCCTCGGGCTCGATGCCTCCCAGGATGCGCCGCGCGCTCGCCTCGTTCTTTCGACGACGCTTTCCGCCGATGATCTGAAGGTTTCCTCGGCCTACAGCAAAATGCCCATCTGTGCCCGCGTCCCCTCACTCAAGGAGCGGACCCCCGAGGAGCGCGAGGATCTCATCTTGAGCTTCCTGCGCAGCGAGGGGTGCAGAATCGGTTCTGATGTGAAGATTAGCCGCGGCGCATACCGTTGCCTCGTGAACGCGGACTTTTCCGATAACATCGCCGGCTTGCGCGCCTGCGTGACGAACTGCTGCGCCAAAGCGTTCCTCAATCGCGAGGGCGACTACGTCGTCGTTCGCCCGTATCTTCTTCCCAGCGGGCTCCTCTCCTCCGCGCAGATCGATCAACAGCCCGATGATGGCGTTCTGATCGACGCGTCCCTGGATGCCGCCGAGAGCACAGGGCCGGTCGAGCAGGCGCTCGATGCCCTGTGCTCTCTCGATGAGCGATTCTGCGCCGGGGAGCTCTCTGTCTCCGAGCTCGTCTCGCAAGCTGTCTCCGCTGTGCGCGGCGTTGAGGATCACTTAATCTTCGGCCGCGGCGTTACCTCCTCGAGGTCGCGCGCCTTCGAGCGCATCGTGGGCGCGGTCCTTGCCGACGCAGGCTCTTCTTATGGCATCGAGCTTTCGAGGAAGGTCGCTTTTCTACTGGCCCAGGAGATTTGCCTGCAGTTGTGGCCGGGCATCGGCCTGGCTAAGCGAAAGTCTGCCTGTGCGGAGCAAATCTCCCATCTCCTCGGTGCTGTGACCTCCGAATTACCGTTTGCCTCGAGCGTCTCCGATCAGGTCGCCGCAGACGTGGAAGGGGCGCTGGGAATCTCGCTCGATCACTTCACGAAGACGCTTCTGACGCTGTGCGTCGCATCGGAGTCTCGCGACGCGAAGGCCCTTCGAACGCTCTGCGTCATCTTGTCCCACGGCTACTCAACGGCGACGAGCATCGCCGACGCGGCGAACCGTATGCTCGGCATGCATGTGTACGAGGCGGTCGACATGCCCTACGACCAGCAGCTGAAGGATATCGTCGGTCCGCTCCAGCGCCTCGTCGACCGCCATTCCTACTGCACCGGGGTCGTGTTCCTCGTCGACATGGGCTCCTTGGAGGAGGCCTATAAGGCCCTCGAGAACGTTACCGACTCCACTATCGGCGTGGTGAACAACGTCTCTACCGGTCTTGCGCTCGAGATCGGGGTCGGGCTGCTCGGCGGCAAGTCCATCGCCGAGGTTCTTGGCGATGCGACCGCCGCGTGCGTGACGCACTGCAAGGTGATCGAGCGCGTCAACCGTGAGGACGCTATCGTCTTCTGCTCCGAGTCCGGGGTCGACGCTGCGGAGAGGATACGCCAGCTCGTCTCGCAGAGCCTCCCGCGCACCATAGGCGCGCGCCTGCTCACGAGGCCCTTCAAGCAGCTCGTCGCGAACGGGTCGAACGACGCCGTTTTCTCCGAGCACCGCGTCTGCGCCGTCATCGGCACGGGAGACCCCGGGGTCGCCTCCGTCCCCTTCGTCGCCCTCGAGGACATCATGTCGACGGCGTCTGCCTCTAAGGTCGATGCCGTGTTCGGCAGGTGGCTTGACGCTTCCGAGCTCTCTTCTTTCCACGAGAAGCTGCTCTCGAACATGACGCTGCAGAACGTCATCCGCTCCATCACCATCCTCGACCCGGAACGGCTATTCCACGAGATCGAGAGCGCCGTGCACGAGCTTCAGCGCAGGACAGGCGAGAAGATCGGCAGCAACGCCATCATTGGGCTCTACGTCCACCTCTGCTGTCTCGTCGAGCGCCTTGTTACCAGAAACCCCATTGAGACCTACGTTGGCCAGGACCGCTTCGAGGAGGAGCGTGCCGATTTCATCGAGTCCTTCAGGCAGAGCTTCTCGAGCATCTCGACGCGCTATCGCGTAGAGGTTCCCGTAAGCGAGATCGCATATGTCTTCGACTACATAAGCGTGAGCGCCGCCCCGCCGCGAGAAGAGCGCCTCGGCTCCTCGGACCTCCTGCTCGACGAGTGACCTTCCCCGCGCCGCCGCAAGCTGACCGCGCGTCCTCAATAATCCGATAACCCCTTGCCCGGCGCGAATCCGGATAGCGCCGAGGCAGTACCGAACGTAAAACTTCATTTGATAGGAGCAAACATGAGTGTTGTTATGGCACGAATCGACAATCGCCTGCTTCACGGCATCATCGTGACGCAGTGGGCCCCGGTGTCGGGCGCGACCCGAGTCATGGTCATCGACGACAAGGTCGCCGGCGACGAGGTCCTGAAGTCCACCATGAGGATGGCGCGCCCCGCGGGCATGGCCGTTTCGATCATCTCCGAGGAGACCGCGCTCAAGAACTTCGCGGCGGGCAAGTACGACCGCGAGAAGGTCTTTGTCATCGCCAAGGAGCCCGAGACGATCCTTCACCTGGTCGAGTCGGGCATCGAGCTCCCGTCGCTGATCGTCGGCGGCTCTCTTGTCAAGGAGGGCGGCGTCCAGCTCACCCAGCGCGCCTATGCCTCCGCCGAGAACGTCCAGAGCTACAAGGCGCTCATCGCCCACGGCGTCAAGGTGACGGCACAGTTCGTGCCCGCCGACAAGCCCGTCTCCGTCGCCGACCTCATCTAAGGAGGGATCATGGTCAACTTCACTATCCTGCAGGTCGTCCTTTTGACCCTGCTTGCCTTCATCAAGCACGTGGACTACTACGGCATCCCGATGATCTTCGTCAACTATGCCGTCTTCTGGGGCCTTATCACCGGCGTCGTCATGGGCGACTGGCAGACCGGCCTCGTCATCGGCGGCACCATCCAGCTCATGCAGCTCGGCGTCGCGGGCTTCGGCGGCTCGTCGATTCCCGACTACGGCACGATGGCCATCATCGCCACCGCCTACGGCGTGACCCTGGGCGCGGACACGGGCCTCGCCATCGGCCTGCCGGTCGGCATGCTCGGCATCCAGCTCGACGTCATCGTCAAGATCCTCAACGGCTTCGTCGTCGAGAAGTCCCAGAAGTTCTGCAACGAGGGTAAGTTCAATCAGATGAACGCCATCCTGTGGGTCTGCCCCGCGCTCTTCGGCCTGTGCGCCGCCCTGCCCGTCTTTGTCTCCGTGACGCTCGGCCAGCCCGCCGTCAACTGGCTCCTCGAGGTCATGCCTCAGTGGTTCCTCTCCGGCCTCACCCTCGCCGGCAAGATGCTCCCGGCCATCGGTATCGCCATGCTGCTCCGCTACATGCCCACCGGCAAGTACTTCCAGTACCTGCTCGTCGGCTTCTTCCTCTCGGCCTTCCTGAACGTGCCCATCATCGGCGCCGCCATCGTCGGCGTTGCCCTCGCGATCGCGTTCTACCAGCGTGCCGAGAGGGACACCGAGCTCGCCGCCCACGCTTCCGCAGACGCCTTCATCGGAGAGGATGAGTAACCATGGAAAACGAGAACATCACCGCCGTCGCCGATGGCAAGCCCTCCGGCTACAAGGTCACCAAGAAGGATCTGCGCAACGCGAACTGGCGCTGGCTCATGAGCGTGTGCACCTTCAACTACCAGACCCAGCAGGGCGCCTCAGTCGCCTACGCCCTCTCGCCGGTCCTGAGGAAGATCTACACGAACGACGAGGACTATAAGCAAGCGCTCAACAACCACTTCCGCTACTACAATACCCAGCCTTGGCTCGCCGCCATCATCCTTGGCGCCTGCGTGGCCATGGAGGAACGCGACGGCCTAGCGGCGGCGGACGCCGTCCAAGACCTGAAGATCGGCACCATGGGACCGCTCGCCGGCGTCGGCGACTCCCTGCTCATGACCATGATCCCGACCATCATGGGCTCCATCGCCGCCTACATGGCCATCGAGGGCAACCCCGTGGGAGCCGGCATCTGGTTCGCGCTCATCCTGGCCATCTTCTGGGTCCGCATGCACGCCCTCGAGTTCGGCTACAAGCAGGGCGTGAAGCTCGTCACCGACTTCAGCGAGAAGCTTCCCAACCTCACTGCCGCCGCCTCCGTGCTCGGCCTCACCGTGGTCGGCTGCCTCATCGCCTCGGTCATCGGCGTCACCTGCCCGATTAGCTTCAGCTTCGGCGACGTCTCGATGGAGATTCAGCCGCTGCTCGACAAGATCCTGCCTGCCATGATCCCCGCCGCCATCACGGGAAGCGCGTATTACCTTCTTACCAAGAAGAACGCGAGCATGACGGTCCTCATCCTCGTGGTGATCGTCCTCGCGATGGTCGCCTCCGCCGCCGGCATCCTCGCCTAGCTTCGACCCAAGAGATTGGTGAATCAATGAGAAAGATAGTTGTGGCGAGCCATTCCCTTCTCGCCCAGGGCTTCAAGGACACCCTCGAGTTCCTTACGGGTAAGAGCGACGCCGTCAACGCCGTGTGCGCCTACGTGAACGACAACGGCGAGGGGCTCGACGCGGCGGTCGAGGCGGCGCTTTCGGGCACTGACGAGGTCGTCGTCCTTACCGACGCGCTCGGCGGCAGCGTGAACCAGCGCTTCTCCCGCTTCGCCTCCGACCGGATCCACGTGATCGCGGGTGTCAACCTCCCGCTCGCCATGACGGTCGCGCTCGCGCGCCCCGACGAGAAACTCGACTTCGACGCCCTCGTCGACGAGGCGCGCCAGCAGATTGTCTACGTGAACGGTGCCAGTTCCGCCGAGTGCGAAGACGACGAATAGAGGAGGTCGACGATGAGAGAGTTCCTTAAAGACGTGTGGATGCACGGCGGTGAGGAAAGCCGCGCCATCACCCCCGAGAACATCACGGGCGAGAAGGGCCGCGCCGCCATGTCGGCCAGCCACCTCGGCGTCGGCCGCAAGGGCTCGTGCTGCGTGCCCCTTGAGTCCGGCGAGACCATCACGCTCGCGGACATCGAGGGCCCCGGCATCATCCGCCACATCTGGATGACCGTCCCCGACAAGACCGCCGCCGGCAGCTTCGTCATGCGCGACCTCGTGCTGCGCTTCTACTGGGACGACGAGGAGACCCCCTCGGTCGAGTGCCCTGTCGGCGACTTCTTCTGCAACGGCTTCGGTGAGCGCGCCATCGTCAACTCGATGCCCATCTGCGTGAACCCGACGGGCGGCATGAACTGCTACTTCGAGATGCCCTTCAGGAAGCACGCCAAGGTCACGCTTACGAGCGAGCACCCCGGGTTCATTAAGTACATCTTCTACACGTTCAACTACGCGCTCACCGACGTGCCGGACGACGCCATGTACTTCCACGCCCGCTTTAACCGCGAGCGCAGCACTCGCAGGGGCGTCGACTACACCGTGCTCGACGGCGTGCGCGGCAAGGGCTACTACGTCGGCACCTACATGGCCCTGTGCGCCCTGGAGCGCTATTGGTGGGGCGAGGGCGAGATGAAGTTCTTCCTCGACGGCGACGAGGAGTTCCCCACGGTCACCTCGACGGGAGCCGAGGACTACTTCGGCGGTGCCTGGGCCTTCCTCGACAGGCCGCCCCACGCGCTGCCCGAGGCGCAGTGCTTCAACACGCTGTTCGCCGGCTACCCGTACCGCTCGACGCGCGACGCCACGCGCGACCGCTTCAGCGCGGGCAAGCCGAACCCGAACCCGATGCTCGCGACCAACGACGACGCGCTGCCCAGGCACGGCCTCTACAGGTGGCACCTTCCCGACCCGATCTCGTTCAAGGAGGACCTGCGCGTGACGTTCCAGGACCTCGGCAACGACGACATCAAGCTCTACGAGCGCGAGGACGACATCTCCACCGTCGCCTACTGGTACCAAAGCGAGCCGCACGCCGTGCTCGCCCCGTTTGCCGCAAGGCAGGACCGCGTGCCCAGGTAGGGTCGCCTCGAAACAAGCCAACGTTATGGACGCCCGCGGTTGACCATGACTGCGGGCGTCCCTTTGTAAGGAGGATCACATGAGCGAAAAGCAAATGAGGCTCGGCGCCCTCGAGGCAGGCGGGACCAAGATGGTCTGTGCCGTGGTGTCCGGCGACGGCGAGGTCCTCGACCGTATGGAGACCCCGACGCTTACGCCCGCCGAGACCGTCCCGCAAATGGTCGAGTGGTTCACCGCCCGCGATGTGGACGCGTTGGGCATCGGCGCCTTCGGACCGACCTGCGTCGACCCCAACGATGAGCGCTACGGTTCCATCCTCCAGACGCCCAAGCTCGCGTGGCGAGGCTATGGTCTTCGCGCCGCGTTCGCCGACGCCCTCGGGATTCCGGTGGCCTACGACACGGACGTGAACGTTGCCTGCCTCGGCGAAGCGGTCTTCGGCTGCTGCAAGGGGCTCGAGGACGCCGTCTACGTGACCATCGGCACCGGCGTGGGCGCGGGCGTCATGTGCGCGGGCAGGCTCCTTCACGGCATGCTGCACCCCGAGGCCGGCCACATGCTGGTAAGGACCCGTCCCACCGAGGAGGGACGCTGCGTCTGCCCGAGCCACGCGAGCTGTCTCGAGGGCCTCGCCTCCGGCCCCGCCATCGCCGCGCGCTGGGGAAAGCCCGCGGCCGAGCTCGCGGACAACGCTGAGGTGTGGGCGCTCGAGGGGGATTATCTGGGGCAGATGTGCGCGAACCTCGTGCTCATGTACTCGCCTCGCCGCATCGTCCTCGGCGGCGGCGTGATGCACCAGGAGCAGCTCTACGGCATCGTCCGCAAGAAGACCCTCGAATATCTGGGTGGCTACATCCAGACCGCCGAGCTTAAGGACATAGAGAGCTACATCTGCGCTCCGGGCTGCGGCGGCGACCAAGGAATCCTCGGCGCGGCCGAGCTGGCAAGAAGGGCGCTCGCGTAACTTGCGCTCTCTCCGCCATACAACGCGTTAAGAAAAGACGAGCGCTTCTTGCCAATTGAGCGGCAAGAAGTGCTCGTCTTTTGCATTTTTGTCTCTCAAAATCTTATTTTCACGATTTGCATTTTCATCCCGTTGTCGCCGACCCTTGCGAGAAACCGGAAAAAGCCGCTGACAGAAGGGTCTCTCAAATCGTTGTAACCCAGCATATAGCCGCGACTTGTGACCTGCAGACGGCTGTCCCACGTGCCGATTTCCTTGGCGGCATCCGAAACCGCAAAATATGCCCCCACATCCTTGATTTTTGCAGTCTTAAGCCATGTTTTTGTGATCATCTTTACTGCCGTCCGATTGGCAGCATCAAAGACCAGCACACTGCCGGGGAAAGCGTCCGCCATTCCCCGCACCAGTTCCCGGACCTGCTGGGTTAGAAAGTAATAGAACACCCCGGAGGCAAAGAACACCGCCCCGCCGGAGGCATCGATTTTGCTAAACCATGCGGTGTCTTTCAGGTCGCAGGGGATATTTTGTTCTCGATCCCCGGCGGGCAGTAGCTGCTGTCGCAAGGCAATCACATCCGGGAAGTCCAGATTGTAGATCTTGCATCTACCGTTGCCGCAGGTTCTGCCGGTGTTGTCCAGCCCGCAGCCCAGATTGACCACCGCCGCATTGGGGTGGCCTTTCAGGTAATCCCGCACCTCGAAAGCAAGATCACTCTGCCGTGTGGCCACCTCCAGCGCACCAAAGCGCTGCATCAGGCTGCGGGAGTTTTTCTCTGCCTCTGAAAAGTCGTAGTCGATCTGGTCGAGCAGACGAACCGCTGTTTCATCCCTGTAAAGGTTCGGGTACAGCTCCGTACACAGCTTTCGAGAATACAGCGGGAGGATCAGCGTCTCCTGCACGGTGTTTTTCTCAATTTTACATTTCATAGGTTCCTTCCTCAGTGAATAAAAACTTTCATAATTGCCGCCAGCACAGCCGCTATGACCGTCATGTCTATCGCCATGTGCGGGATGGATGCAAAAATGTTCGCCCCGCCGCCGCAGCCGCAATCCAGCACCTTGGCATTTGGCGCAAGTCGTAGAAATCGAAGTCCCCATCGCGCCACAGGGCTGTGGCCCAGATTCATCATGGCAACCATAAGTTTTCCGCCGAGTCCCACGGGCTTGCGGGTGTTTTCAAAGAACGACATCTGGCCTCTCCGATTTCGTGCATTCCGCATAGGTCAACGGGAACGAGGCCTTCAGCACCGCGCTTTTCTGTACCGCCCAGCCGTTTTGACGCAGGAAACGTAGGTATTCCTCGCTTGTCCACCTGCTGTGGAGGGGGAATCCCGCCATACTCATGAAAAAGGCTTTTGCCTTGCCGGAAACCGAGCTTCCCGCATGGGTGAAGGTTGGCGCGATGAGTACGCCGTCGTCCTTCAGCACCCGCCCGATTTCTTGCAGGGCCTTTTCCGGATGCGGCACTATGTGAAGCGCGTTGGACGCGATCACCACTTCGAAGGACTTCTGTGCATAGGGCAGGCGGAACATATCTTGTACGGAAAAGTGCAGCTTTGCGGATTGATTGCCCCGTTTCGCTTCAAGGATCATCTTTGCAGAAGCGTCCGTAGCCTCGATGTGCGCCGCCGCATTCACGATGCTCTTTGCGATAAGCCCCGTGCCGGTGGCAACCTCCAGCACGGTTTTTGCTTTCACCACCGGCCTGATCAGCCCATACATCTTCTCATACGCCGCCCGGTCGTTTCGCATGAAACGGTCATACCGACCGGCGTTCTTGTCCCAGAAACCCTCGCGTTCGTGCATGGCTGTCGCCCCCAAACAGTTAGAGCCATCTAACTATAACACACGAATCATGCAGTAAGATAAGGCTAACCTTATTTTCTTGGCTAAGACGCATCTCTTCGGTTTTCGCTTATAACGGCGCGAGTCAGATACTAGGCTGAAGCTGAAGAAGGAGCTTGGCGGACAGGTAGGTCGATACCGGTTCCCGGAACGGTGATCCAGCCAATTACACCAGGGCCCTAGTCATCGAGTGGGAATAGATAATTCCTTGGTTATGGGGGTATAAATTTGATTCCCTTTAGGATAAACCCCCATGATTATATGAATTGACCTGCTGACTCCAATGAAGATTGGAGGGTAACGGCCAGGGGTGACGGCCCAGCGCGTGCTATTTACGAGCTATGCGCATTGAAAGCGACCTTTCGTGGTATAAACTACTTGCCGGAAGCCGCGGCTTTCAGAGTACGGCTTACGTGTACGTTTAACCTCCGTGGGCGACGGGGTGCCGCAAGGCGTAGAATATCGCCCACCTGTAGGGGCCTGCAGCGATGCGGGCCCCGCTTCGTATGAAGGGGGCGTAACCGATGAAGATCGTATCCATCTCCCAGGACTTCTTCGACCTCGTCGAGGGCGACCGCGAGCTCATGCTTAAGCACAATCGCCCCTGCATCGTGGTGGTGAGGCTGCGTTTCCGCGGGAAGCGCAGGGACTTCGCTGTGCCGCTGCGTTCCAACATCGCCCCTAACGCGCCCAAAGACCAGTACTTTGCGTTGCCACCCCGCCCCACGACGCGCCCCGGCTGCCGCCACGGCATCCACTACATCAAGATGTTCCCCATAACCAAGGTCTACCAGCGCCGCTTCAGGACCGAGGGCTCGGCCTACTACGAGACGCTCCAGCGCATCATCGACGGCAACACCAAGCGCATCGTCTCCGAGTGCCAGGCATACCTCGACCGCTACGAGCGCGAGGGAAGGCCTCGCTTTGCCGTCGACATCGACCGCATCGTGGGGCTGCTGGAGAGCGAGAAGTAGGGCACCTCGGCTCAGTCTCGAGCCATGCGGAGTCGCTCCGCATTTTTGAACGCCGCGTGTGCGTCCCAAATACTTGAGAAACAAGCTGTGAAGTGCGGTGGCGCGCCCGTGCCCGTGCATAGCCGTCACCATCAGCGTCTACGCGGCGTCGGCTTCAAGTGGAACTGGCGCCGCTGCTGTATATGGTTTGCCTTGCTGCAGATGGCGATCAATGCCCACGATGCTTCTGCTTGCGCTTCAGCTTTCGCTGCTCGAAGCGCGCATCAGCCTCTTCCGCGCGGCGTCGGCTTCTTGCATGAGCTGACTCCTGCTTCATCGCTTCTCTCTGTGCCGCGAGCGCCTGCTGCGCCTTGGTGCCCATCGCTCATATGACCCAATCCGCTGTCAAGAGCCACAATGGCCCCGCCGACCGCTTGCAATCGGTCGGCGGGGCCTGC
>UQWV01000034.1 GCA_900544845.1 uncultured Collinsella sp. | reverse complement strand
CCCATGCTGTTCCGCCTGGGCAATGCCGCGACCTTCTGCAAGGAATTCATTCGCCTGGCTGCGGTCGATAAGTGCTTTAAGACCGGCATTCCGGCGCTGCGCCGCGGCATGAAGGACGCCCGCAAGATCATCAAGGATCCCAACTGGAAGCCCATGCCGCCCATGAAGGACGCGGAGTAGTAAAGGGCTTTCGCCATCCCCTATAACCGCTGGCACACCACGGACACGCGCTGCCCATCAAAACCGAACCCCCAGCGCATGCGACCCACGCCGGGGCGCGGTACACGGATTTCGTCGATGCCGCCGCGCTCTATGTCGAGTAGCGACTGCACGGCCAGCAATTCCAGGCCCAGCGCATCCACACCGGGGTCATACATCAAGTTAATCGTTATCAGCGGGCGCTCGTCCAGCATGCCAATCGTGTCTGCTACGTCGAACACAGCACCCGTAGGGAAAACCTGGATGTCCCAGCGACCCGCGCCACACTTTCGCCTCGAGGCAGGATTGGCATAGCCCGGCAAGCCAAAGCAGAGCCCCTGCAAGAGCAGATGATATGGCAGCGGCGTATCTAGGTCGGTCTCACCGATTCCCGCATCACCCAGGATGCGGCTTAGCGCCCGCCTCACCGCATCCTCATCCCCACGGCACAGCCCGTCGCGAAACGCATCGACGTCTCGAATGTCTTCGGCAGCGCACTCAAACCACTCAACAATCACTAGACGCAAGGCCTGTCGAAGCTCGTTATTGGGCAATCGCAAAGCACGGAGGCGATCGCCATACTCTGGCTCCTCAGTCATATCCGTCGTGAGAAAACCGGACAGATACAGCGCTGTCCACATGCCATCGTCAGGCGAGACATCTGGCTCTGCAGTGCCCAAACAAAGCGGGACCTCAGCGCACCCATGGGCCTCGAGCAAATCAAAGAAGACCGAAAGGCGGTCGAGATTCCACCCGGCAACTACCCTACTCAGGCAATCGGCACATCCATACAGATCGGCACGCACAGGCGCCGTGCAGCCTCGGTCCAGAAAACCGATCACACGCTCTGGACTCGAGCAATAGGCCCTGCCAAACCGATACCCCTCGAGCCATTCACGCGCATCATCAAGGTATTCCTCGCGCCCAGCATGATTCAACAGAGCCTGGACCTCGGCATCCGAAAAGCCGAACCAACGGTCACACCAGGTCGAAAGCGGCGTCGTCAGACAATACGAGCAGCCATGCAAAGAAAGCGCCACTTCAGCAGGACGGGGACACTCCCCCATCAGACACGTCAGCCGCAACGAATCGCCCGCAGTGGCAATGGCCTCGAAAAGCACGCGATCAAATAGATCCGCCGAATCGGCGCCGGAAGCGCCCCTCGCGCTCGCACGGCCCAACCACGCCGCGTCGTACCCATCAACGAGCAATACAACCTGCTCATCGCAGGCCATCTCCAGCAGCTCTATGAGCACACCGAGCACCGAGTCAACCTCGTCCGCGCTCGCCACGCCGCGCGCGACGCGTTCGATGTGACGCACCTTATCTCGAGCTAAATCCGGAGCCCCCAAGAGCGCCAACAAGCGAGCGCACTCGCCCGAAAGGACATCGCGCACGACGCCGGCAACAGCGGGGCCACGCCTCGTAGCGCCAGAAAAGTCCAGCGATATCACCGGATAGCAAGCATACTCATCCCGATAACGCCCGCCGTCTGCATCCCAAATCTGAGCATCGGCAAACGAGCTCCGACCGGCGCGACCGACCGCAGGACGCTCCAGAAAAGCCCTGAGCATCGACAAGTTCATGCTCTTGCCAAAACCCTTGGGTCGACAGCACACCACAACGGACGCGTCGCAGTCCAACGCATCGGCAATAAACATGGTCTTGTCGACCAGCGTGCAGCAACCAAGAGTCTCCGCATAGTCGTGCATGCCAATGGGCAAAACTGCATCGTCGACACAGCCAATCAAACGCACGTCAAAGCCGGCAGCACAACTATTATTTGCCTGTTCAGACACCAAAACGTTCCCCCTAAATCGCAGCACGACGCCAATTGTAATGACCGCCTCGCGCGTACCGACGACGCCGCGCGAACATATCGGGCAACGGTAGCAACAAGAGGTATGAGGGGGCATAACTAATCGTTGCACAACAAAACGGGGCCCAATGTATTCGCACCGGACCCCGTCCCAACTCTTTAGTTATCTAGCAACCAAGAGGCTACTCCTCCGAGCCGTCCTCCCCAGAAGCTTTCTTCTGCTGATCGAGCTTATGCTTACCACTTACGATAGACGTAGCGCCCAGTGTGGCCAAGCTTGCACTGGCAAGGCTCGCCATAACGATAAGGTCGCCCGTCTTGGGCATGTTACCGCCAGATGACTTGGTCGTTGTAGTCGTCGTGGTTGTAGTGGTCACCGTCTTGGAGTCATTTTGCTCTTGGGCCTGGTTGTCAGCACCGCTCTTGTCGTCGTCTTCGGGCTGTTTCTTTTCGCCCTCGGTCTTGCTCTCGTCCTTCTTCTGAGCAGATTTGTCGTCCTTCTCCTCAGAGCTAGAACCCTTATCAGATTCGGTCTTCTCGGAAGCCTTGTCCTTGGAGTCGCCCTTTGCGGCCTCGGTCTTTTCCGTGGAAACCTGATCAGAGTTGTCCTTGTTCTGGGCCGAGCCGTTATTGACGCCAGCCATCAGCGAAGAACCCAGCGTAGAACCAAGCTGCTCGGAGAAAGAAGGCTTCTTGTCCGGCGAAGCAACGGGAGCGTCCGGCGCTTTATTCGAGTCGTCCTTGGAAGCATCGGAATCAGGGGTTGCGTCAGAGCCGGAGCCGTTGTTAGAGCCGGTGTCAACGAACGAATCGCTCGAGCCGGTGGATGAGTTAGAGGTGTCAGCGTCGGTCGAACCAGAAGCGTCGCTGTCCGTATTGCCGGCAGAGCTTGAAGACGAATCGCCCGCAGCAGAGCCGTTCGAATTGGAGCCGTTCGAGGTAGAGCCGTCGTTGGTAGTGCCACCAGCAGAGCCATTACCGTCAGCATCGGTCGAGGGCGCATCCATCCTGTCATCGTTGGCATCGTCACTCGAGTCGTCATTCGAATCAGGTGTCGGCGAGGGCGCCGGTGTGGGCTCGGGCTGCACGGGCGTCGCGGCGGCAGCCTCGTCCTCAGCGATATAAACCAAGCAGTCCTTTAGCTCGTTGCAGTAGCGGTTCTTCCAGCCTTCATGATACTGGGGCTGGCTCGAATACTTGGTCGCCACGTTGTTGACCACGCTATTGGAGAGCGCCGTCACAAACTCGCGGTCGGACATATCGTTGGAAAGATTTGCCCAACGGAAGAAATCCCTGCAACCACCGGTGCCGCACATGTTGGTGATGCTCCACACCATGCCCTTGACGCAATCGGCGCGGCCGGAGATGTCAATGCCAAGAGCGCTCTTGAGCCACGCCTCGGTCACCGCATAGTACGAGTTGTACGCATAAGCGTCCTGAAGCGCCGAGAACTCGACAGGATCGGTGTTATAAGCGCCCTGGAAGGCCTCCTGCGCAATACGGCCCAGCTCGGTAAGTTGGCCGTTCTCGTACATGGCATTCCTCGCGTTGGAAATCTCGCCGCCGCGATCAATCGCATCCTTGAGCATGCTGTATTTTTCGGGGTTGTAGTTGTAGGCCTGCTTCATAAACGGAATGAGCGACCAACGACGGTCGAACTGGTAATAACCCAGCGCGTTATAGCCGTCACCGTACGAAAAGCCCTGGTTGTAGTTGCCATGGCTCTCGTACTTGGTAAAGTACTTTATCTCGGGAGTCACGTTGACAAACGAAACGCCCTGGACCGACCTCAGCACGCCCGAGAAGGACTGCTGGGTGTAAAGGCCCTTATCGATATCGGTGGCATCCGAGGCAACGCCCGGCGTGGGCTCCTCGGCAGCGGCGGGCGCGGGCGCGGTAACGGCGCCAAACGAAAGCGCCAGCGTCAGGCCCGCGACAATAGCAGAATGCTTGGGCTGCATAAGATCCTCCCTGCATTGGTATAGTTAAAGTGCAGTTTGCAAAGATAGAAATAAGTATTGCAGCTCGCCCGTTGTTGCACAACAACCCCTCGGTAAACGGCAACAACCCTCCGCGAAATCTTAAGGAATTAGACAAACTGGTCGTCGGGCGCCAACAGAAGCTCGCCGTAACGTTTCGTCAGCCCGTCTCTCAACTGACAGAAAGCGGGAATATAGACGTTCAAGATGCGCTGAATCAAATCTTGAGCGAGCTTGTTGTCGTAGATATGGACGTTCGTATTGCGGTCTCTGAGCATATCCAGCCAGGCTGCCTCATCAATAAAGTCGTAGAATCGGTAGGACTCCTTCAAGATGGCACGAGGAGACCCCGACGCGGCAAGCGTGGCGCCCTCATACTCGAGCAGACGCTTAAGGAGCTTCCAGCTCAGTTCAAATTGAAGATTGAACTTATTAATCAATCCACTCTGAACAAAATCATTGTTGAGATCCTGATTGGGCGCATCCTCAAGATTCGCCAAGGCGCTAACAAAGTTCTCATATTTTTTCATACAGAATCACACCATCCTTGGCAATCTCATCGAGCAATTGCTGCGATAGGGACTCGTCGAGATTGACGACATCTACATCTAAAAGAGTATCAAGATGTTCCTCGATCAAATATGAGAAACGGCCGAAATCCCGGCAACCTGCTACGGCGATGTCAATATCGCTCTTGGGCAAGTTGTCGCCTCGAGCACGAGAACCAAACAACACGACCTTCTCGGCGTCACATTCCCGAGCAAAAACTTCGATTTGCTTGTACACCTTGTCGAGAGATGCCATTTGCACCCCTACAGCTTAATGTCAAAGTTGATCTCGGGGACGGCGGCCAGGTCGGCCAACGTCACGCCGTCAACGTACTTTTCAATCACGTCGTCCAGCCCGCGCCAGAACTTGACGGTCGAGCACAAATCGCTACGGGTACAGCTATTGTCGATGCCGTCGCACGCCACGGGCGCCGTGCTGCCCTCGACAGCGCGCAGGATGTCGCCAGCACGCACCTCGGCCGGATCCTTGGCCATCATGTAGCCGCCGCCCTTGCCGCGCACGCTCTTAAGCAGGCCCGCCTTCATAAGCGGACGCACCAGTTGCTCCAAATACTTTTGCGAGATATGCTCGCGGTCGGCAACCTCGCGCAAGGCAATCTTGCCCTCGGCGTCGCCCAGCGCCGCGATATAGATCATCAGCCGGAGGGCATAGCGGCCCTTAGAAGAAATGAGCATACCTACCCTTCCATCGCATCTGGGACAACATAACCAGGTTTGTTTGTCCCAAATCTTAAGTAAGTGGGACAAACACAACAGGTTATTTTGTCCCAGAATTTGAAAAGTCGAGTGGATTAGTCGGGTTTTCCCTTGACTAACGCCGAACCCATAGTAACTTTATTCCGAGAAGATTCCTAGGGTTTAGTACACCTATGAGTACACCATATACAGAGAGGGACAGCATGAGCGCAAATCCGCTGCTTTCCATCGAGGGTCTGACCGCCTCCGTGGACGAGAAGACCATCCTCCACAATGTCAACCTCAACGTCGCCGCCGGCGAGACCCACGTGCTGATGGGCCCCAACGGCGCCGGCAAGTCCACCCTCGGCCACCTGGTCATGGGCGACCCCGTCTACACGGTCAACGACGGCCGTATCGTCTTTGACGGCCAGGACATCACCGAGCTCACCACCGACAAGCGCTCGCGCGCCGGCCTGTTCCTGAGCTTCCAGGCCCCGGTCGAGATCCCGGGCGTGCCGCTGTCGAGCTTCCTGCGCGCCAGCATCGCCGGCCGCCCCGGCCTGGAGATGAAGGGTAAAGAGTTCCGCCGCCGCGTGAAGGAGCTCGCGGCCGAGCTCAACATGGATACCGCCTATCTCAACCGCGAGCTGGGCGTGGGCTTCTCGGGCGGCGAGAAGAAGAAGGTCGAGATGCTCCAGCTCCTGCTGCTGCAGCCCAAGCTCGCCATCCTCGACGAGACCGACTCGGGCCTGGACGTCGACGCGCTTTCCACCGTCAGCCACGGCATGGACGCCTACCGCAAGAGCTGCGACGGTTCCATGCTTATCATCACGCACAATACGCGCATCCTGGAGCACCTGGATGTCGACCGCGTCCACGTTATGGTCAAGGGCCACATCGTGCGCGAGGACGACGCCTCGCTCATCCCCTGGATCGACAAGAACGGCTTTGAAACCTTCGAGCGCGAGGCAGCCGAGCAGCGCGCCCAGGCCGAGGCCGCCGCTGCCGAGCAGCAGGCGTAAAGGGGCGACGCAATGACCAAGAACCGCACCGAGGTCGCGGACATCGACCGCAGCCTCTACGACTTCACCTACGGCGAGGAGGGATTCGAGCGCCTCGACGCCGGCATCACGCCCGACATCGTGCGCGAGATCAGCGCCAAGAAGGACGAGCCGCGGTGGATGCTCGACCTGCGCCTCAAGTCCCTCGAGATTTTCAATCGTTTTCCCGACCCGACATGGGGCCCCTCCATCAAGGGCCTGGACATGGACAACATCGTCACCTACGTCAAGCCCAACACCGACCAAAAGCACGACTGGGAGTCGGTGCCCGACGACATCAAGAACACCTTTGAGCGCTTGGGCATCCCCGACGCCGAGCGCAGCTACCTGGCAGGCGTCGGCGCGCAGTACGACTCCGAGCTGGTCTACCACAACATGCAGGACACGGCGTCCAAGATGGGCATCGTCTACTCCGGTATTGAAGAAGCCTTGCACGATCCACAGTGGGAGCCGCTCATCCACGAGAAGTTTATGACGCTCATCCCGCCCACCGACCACAAGTTTGCGGCTCTGCACGGCGCCGTATGGTCGGGCGGCTCGTTTGTCTACGTGCCCAAGGGCACCAAGCTCGATTTCCCGCTGCAGAGCTACTTCCGCCTCAACGCCAAGGGTGCCGGCCAGTTTGAGCACACGCTCATCATCGTCGAGGACGATGCCGACCTGCACTTCATTGAGGGCTGCTCCGCGCCCAAGTACAACGTGGCCAACCTCCACGCCGGCGCTGTGGAGCTCTTTGTGGGCAAGCGTGCGCACCTGCGCTACTCGACCATCGAGAACTGGTCCAAGAACATGTACAACCTCAACACCAAGCGTGCGCGCGTGGACGAGGACGGCGACATCGAATGGATCAGCGGCTCCTTCGGCAGCCACGTGGGCTACCTCTACCCCATGAGCGTGCTCAACGGCCGCCGCGCCCGATCGAGCTTTACCGGCATCACCTTTGCCGGCGCCGGGCAGAACCTCGACACCGGTTGCAAGGTCGTGCTCAACGCCCCCGAGACCTCGGCGACCGTCGAGACCAAGGGCATCTCCAAGAGCGGCGGCATCCAGACCTTCCGCAGCTCCATCGTGGCCACGCCCAAGGCCGAGGGTTCCAAGGCAACCGTGAGCTGCCAGTCACTGATGCTCGACGACCAGAGCCGCTCCGACACCATCCCGGCCATGGACATCCGCGCCAAGAACGTCGACATCGGCCACGAGGCTACTATCGGCCGCATCGGCGACGACAAGGTGTTCTACCTGATGAGCCGCGGTATCTCCGAGGAGGAGGCCCGCACCATGATCGTCAACGGCTTTGCCAACCCGGTCTCCAAGGAACTGCCGCTGGAGTACGCCGTCGAGATGAACAACCTGATCAAGCTCGAGATGGAAGGAGCGATCGGATAATGAAACAGACCACGAACACCGCTGCTACCACGCTCGAGCAGGTCAACGCTATGCCGGCCGCCACTTGGGGCTGGCTCAAGATGAACCAGACCAAGCTCGAGCTTTCGGACGAGCTTTCCGCCGCTCCCGCCGAGGCCGTTGAGGTTGATAGATTGGAAGAGCAGTTTGCTGGCACGGCCGACGCCTTCGACGCCGCCATGGATGCCATGGCCGAGCGCTTCCCCGAGCGCCGCGCCTCCGCCCCGGGTGATGCCGCCGACCGCGCCCGCATCACGCCCGAGACCGAGCTCGACGTGCCCGCCACCTCCATCTACCAGGCCGGTGCCATTAAGCTGGAGGAGGAGCTCTCCCCCGCTGAGGCCTTCGAGACTGGCATGGGCGAGGCTGCCTACACCTACCTGGCCGACCACGCCACTAAGCGCGTCGTCATCGATGTGCCCGCATACAAGCACGCCACGGTTACCGTGCGTGCGAGCGGTGTCGATGCCGCCGCGGCTATCGCCGCCATCGACGTCGTCGCCCGTCCTCAGTCGACGCTCGATCTGCTTATTGCCCTGGACTCCCCCGTTGCCGGCCAAGGCGTCGTGGGCTCCGTGCTACGCGTGTGCGCCCACGAGTACGCCACCGTCAACGTGACCTGCACGCAGACGCTCGACGATAGCTGGATCGCGCTCGACGACACCGGCCTGTTCCTGGACGAGGGCGCGCGCGTCAACGTGCAGCACACCGTCCTGGGTGCTGGCGCCAGCGCCACCGGCCTTGCCGGCGACCTGCTGGGCGATACCGCCAAGGTCACCATCGATACTGACTACCTGGGCGCCCGAGAGCAGGTGCGCGACTTTAACTACGAGCTGCGCCACCGCGGTCGCAAGACCGAGTGCGAGATCGACGCCAACGGCGTGCTGACCGGCACGTCCAAGAAGGTCTACCGTGGCACCATCGACCTCGTGCACGGCTGCAAGGGTGCAACCGGCACCGAGCGCGAGACGGTGCTTTTGGCCAACAAGGGCGTCGACAACAAGACCGTTCCCGTCATTCTCTGCGACGAGGACGACGTCGCCGGCAACCACGGCGCCACCATCGGTCACGTCCGCGACGAGCAGCTGTTCTACCTCGCCTGCCGCGGCCTTGACCAAAACGCCGCCGAGGACCTGTTCATCCGCGCCAAGCTGGAGGACGCCGCGCTTTCCGCCACCGACGAGCGCACCCGCGCCGCCGTCGTCCGCATGGGCAACAACCTGATCGACAACTTTGAAGAGGAGCTCGCATGATCGACACCGAGCACGTTAAATGCGATACCTGTACCGCACCGGAGCCTATGGAGCTCGACGCCAGCGACGAGGCCTCGCGCGGCTGGCCTACCGTCGACATCGAGACCAATCCCTATAAGGCGCAGTTCCCGCTTTTCCAGCAGCACCCCGAGATCGCCTTCCTCGATAGTGCCGCCACCGCGCAGCGCCCTGCCTGTGTGCTCGACGCCGAGCGTGACTTCTATCAGCGCATGAACGCCAACCCCCTGCGCGGCCTGTACTCGCTGTCCGTCGAGGCCACCGACGCCATCGCGAAGGTCCGCCAGCAGATCGCCGACCTCATCGGCGCCGCCCAGGCCAACGAGGTCGTCTTCACCCGCAACACGAGCGAGTCGCTCAACCTGGTCGCCAAGAGCTTTGCACCCACGGTGCTCGAGCCCGGTGACGAGGTCGTCATCACCATCATGGAGCACCACTCCAACCTAATCCCGTGGCAGCAGGTCTGCCGCGAAACCGACGCCAAGCTCGTCTACCTCTACCCCACCAAGACCGGCCAGCTCACCACCGAGGAGGTTCTTGCCAAGGTTGGTCCCAAGACCAAGATTCTGGCCGTGGGTCAGGTTTCTAACGTGCTGGGCGTCGAGAACCCGGTCAAGAACCTCGGCAAGCTCGTCCACAAGTACGGCGGCTATCTGGTCGTCGACGGTGCGCAGTCGCTGCCGCACATGCCGGTCGATGTGGCCGACCTGGGAGCCGACTTCTTTGCCTTTAGCGCACACAAGGCCATGGGCCCTATGGGCATCGGCGTGCTGTGGGGCAAGATGGACCTGCTGAACGCCATGCCGCCCATGCTCACCGGTGGCGAGATGATCGACTCTGTCACCGAGCAGGACGCCGTCTGGGCACCCGTCCCCGAGAAATTCGAAGCCGGCACGCAGGACGCCGCCGGCATCTTCGCCACGGGCGCCGCCCTTGATTACCTGGTCAACACGGTGGGCTACGAGAACATCCAGGCCCGCGAGCAGGCACTCGTCCACTATCTGATGGGCGAACTCATGCAGCTCGACTTTGTCCAGATCATCGGCTCCATCTATTGGGACAACCACCACGGCGTTGTGAGCTTTAACGTCAAGGGCATCCATCCGCACGACGTCGCGAGCATCATGGACATGGACGGCGTCTGCATCCGCGCCGGCCACCACTGCGCGCAGCCGCTGCTCACCTGGCTGGGCGTCGAGAACCTTGCCTGCTGCCGCGCCAGCGTGGCCTTCTACAACGACAAGGCCGACATCGACAAGTTCATCGCCGGTCTGCATCACGTTTGGAGCACGTTCAATGGGTAATCTGTACACCTCCACCACGTTTATGGAGCACAACTCGCACCCCGACTACAAGTACGAGATGGATGCCCCCACGCACGAGCACGACGGCATCAACCCCAGCTGCGGCGACGAGCTCACTCTGCAGCTGCGTGTCGAGAACGGCGTGATCGAGGAGGCATCCTTTATCGGCCACGGCTGCGCCATCAGCCAGGCCAGCGCCGACATCATGGCCGACCTCATCACCGGCGAGACCGTCGAGGAGGCGCGTCGCTTGGCGGGACTCTTCCTCGCCATGATCCGCGGCGAGAAGCTCTCCGAGGACGACCTGGAAGACCTGGACGAAGCCGCCCAGCTCCAGGACATCTCGCACATGCCCGCCCGCGTCAAATGCGCCGAGCTCGCCTGGCGCACCCTCGACGGCATGCTCGAGGGGCAAAATAATCAGTAGTGTTTGTCCCAAACCTTAAGAACTTTGTTGGCCGAATCGCTTGACAAGGGCGGTTCGGCCATTTTCTTTCGCTTCTATTCCGAAACCTCGGCCTGCGCGTTCACCCGCACATAAGCGCGCACAATGCGAGAAACGGTGCTCTTGCTGATCCCCGTATACCGCTCAATCTCGCGCACCGTATAGCCACCATCGTGCAAGGCAAAGATAATCCCGTCCCGCCGCGAAGGAGCCACAGTCTTAAGCTCTTTGAGCGGCACGCCCAGACGCTTTGCCATCTTGTCAGCAAACGCATGCCGTTCCCATTCCGTCTCTTCCATATCGTGGATCACAGGGTCGGAGCCGTCGGGCGTCTCAAGCGAGTAAGCGATAAAGCCCTCGGCGGAGCCAAAGAGCTCGAGCACCGTGGAGGGGTCCGAGAAACTCTTCGTCACGTCACTGCCGTACGCACGCAGATACTCGGCAAAGCTGCTCCACGGATAGCGCTCAATCAGAGCAATACCCGCCTCCTGCGGATCGGCGTGTACGGAGCAAATAGCCTCCATCACCTGCCAGTCGGTATCGAGCGAGCGCCGGTCAAAACGGTTCTGGAACAGATGGCCTGTGCGCCCCGTGTGTTTATTGAACCGCCGCGCGTACGTCAAGAGCAGCCGGTGCATCGCCGCGCTCATCCTGTCCTCGTAATCTGCAAGCACCAAATGCACGTGATTGCCCATAAGGCACCAGGCGATAACCGTCACACCCTCCTCGCGGCAGCACTCGCGCATCAGCTCCAAAAACTCCCACCGGTCTTCATCGCCCTCAAAGATGAGCTGCTTACCCGTACCGCGGGCACAGGCATGGTAAAAGCCGGTAACCGTTCTCCAAACGCGCTGCATGGCGCTCCCTTCGCCGGGATCTGCTTGCCATCCAATACAGCACGATTGAAGCGTGCCATCAAAACATTCACGCAAAATAATACACTCGCGCGGCCAAAGGCAGTAAACAGGCGGCGAACGGCACCGTTGCAACAGGTCAACCCCTGCAACACTTACAAGAGCCGACCAAAAGCTTGCCCAAGACGGACCCCCTCTACGGAAGTTCACGACCACAGAACATAGAGTTAAACCGTTTCAATTAAAACTTCCGGACTTCTCGCTACGAAAACTGAGCCGTTCGCCGAATATTCCGTGCATTTCGCGGTATTATAGGGGCTGCATGTCATGTCCCTTTCGAAGGGTCGCCCGGCAATCGCCAGCCACGACCCCCAGACGGGACGCCAACACGATAGAGAGGAGAGGCATGCAGTACTCACAGGAAGTGGAGAACATGTGCCCCGTTGCCAAGGGTGCATACCACGGCCCCGCACCCATCCCCGAGGAGGGCAAGTGGGTCCAGGCTAAGGAGATTTCCGACATCTCCGGTCTTACGCACGGTGTGGGTTGGTGCGCACCTCAGCAGGGCGCCTGCAAGCTCACGCTGAACGTCAAGGACGGCATCATCGAGGAGGCCCTCGTTGAGACCATCGGCTGCTCGGGCATGACCCACTCTGCCGCCATGGCTTCCGAGATCCTTCCCGGTAAGACCATCCTCGAGGCCCTCAACACCGACCTCGTCTGCGACGCCATCAACGTTGCTATGCGCGAGATCTTCCTGCAGATCGTTTACGGCCGCAGCCAGACCGCGTTCTCCGAGGGCGGCCTGCCCGTGGGCGCCTCCCTCGACGACCTCGGCAAGGGCCTTCGCTCTCAGGTCGGCACCATGTTCGGCACCAAGGCCAAGGGCGCTCGTTACCTCGAGCTCGCTCAGGGCTACGTCACCCGCATGGCTCTCAACGACAAGAACGAGATCATCGCATTCGAGTTCCTGAACCTCGGCAAGTTCACCGACGCCGTCAAGGCCGGCAAGACCCCCGAGGAGGCCATCGCTGGCGCTATGGGCCACTATGGTCAGTGGGAGAACGCTGCCAAGTACATCGACCCGCGCACCGACGAGGAGACTCACTCCGTCGCCAGCGTGTTCCCGGTTCACGAGTAGAAAGGGAGGGAAATAACTATGACTGTTACGTTCGAAGGTTACGAGCGCCGCGCTGACAAGATCAACAAGTGCCTCGCCGACAACGGCATCGCCTCCCTCGAGGAAGCTCTGCAGATCTGCACCGACAAGGGCTTCAACCCGCGTGAGATCGTCAACAACACCCAGTCCATCGCCTTCCAGAACGCCGAGTGGGCCTACACCCTCGGTTGCGCTCTCGCTGTCAAGCGTGGCGCCAAGTCCGCTTCTGAGGCTGCCGCCATCATCGGCGAGGGCATCCAGGCCTTCACCGTCCCCGGCTCCGTCGCTGAGGACCGCAAGGTCGGTCTGGGCCACGGCAACCTGGGCGCTATGCTGCTCTCCGACGACACCGAGTGCTTCGCCTTCCTGGCCGGCCACGAGTCCTTCGCCGCCGCTGAGGGCGCCATCGGTCTGGCTCTGAACGCCAACAAGGCTCGCAAGAAGCCGCTGCGCGTTATCCTCAACGGTCTGGGCAAGGACGCCGCCCAGATCATCGCCCGTATCAACGGCTTCACCTATGTGAAGACCCAGTTCGACTACTACACGGGCGAGCTCAAGGTCGTCGAGACCATCCCATACTCCGATGGTCCCCGCGCCGCCGTTAACTGCTACGGCTCCGACGACGTCCGCGAGGGCGTTGCCATCATGTGGCACGAGAACGTCGACATCTCGATCACCGGTAACTCCACCAACCCCACGCGCTTCCAGCACCCCGTCGCTGGCACCTACAAGAAGGAGCGCATCGAGGCTGGCAAGAAGTACTTCTCCGTCGCTTCTGGTGGCGGCACTGGCCGTACCCTGCACCCGGACAACATGGGCGCCGGCCCTGCCTCTTACGGCATGACCGACACCATGGGCCGTATGCACTCCGACGCCCAGTTCGCCGGTTCTTCCTCCGTGCCTGCGCACGTTGACATGATGGGTCTCATCGGCATGGGCAACAACCCCATGGTCGGTGCCACCGTCGCTTGCGCTGTCGCCGTCGAGGAGGCCCTCAAGGCCTAATCGCGCCCGCGCGATGCTCATATAGTTGAGCTTGGAGCCGCTACCTTTCGAGGTGGCGGCTCTTTTTGTTTACACTGACGCAGAGTAGCTAATGCCGATATGTCAGCTGCGGCGAAATACGAGATGTGATGAGATGGAGCGTCAGAGCGTCCATGACGCCCACCTGCCATATTTGCCCTTTACCGATTTGCCGAGTCTTTGCGACCCCATTGCCGATCACCCGTGCGACAATGCGCCGGACGAGAAAGGAATCCGATGGAATCGACTGATGTACTGGTAATTGGATCTGGCATTGCGGGCCTTTGCGCCGCCATCGAAGCGGCACGCACGGGTGCAACCGTCACTGTGGCAAGCGCCGGCAAGACTATGAGTGGATCGAGCTTCTTCCCCGGAACCTGGGGCCTCGGCCTTATTGGCCCCGTCGACGAAGACGATGAGCAGGACCTCATCGACACCATCCAGACCGTCGGCGGCGGTGTCGCCGACCCCGAGCTTGTCCAGACGTTTGTGCACGGCATTCCCCAGGCAATTGAATGGCTCGAGCAAGACCTGGGCGTTGAGCTCCAGCGTCCGCAAAGCGCTGAGAGCGCTCAGCAAAAGCAGTTTATCCCCTGCTTTGACCACAAAACGCGCATGTGGCGCGGCCTCACCCGCAAGCCCCTTGAGGACGCTCTGACGGCCCGGATCGAGTCGCTCGGCATTCGTCTGCTCCCCCGCCATGAGCTTATCGACCTTGTTGAGGACACGAACGGCAGAATCACCGGAACCGTGCTCTACGACCTCACCGAAGATCGAATCGTGCCATTTGCTGCCAAGGCCACGATCATCGCAGCCGGTGGCACAGGCGGCCTGTTCGAGCGCAGCCTCACTTCCGCCGATGTGCTCAGCTCCTCGCAGGCCATCGCACTGGCGCACGGTGCATCGCTTACTAATATAGAGTTTATGCAGATGATGCCGGGCTTCATCGAGCCCAAGCGCAACCTGGTCTTCAACGAGAAAACCTGGCGCTACGTACATGTAGACCAGCCGGAAGATATTGCCGACGACAAACTGGACGATTTGCTTGAACAGCGCTCCGGATATGGCCCCTTCACATCGCGCCTGGCTTCCCGCGCCATCGATCTTGCCATCGATCAAGCGGGTGCCGAAGGCCTAGCGCTCCACTACGACTTCCCTCGCGAGGATGTCCCAGAGTTTGTGCAGACTTTTGCCACCTGGCTACAAGACGAGCACGGCATTGCGCCGACCGACGAGATGCGCGTGGCGATGTATGCCCACGCCGCCAACGGCGGCATCAGGATCGACAAGACCGCGTACACGGGCGTTGAGGGCCTCTACGCCTGTGGCGAGGCAACAGGCGGCATGCACGGCGCCGACCGCATTGGTGGCTTGTCAAGCGCCAACGGCATCGTGTTCGGACGCATCGCGGGCGCATCGGCAGCCCTTGCAGCGCAGAAAGAGCCTGAGACAGCCCTGAAGGCGGATATCGCCCTCCCCCAGCATGGCACAGCTACAGCAGATGCCGAACGCCTGACACACAGCCTTAAGCACACGATGAGCACCTATTGCATGATCAACCGCACCGAGACGGGCCTATCCGAGGCACTACACGAGCTTGAGGGCTTGAAGACAGAGGCAACGACCTTGAGCACACAGAAAGCCCAGGACAGCGAAGTCGCAGCCCTCGCCCGCCTGCAATCACAGATTCAACTAGCACAGGAAATGGTCAAAGCCATGCGTAAGCGGACCGAAAGTCTCGGATCGCACTATCGAGCAGACTAAATCGATTCTCACTTTGAGTTTGATCACAACTTTTCAACATGCATCGAGCCCTGTGAGCATGATTCCTCTAAGGAGAACACGCCTACGGGGCTTTAGCCGTGTTTTCCCTAAGGGAATCACGGTGCAGATTTCTCAGCTCCGCGCCCTTTCGGGTTCGACCCCATGCAAGGTCAACAAAAAAGACGGCCAACTTTCGCTGACCGTCTTAGCATGCTTTGGTGGGCCGTCAGGGGGTCAGCCTGCTGCGCAGGCGGCCGCTGCGGCGCCAAGGCGCCTTGCGCGCTGCGCTGGCAAACGCTTACGCGTTTCCTCAGCTCCGCGCCCTTTCGGGTTCGACCCCATGCAAGGTCAACAAAAAAGCGACCAGCCGAAGCCAGTCGCTTTACAATGCCTTGGTGGGCCGTCAGGGGGTCGAACCCTGGACCTTGGGATTAAGAGTCCCCTGCTCTACCAACTGAGCTAACGACCCAAAGCTAAAGTCCGTTGTGACGGACTTTAGAGGAGATATCGTGTGGTGGGCCGTCAGGGGGTCGAACCCTGGACCTTGGGATTAAGAGTCCCCTGCTCTACCAACTGAGCTAACGACCCGATATCAACACGAAGCAAGAACTGGGGTGGGTAAAGGGACTCGAACCCTCGACCTACGGGACCACAACCCGTCGCTCTAGCCAACTGAGCTACACCCACCGTGTCCTGTGCGCTTCGCGCTCGACTATTATTGCAAGGAACGCCACGCGATGCAAGCCCCAATTTTCAAGAATTTTGAAAAGAGTTTTTCGAGACCATTTCGAGCAAATCCCACCGGTTTCATAGGAGTAAACTTGCCCCACTGCAAATCCTCGAAAGGACCGTCATGAAAGAACTCTCCAACCGCACGGCAAGATTTACCGATTCGGTCATCCGCCGCATGACACGCATCTCCAATAAGTACGGCGCTGTCAATCTCTCGCAGGGCTTCCCTGACTTCGATCCCCCGGCGCAGCTGCTCAACAGCCTGAGCACCATCGCCGCCGATCCCAAGCCGCTCTATCACCAGTACTCCATCACCTGGGGCTCCCAGGCCATGCGCGAGGCGCTCGCCGCCAAACAGGAGCACTTTATGGGCATGCCGGTGAACCCCAACGAGAATATCGTAGTCACCTGCGGCTCTACCGAGGCCATGATGGCCGCCATGATGACGGTCACCAACCCCGGCGACAAGGTCGTCATCTTCTCGCCGTTCTACGAGAACTACGGCGCCGACACGATCCTTTCGGGTGCCGAGCCCATCTACGTGCCGCTCAACCCGCCCACATTCGACTTTGACCGCGAGACACTCGAGGCGGCCTTCCGCGACAACGACCCCAAGGCCATCGTCCTGTGCAACCCTTCCAACCCCTGCGGCAAGGTCTTTACACGCGATGAGCTCACCTTTATCGCCGACCTCTGCAAAAAGTACGACACCTACTGCATCACCGACGAGGTCTACGAGCACATCGTCTACGCGCCCCACGAGCACGTCTATATGGCCACGCTGCCCGGCATGTTTGAGCGCACCATCAGCTGCAGCTCGCTGTCCAAGACCTACTCCATCACCGGCTGGCGTCTGGGCTACACTATCGCCCCTGCCGAAATCACCGAGCGCATCAAAAAGGTCCACGACTTCCTCACCGTGGGCGCCGCCGCTCCCCTGCAGGAAGCCGTCGTCACCGCCCTCAAATTCGACGACAGCTATTACGATGAGGTCCTCGACCTCTACACCGCCAAGCGCGACCTGTTCTGCCAGGGACTCGACAGCATCGGTCTTGAGCATAGCGTGCCGCAGGGCGCCTACTACGTCATGATGGACATCTCTGAGTTTGGCTATGACAGCGACCTCGAATTCTGCGAGGACCTCGCGTCTAAGGTGGGCGTGGGCGCCGTGCCCGGCTCGAGCTTCTTCCGCGAGCCCGTCAACCATCTGATTCGTTTCCACTTTGCCAAGCGAGACGAGACGCTTAACGCGGCGCTGGAGAACCTCAAGTCGCTACGTGATAAAATCAAGCCGCGCGGGTAAGGACGGCCCGGCAACTAAAGCAACCAAAGAAGCCCCGCACCGCCCGCCGCGTTGCGAGGCTTCTTTCTATAGCGCTTTCTTAAATAGTTTAGAGCTCTATACTTTAGTCACGGAGCAACTCGTCCCAGAGAGAGGAATACTATGGCAGAGCAGCAGCTTATCGGAGCGCTCGAGGCCGGTGGCACCAAGATGGTCTGCGCCACGGGCTATGCGGACGGTACGGTCCTAGAGCGCGAGCAGATCGCGACCACGACCCCGCAGGAGACCGTTGAGACCGTCAACGCATGGTTTGCCGACAAGGGCATCGCCGCGCTGGGCATCGGCGCCTTTGGCCCCACCGCAGTCAACCCTGCCTCGCCCCAATACGGCAAGATCCTGGAGACGCCCAAAACGGCATGGCGCTACTTTGACCTGCTGGGCACTATCCAAAACGAGCTCAATATCCCCTGCGGCTACGATACCGACGTCAACGTCGCCTGCCTGGGCGAGGTCACGTTTGGTTGCGCCAAGGGCCTCACCGACGTGGTCTACCTGACCATCGGCACCGGCGTGGGCGCCGGCGTGCTCTCGGGCGGTAAGCTCGTGCACGGCATGATGCATCCCGAGGCCGGCCACATCCTGGTCACGCGCGACCCGCGCGACACCATTGGCGAGCACAGCGCCTGCCCCTTCCACGACAACTGTCTCGAGGGCCTCATCGCCGGCCCCGGCGTTAAAAAGCGCTGGGATGGCAAGAGCGCCGGAGACATGGCCGATGACCCGGAGGCCATGGACCTGCTCGCCGGCTATCTGGCACAGGCGCTCATGACCTACACGCTGTGCTACGCGCCGCAAAAGATCATCATCGGCGGCGGCGTGGCCGACCACACCCCCATCGTGCCGCTCGCACGCAAGAAATGTGCCGAAATGCTCAACGGCTATATCGTCACGCCCGAGGTCAACGACATCGATACCTACATTGTCAACAACAGCCTCGAGGGCAAGCAGGGCATCATGGGTTGCCTTGCCCTGGGCGCACAGGCGCTTCAGTAACAGACGCACCCACGGGGCGTGGCGCGCCCAGCAAATCCGACCAATGGAACGACGCCACCACGCCTCATATAAGCCCTCAAATAAAAAAGGCCGCCTAGGACCAAACAATACGTCCTAGGCGGCCTTTTTGGCGTACATCAGCGACCGTAAGAGATATCGGAGCACAACGCCCATTGCCGCTCCACAGCAGTCGATCATCACATCGGTGATCATGCCGGCGCGTCCCGGCACAAAGAGCTGAATCGTCTCGTCGATCGAGGGAATCAGCAGCAGGAACACCGCCGTGGGCAGCAGCACGTCAAAGGTGTGCCGGCCCTCAAAATCAAAAGCGTGCGTTGCCAGGATGCCGAGCACCATATACTCGGTAAAATGCGCGCACTTGCGAACAACAAAGTTGGTCACCCATTCATATGGAAGTCCCACGCCGTGCAGGAAACCGCGGATAGCTTCCATGACCGTTAGGCTCAGCGAGCCCGACCCCGAGCCGGGAACCAGCGAATTGCCCCAGATCAAGAGCGCCATCAGGCAGGTCACGACCGCCCATTTTCGATTCATCTTAACCATGCAGAAGTTATGCCTCCGCGCGGAGCGGCGCGAAGCTGGCGGTACCGCCCTCGATAACGCTCAGATAGGCACGGCCCGTACGCTTGGCGGTAGAGGACTGCAGGCGCTCGATCTCTTCCTCGAGGATCTGATTGACGCGCTCGTGACGACGATTTTCCATAATGCCGGCGGCAATAGCCTCGGCCCGCTCGATGCTCTCGCGCGAGATACGGGCGGTATCCTCGGGGAACACAGCGCTGTGACGGCCGACATAGGCGGGAGCAGCAGGCTGAGGGGCAGCGACGGGAGTGGGGACTGCAACAGGAGCGGGCTCGTCAATCTCATCCAGAATCGCGGTGGCGGCGGCCCACATGTCCTCGTGGCCCGAGTAATCGGCCATGGGGACATCGACCTCGAGCGAGGCGTCCGGAAGGTCGCCGGTGTCGATGCGATCTTGGGCATCAATCGATGCGGTGATGGCTGCAGGTTCATCGAGGTCGTCAAGATCGATGTCCGCGGCACCGGAGATGATAGGCATGCTGGCGAGGTTTGCGTTGTACGGCGCAGCCTCAGCCGCCTGCTGCTGAGCAGGAGCGCCCCAAAGCGAGCTCTCGGCGGCACGGCGGGCGGCAACGGCCTCCTCGTCCGCGGTAATGGCTTCATCAACGTACGAATAATCGGCAGAAGCGTTCGCGTCGCCCGAGGTAGCGTTGTAGGCGTTATTGGCTGCCGCGTTGGCAACGAGTGCCACGAAAGCCGCCGTGCTGCCCGCAGGGGCGGCCTGGGAGCCCGACACGGCGCGCGCCGCGGCGGCGATGTCGTCACGATTGAAGGAGCCGGTCTGCCCGCCGTTGGTAAGCTCGTCGATGGCGACTTGATAGACGTCGCGCGAGTGTGCAGGGTCGCAGCTCACCGGCGAATCGTCGTCGAGCATACTGTCGATCATGGACCAAGCCTCGGCCTCGTCCATAGCATCTGCGGCTCGAGCGATGGTAGGGACACCATCATCGGCATGACGGCGCTGGAAAGCACCAGTCAGGCCGGAAAGGTATGCCGAGGTAGACTGCTCCGCCTGAGCCTGAGAAGCAGAAGCCGCAGCGTAAGGAGTCGCATCCTGCTGCTGAGCCGGAATCGAGGCGGTCTTGAACTCACTTTGATGTTGATTGAGATTGGCAGCACCGCCCATGGCATCGGGCTGGAACAGACGCTCTTCACGCTGCGCACGGTACTCGGAGATGCCCAGCGAGGCGGCATAGATACCCACGCCCGCCACCGCGCCCACGGCGAAGGGAACCGCACCCGCCACGACCGTCTCGTTCACCGACGAAAACGGCAGCGTCGCGGCATACATAACCACGGGGGCGGCCAGGCCGATCCCGCACGAAAGTCCGGCAAGGACTGCTCGTTGTGTTGCATCAGAAGAAGCCATGAGCTCTCCCCATCTTCCAGCACCCAAATCGCATCATTCAGTTGGCTGCGCGAGAGAAGATGAAGCGGGGCTATGCCCCAAAGCAACGGTATATGGTTCGTTTCATCTGCGTTTTCCGTCGCGAAGCTTAAAAGCTATTATGCGAAACCGCCCTGTCGATTGCAAGCGACGATGTCGGATTGAAACGGGAAACCTGCTGCTTGCCAGTCTTATGGTCGATAACTGGCGCCGAGTGGCGATATAAAAAGGGCCGAGGCGCAAGCCCCGACCCTTCATCGCGCCGGCAATAACGCCGCGTGCGGTTGACGACTTAGAACGTCTGCTCGTAGTCGCTATGCTTTTTGGCCGAACGCACCAGGAACTCCTGGTTGGTGTTGGTGCCCTTGAGGCCCTTGATAAACGATGCGGCCGCGCGCTCGGTATTGTTCATGCCGGCGAGGATGCGACGCAGACCAAAGACAAACGGGCGCATCTGCTCGTCGACCAGCAGGTCCTCGTTGCGCGTACCCGAGGCAACAGGGTCGATGGCCGGGAAAATGCGGCGATCGGCCAGGTCGCGGTCGAGCTTGAGCTCCATGTTGCCGGTACCCTTGAACTCCTCAAAGATGACCTCGTCCATCTTGGAACCGGTATCGATGAGTGCGGAGGCCAGGATGGTGAGCGAGCCACCGTTCTCGATATTGCGGGCTGCACCCAGAAAACGCTTGGGCGGATACAGTGCCGCCGAATCAACGCCGCCCGAAAGGATGCGGCCTGAGGCGGGCGCCGCCAAGTTGTAGGCGCGGGCAAGACGCGTGATGGAGTCGAGCACAACTACAACATCGCCGCCCAGTTCCACGATGCGCTTGGCACGCTCGATGACGAGCTCTGCCACGCGAGTGTGGTTGTCGGCGGGCATATCGAAGGTCGACGCCACAACCTCGCCCTTGATGGAACGCTGCATATCGGTGACCTCTTCGGGGCGCTCGTCGACGAGCAGGCAGATGAGGTGCACCTCGGGGTTGTTAATCGAGATAGACTGGCAGATTTTCTTGAGGATCGTCGTCTTGCCGGCCTTAGGCGGGGACACAATCAGGCCACGCTGACCCTTGCCGATCGGCGACACGATGTCGATGGCACGACCGGTAATGGAATCCTTGCCATGCTCCATGCGCAGCGGCTCGTTGGGATAGACCGGGGTGAGGTCGCCGAACTTGGGGCGATTGCGAATCTGCTCAGGATCCATGCCGTTGACGGTCGTGATCTTGGCGAGGCCGGCGCGCTTGTCGCCGCCGCGCGAAGGACGCAGCGAGCCCTCGATGACATCGCCCGTGCGCAGACGCGCGGAACGGATGAGGTATGCGGGCACGAAGGCGTCGTCGTTGGACTTCATGTAGCCATGGGCGTGGATGATGCCGGAGCTGTCTGGGCGAATCTGCAGAATGCCCTTGATATCGCGGAAACCCTCGGCCTTTGCGGCGGTAGTGTAGATCTCCTCGACGAGCTCGGCCTTCTTCTTGCCGGTCGTCTCGATCTCGAACTCCTTGGCCTTCTCGCGCAGCTCGGCGACCTTCATGGCCGCAAGCTCCTCGCGCGAAAGCGTGGGCTCAGTCGGAGCGGCATTGCGCTCCTTATTGCGCTGCTTGCGGTCGCGCTGACGGTTGCGGCGATCGTTGTTACGCTCGTCCTTGCGCTCGTTGCGGTCATTACGCTCGTCGTTGCGCTTGTGCTGACGGCGGTTGGGGCGAGCGCTCTCTTCGGTCTCGACGGGGGCGGTGCCATCGGTTGCGGAGGCGTCTTCGTTAGCCGAAGCATCATCGCTGGCCTCGGCATTGGAATCGCCCTGCGGCTCGGCCTCGGCATGCTGCTCGACGGCCTTGGCCTTAGCGGACTTCTTGCGACCGCGCTTGGGCTTCTCGGACGCAGACTGTTCGACGTCTTGGGGCTCGGCGGCATCAGTCGATGCATCGGCGGTCGTCTCGGCGGAAACCTCGGACGCACCCTTCTTGGCAGCCTTGGCCTTGGACGTGCGCTTAGCAGCAGTACGATGGCTGCGACCAGGACGGACGTCGGCGGGCTCGACATCGGCAGAAACGGCCTCGGAAGTCGTAGCATCCTGGACGGGCGCGTCGGCAGCGGTTGCAGGCTCGGCGGTCGCCGCAGCATCCCGAGCGGCGGCGGCTGCGGCTGCGGCCTTCTCGGCCTCGACGAAAGCCTTGGGCTTGCGACCGCGACGGTGCGGGCGCAAAGCCGGATCGACAACGGGAACTTCGCTGGCCTCGACAGGCGCAGCGAGCTCAACAGGCGATGTGCCCTCCCCTGCCGCGGAACGGACCGAAGCCTCAGCGAGCTCGGGGGTTACCTGATCGGCAACCTGCTCGGCCTTAGCAGCCGTGCGACGGCGTGTGCGCGGTACCGGCTTCTCGGTTGGCTGGTCGGCGACAGGGGTCTCGGTGGCGGCAGGCGTCTCGGGCACAAACGGAGCTGCAAGCTCGGTCAGAGCCGCGGCCTCACGCTCGGCAGCACGACGGCGGGCGCGCACCACCTGAGCCTCGCTAATCTGCGCCAACGCACGTGCCTGCGCGACCTCATCGGAAATCGGCGCCGAGGAGTCAGCTGCAACGGTACGCTTGGCGCGCGTCGTGCGCGTGGTACGGCGCTTGGGCTTGGTGACCTCCTCGCCGTCATCGGCAGGCTTGGCCGCGCGGCGCGTACGCTTGGGCTTTGCCGGAGCAGCCTCCTCACCAGTTGCAGACACGGCCTTCTCAGCCGCTACAGGCGTAGGCGTCGAAGCAGCCTTAGGCGTCTCAGGAGCCGAGGCTTGCGCGGGCGCCGCGACCTGGTCCGACGCAACCGGTGCAGCGGGAGCGGCTTGCGTCGTCGTTATTTCGTTTTCTTGCTGTTGATCAGACACAGTGTTTGCTCAACTTTCTTTTCAAGCCCTGTGATCACATGCTCCCTGCATAAACCTTCAGGGCGGCTAAACAGTCTAGCTCCGTCAAATACCGACGGACATCATTGATCTGTATCGAGATATTTGCGTCATATACGCAGCTTTAGTGTAACACAACCGCCGCCACCTGCAACTTAGTCATTGGACGTTCTTAAACGCCCAGTCATCAGGGACACTCCTCCTCAAAAGCGCCTTGAAATGTCGCGCCAGAGGAGTGAAGCCGTGGCACCTGGAATAGCCGCGCCACGAATCGCGCCCATCTGCTACGTTTGCCCCGAGCCCCTGACCATACCCTTGTTTTTTCAAAAACAACGAGTCTGCTACCTGCACTGATAATTGTTCTCGGGGGAAGCGGGCACTGCGGGGCGCGGCAACGGCGCGCGATTTCCGCGTCGCAGCGCTA
>UQWV01000033.1 GCA_900544845.1 uncultured Collinsella sp. | reverse complement strand
TCAGTTCCAGATCGTTGTTTTCGCCCGCTGAGCTGGGCCTATGCCGGAATCTCTCCCACAGAAACCACCGAAGAGCCCAAAAAAGTCTACTCACTTGTCGCGCAAAGCTTCTGCATGAGAAAAAAATGGGGTTTTCAACAGAACTTCGTCCAGCTCTCGGCAAGCTTTTGGCCAGTTGGGGAGGGCTGTTGAAAACTTGGCAGTCCGTTCGGCACCATTTTTGGCGCGTTCGCGCCAATGTGTGACTGACTGGGTTGAAATTCGTGGTTTCCTGTGCGTATGAAGGATCTACTTTGTGACATATCGGCTTTTAGATACTGGCGTTTGCCCCCTCAGGTCCGCGCTTTGTGTCCGCCGCTTCCACGGCCGGAAGAAGACCGGCAGCGATATGACCTCGCCCGTAACCCGACGGCTGCGGTTGTGCTCGGTTTTCCGTTGTACACATTGGTTCGGACAAGAAACAAGCGGACTTGCCCTGCCGGCATTAGGCAGCGGCTGTTCCTTGGTGAGCTCCCCAGGGAATCCGTGCTGGAAACGGAGCATGGATTTTTGGTTACGTCTCCTTTACTGACGGCATTCATCATGTCGCGGCATCTGACGGATCTTCAGCTTCTTTTGGTATTGGCGGAGATGTGTGGCTTGTTTGCGGTGTGCGCTCTGCCGGTGGCACTTGAGGCGGAGCTTACGCGTGCAATTGATTCGGGCGCGATTTCGACAACGTTCGGTTGGGTGCGCTGCCCGTCCGAGGGCGGCACCGCCTCAAATTTATGGCGTCGAGACGCTTTGGTTTTGGGCGGAGACCTTGACCGTTTTTGTTCAGATGTTTGCGGGATGCGTTACGGCAATAGATTTATGGCGGTATCGCAACTCCTTCCATTGGGTGCCGCGTCGCCTTTTGAGGTTGAGGCGTATTTGTTGCTTGGACTGCCGCGATCCTTGGGAGGCGAAGGGTTTTGCGGCATAGAACTCAATGTCGAAGTGACGTTAAGCACAAGTGCTCGAGCGATTGTTGGAAAGTCCCGTGTGTATATCGATCTACTTTTGTCTTCGCCGGACGGCAGACGACAGGTGGCCATTGAATGTCAGGGAAAGGCCTCGCACGGACGCGCGGGGGATGGCTTGCGTGACGCTGACCGCATGACGGCCCTTCAGGCCATGGGCTACGATGTGCTTCTCCTGACACACAGACAGATATCCGATGAGGATAGATTCCGCGCGATCGTTAAGGCCGTATGCAGGATGCTCGATGCTGAATATCGTGATAAAAGCTCAGATGAGCAAAGGGCCGAGGCATTACTCCGGTCTGAACTATTTGTTGACTGGACAAAATTGGGAGTAATCGACGAAAAGATGCCCGTTAGACACAAAACAGCTCGATCTTGGACGGCTGCGGTTCTAAGTGAGTAGACTTTTGACGCTTTGGCGACCTGGCCGTTTTACAACAAGTCATTTACCTGCGGATTTATAAAGCAATATGGATGGTCTGCTCGGCAAGTTCCAAAAAGCCTACTCACCTAGTTTTTGATGAGAAGCCGATGCTGAAGGTGGTTTTATTTCAGGGCGTTAACGAGTCCTCGAGACATAAAAAGGCCCGAACCAATACGGTCCGGGCCTCATCGAGCTAGGGGTTATGTCTCAGGCGTTTGGCTTAGCCAAAGTAGCGCTTGAGCAGGCCGGCGAAAGCCTTGCCGTGGCGGGCCTCGTCGCGGGCCATCTCGTGCACGGTGTCGTGGATGGCATCGAGGCCGGCGGCCTTAGCGCGCTTGGCAAGATCGGTCTTGCCGGCGGTGGCGCCATTCTCGGCCTCAACGCGCATCTCGAGGTTCTTCTTGGTGGAGTCGGTCACGACCTCGCCCAGGAGCTCGGCGAACTTGGCGGCGTGCTCGGCCTCCTCGTGGGCAGCCTTCTCCCAGTACAGGCCGATCTCGGGATAGCCCTCGCGATGAGCGACGCGAGCCATGGCCAGGTACATACCGACCTCAGAGCACTCGCCCTCAAAGTTGGCGCGCAGGTCGGCAACGATGTCCTCGGAGACGCCCTCCATCTTGGCGACGCCCACGACGTGCTCGGCAGCCCACTCGAGCTGGCCCTCCTCCTGCTTCAGGAAACGAGAACCGGGAACGCCGCACTGGGGGCACTTGAAATCCTCGGGCAGCTGGTCGCCGTCGAACTCTTCCACATAACCGCAAACGGGGCAAACAAACTTCATGATTCGATCCTTTCGATCGATGGCGATGGGGCGCTTGTCCGGTCCCGTAAGGGCCCTCTCCGGACGTGCGTCTTGACGAGTTCTATTATCCATAAATGCAACCAAATGTGAAGCCTATTAGGAATGATTTTTAATAAAACAATTTTGAGATATGAAGATGTTGATTGATTAACGATTGGCGGGCCGTCTTTGACCGCCGCTGAGTACAATCGGTCGAGCAAATGTTGACCAATCAACAAATGAAGGAGTTTCCTTTATGCATCTAGCCCGCCGCGCCTGGTGCCGAACGTATCAAACGGTTTTTCGCATCGCATTGCCGGTGCTGCCTTATACCGAGCCACGCATTCTGGAGCACGCTGAGGATGTGCCCACAGTGCTTCAAAAGCGTTCGATACAGCGGGTTCTTATCGTGACGGATCCCGGCATTGCCCGTCTGGGGCTCACGGCACCGCTCGAGACAGCGCTTACGTCCAAGGGAATTGGCGTTGCGGTCTATGCCAAAACATCAGCGAACCCCACGGTCTCAAACGTGGAAGAAGCGGCGTCCCTGTATCGAGAGCGCGCCTGCCAGGCCATTATCGGCTTTGGCGGTGGCTCGGCCATGGACTGCGCCAAGGGCGTGGGCGCACGCATCGCGCAGCCAAACAAGCCCATCAACAAGATGCGAGGGCTGCTGCGGATTCATCGTCGCCTGCCGCTGCTTATCGCCGTTCCCACCACGGCAGGTACGGGAAGTGAGGTCACGCTTGCGGCAGTAATTACCGATGACGAGACACACTACAAGTATCCCATTAACGACTTTGTGCTTATCCCGCGCTTCGCGGTGCACGACCCCGAGTTTACGCGCGGCCTGCCCGCTTCCATTACGGGACAAACGGGCATGGACGCCCTGACGCATGCCGTCGAGGCGTTTATCGGGCGAAGCACCACACCCTATACGCGCAAGATGGCGCGACAGGCGGTTCAGCTCATCCACGACAATTTGCTCGAGGCCTATGAGCATGGCGATGACATGCGTGCGCGTCGCAATATGCTTTCGGCGGCGTATAAGGCGGGTGTTGCCTTTACGCGCTCCTATGTTGGATACGTTCATGCCATCGCACACAGCTTGGGCGGCCGATACGGAATTCCGCACGGCTTGGCCAACGCCATCATCCTGCCGCATATGCTTCGCGCCTATGGCGAAGCTGCTGCTCCTAAGCTCGCTGATCTCGCCCGCATGGCCGGCATCGCGCCGGTTAACGCGCAGGACAGCCTGGCGGCCGAGGCCTTTATCGATTGGGTCGACCGCATGAACGCCGCCTTGGACATTCCCAAATATGTGGCGGGCATTCGCCGCTCTGACATTCCGCAGATGGCAGCACATGCCGATGCCGAGGCCAATCCGCTGTACCCCGTTCCGCTTTTGATGGACCGTTTGGAGCTCGAGCGTATGTACGAAGTCGTCGCGGGTGGTATGTTTGAGGACAAGAACTAGGAGGGCCCATGAACACCGAGGAAATCGCGCGCATCGTCGGCGATCAGCGCACCTACTTTAAGACGCACGCTACGTTTGATGTCGATGCTCGACGTCGCACGCTCGTGAGTTTACGCGAGGCGGTACGGGCGCACGAGGCCGATATTGCCCATGCGCTCAAGACTGATTTGGGAAAGTCGCATGACGAGGCATATATGTGCGAGATCGGCACATCGCTTTCCGAGATTCGTCATCAGATTGCGCATGTGGCTCGATGGAGTCGTCCGCGCCTGCGTCCGTGTGACCTTGCCAACGCCGTGAGTGTGTGCAAAACGCAAGCCGTGCCCTATGGCGTCACGCTCATTATGGCTCCGTGGAACTACCCGTTTTTGCTAACACTCGAGCCGCTCGCCGGGGCCCTTGCCGCGGGCAATACCGTGGTCATCAAGCCGAGCGCCTATGCTCCGGCATCGAGCGTGGTGCTCAAGCAAATCTGTGAAGAGGCATTTGATCCGCGCCTGGTGACGGTTGTCGAGGGTGGGCGCGCCGAGAACGAGGCGCTGCTCGATGAGTGCTGGGACAAGATCTTCTTTACCGGTAGCGTTCCGGTCGGCAAGCTCGTCATGGAGCACGCAAGTAAAAACCTTACGCCCGTGACGCTTGAGCTGGGCGGAAAGAGTCCCTGCATCGTGGATGCGACGGCAAACTTGAAGGTTGCGGCACGGCGTATCGCCTTTGGTAAATGGCTCAACGTGGGGCAGACCTGCGTGGCGCCCGACTACCTGCTGGTCGACGTGCGCGTGCACGATGAGCTGTTGGGTCTCATCAAGGAGGAGGTCCGTCGCATGTTTGGCGAGCACCCGCTCGACAACGAGGACTACGGTCATATCGTCAACGCCAAGCATTTCGCGCGCGTGCGCGGGCTGATCGACCCCGATAAGGTTGTGCTGGGAGGAACGGCGCGCGAGTCGTCGCTCAAAATTGAGCCGACGATCCTAGACGGCGTGGCGCCTGAGGACGCCGTGATGCGGGAGGAGATTTTCGGCCCCATCTTGCCGGTGCTGACGTTTGAGAGCCTAGACGAGGCCGAAGCGTTTATTACGGATCGTCCGACGCCGCTGGCCCTGTATATCTTTAGCCAGGATCGCGCGGCTCAGCAGCGCTTTGTGCGCTACGTGCCCTTTGGCGGCGGCTGTGTTAATGACACCATTATGCATTTGGCTACGAGTCATATGGGCTTTGGCGGCATGGGAGCGAGCGGTATGGGGCAGTACCATGGACGCGAGAGCTTCGATACGTTTAGCCACAAGAAGAGCATCGTGAACAAGGCGACGTGGCTGGACGTGCCATTCCGCTATGCTCCTTACGCAAGCTGGAAGCACAAGTTCGTGCGCATGTTTGTGCATTAGAATCAGATGACATAGGGCAAACAAAATGGCCGCCTCCGCGCAAGCGAAGACGGCCATTTCTTACGATGAAAACGTGTATCGGAGTTGGCAAGACCCGCTGCCACGGGTGCCATCCATGCCGCTATCTTATCTGCAAGCGCTCTGTCTCGCAGACGTAGCGACGAGCGATCGAAAGGCGCGAGCGGGTGAATTTGTGTCCGCACGGGCCCGTAAGCTTCTCAGTAAGGTTAAGCGCCGGTTTATCCGGCTGTTAGAGGAGCTGCCATGTACGAGCCTTCGCGTGTTCTTTTGTCGTTCCATATCGCGGGATTTCAGTATGCCGACGGCGCTTTGGTCCTGGGCGATCTTAAGGTTGGCGATAAGCTGACGCTGTGTGCCGAGCGCGATAACCCCCATGATCCTGAGGCGGTTGCGATCTACTGCGGCAACACCAAGCTTGGGTATGTTCCGGGAAACGAGGTCGGCCCGCTGTCCTTGATGATGTATTACGGCCATGAGGACGTATTTGAGGCTCGCGTGCAACAGGTTGCTCCCGAGCGCAGCCCGTGGCATCAGGTGCGCGTTGGACTCTATGTGGTGGATGCTCGCTAATCGGTAAGGGAGGCGGTCATGTTTGATGACGACGACCTGCTCGATCTGACAGACGATCCGTTTGAGTGGGATATGCTACTCGATGACGATGAGTTGGAGCAGGACCGTAGGAAACGGCAGGGTAAGAAAACTCAGGGTGACGCTTCGAAAAAGCAAGACAAGCGCCGCCGCGGCCTGTTCGGCAGGCTCTTTGGATAACTTCCGCATCGCTGTGTCTGTATACTTAGCACGAGTTGAACACGTTGCGAAACGAGGGCATAGACGATGATGTGGTTTACCGCCGACCTGCACCTGGGCGATACGAATATCTTGCACGATATGGATCGGCCGTTTGATTCGGTCGAGGAGATGAACCGCAAGGTTATCGATGCCATCAATGAGTGCGTGGCTGTGGACGACCGCCTCTATATCTTGGGAGACTTTACCTATCGCTTGCCCCTGGCGGGTGCCGTGCGCCTGCGCGAGCGTATCGAATGCAAGAACGTGACGCTCATCCGTGGTAACCATGACGGCGATTGGGAAGATCCGGACGCGCCGCACATTTGGGATGAGGTGCGCGATTACCTGGAGGTTGCCCCCGGCTATGCCAAGGGCCATCGTCTGGTGATGAGCCATTACCCCATGCTCAGCTGGAACGGTAAGGCGCGTGGCGCCATCATGCTGCACGGGCATATCCACAGCAGGGGAGACCGCACCAACGCGCGCAACCGCGATCGCGAGCGCCCTATCTTTCGCTACGATGTCGGCCTCGATGCCAACGAGTACAAGCCCGTAAGCCGTGATCAAATCCTCGGCTTCTTTGGACTGTAATTCTCGAACCGTCACACAAACCGCCACAAAGGGGACAGGCACCTTTGTGGTGGTTCTGGCGCCGTTGCCATTATGGCGGCGCCTTTTTGTCCGTGCGGCGCGGTAGAGTGTAGGCGGTTGAAATTTGCGTCCATCGAGGAGCTGCTATGAATGAGATCAAGTGCCCGCATTGTGGCGAAGTTTTTAAGGTCGACGCGTCCGGCTATGCGGATATCGTCAAGCAAGTGCGCGATGCCGAGTTTTCGCGCGACCTGGATGAGCGTGTGAAGGCAGTCCAGCGCGAGGGCGAGCAGGCGCTGGAGCTTGAACGCTCGCGCTCGACGGCTGCTTTGCAGGAGGCAGAGTCCCAGCGCAGCGCTCAGCTTGTCGAACAGAAGAACACTGCGGATCAGAAACTGGCGCAAGAAGTCGCCAAGCGCGATGCTGAGCTCGCCGAGCTGCGCGCCAAGCTCGAGGGCGCTGCCGCAGAGCGCGAGAGCGCAAGCCAGCGCGCGGCGGTTGAAGCCCGTGCCGACGCTCAAAAGGAGAACGCCGAGCTTCAGCGCGAGATCGACAATTTGCGTGCGCAGTTGGGGCGCAAAGATGACGAAGCAAAGCTTGCCGAAGCCGCGGTACGCAATGCGACTCAAAATGACCTCGCCGTGCGCGATGCTCAGATTGCGGAGTTACAGGCAAAGCTTGCCGCCGCAGATAAGGCTCAAGAAATGGCGCTCGCAACTGCTGCGGCCGAGGCGCAGCGTAAGCTCGAGGCTGCGCAAAACGAAGCGAATCGTAAGCTTTCCGATTACCAGACAGAAGTGCGTGAGAAGTTCTCGAATGCTAAGACTCAGTCCGAGCGCGAGGCCGAGGGCCTTCGTGCACAGCTTCGTGAGCAAGAACTTTCTGCAAAAATGGAGCTGTCGAAGGCAGTCGCCGCGGCGGAGCGAGAGCGCGATGAAGCGCGTGCCAAACTGACGAGCGAGCTGGCGGTGCGCGATTCTCGCGAGGAACAGGCCAAGGCGGCACACGAGCTCGAGCTTGCGCAGGCCAAGCGCGTGAGCGACGAGTTGATTCGCTATAAGGATGAAGAGATCGAGCGCCTGAAGGACATGAAGGTCCGCCTGTCCACCAAGATGGTGGGCGAGTCGCTCGAACAGCACTGCGAGACCGAGTTTAACCGTCTGCGCATGACGGCATTTCCTAACGCGTACTTCGAGAAGGATAACGATGCGTCCGAGGGCACCAAGGGCGACTTTATCTTCCGCGAGTGCGACGCGAGCGGCAACGAGGTCATTTCGATTATGTTTGAGATGAAAAACGAGAACGACGAGACCGCGACCAAGCATAAAAACGAGGACTTCTTTAAGAAACTCGATCACGATCGTCGCCAGAAAGGTTGTGAGTACGCGGTGCTCTGCACGCTGCTCGAGCCCGAGAGCGAGCTCTATAACGCGGGTATCGTCGACGTGAGTTACCGCTACGAGAAGATGTACGTGATCCGTCCGCAGTTCTTCATTCCCATGATCACGCTGCTGCGCAACGCTGCCATGGGCTCGCTGCGCTATAAGCAGGAGCTGGCGGAGTACAAACAGCAGAATATCGACGTCACGAACTTCGAAGCCAAGATGGAAAAGTTCAAGAATGATTTCGGTCGCAACTACGAGATCGCGAGCCGCAAATTCCAAACGGCGATCGATGAAATCGACAAGACGATTAGCCATCTGCAAAAAACCAAGGAAGCGTTGCTGTCCTCCGAGAACAATCTGCGCCTAGCCAACAAGAAGGCCGACGATCTTACTATTCGCAAGCTCACCTGGGGCAACAAGACCATGAAGGCGGCGTTTGACGAGGCACGCGGGGCTGCGCCAGAGACAAACGATGAGCCCGCCGAGGCGGATTCGTATGAGGTCGAGGATGCCGAGTAAGGCATAGCGTATAGGGCAAAAGCGGGGCCGCTGGCAATATTGCCAACGGCCCCGTTTCGTTCCAGTATGTTCGGCTAGTTCTCGAGCAGGTCCTCGATAAAGCCGACGCGGTAGTTTTTGAAGATGACCTCGCCGCCGTCTTGCGTGGCGTCCAGATCGACATCGCCCATGATGCCAAAGTCGTGGTCGCCATCCTCGTCGGCAAAGATCTGGTGCACGTGCCATACGTGCGCGGTCTTCTCGTCGGACTCGTCGATGGAAAACATCGCGGCACTGCGGGCATCTCCGTCGGTGAGGATCTCCTCGTGCTGCTCATGGTAGGCATCGAGCGCTTTTTGCCAGCGAATCTCGCTCATGCCCCAGTCGTCATCGAGCTCGCCCAGGTCGCGAACGTGCTCGCGGGCGGCAAGGGTCACGCGGCGGAAGAGCGCATTGCGCACCAGCAGTGTACAGCCACGGCGGTCCGCCACGACCTCGTCGATGCCCTGTGGCGGCGCGGCATCGAGGGCCGCCGGGTTGCCGGCGTTCTCCCACTCGTCCACCAGGCTCGAGTCGACCGAGCGCACCACAAAGCCCAGCCACGAGATAATGTCGCGCAGGCGCTCGTCGCGCTTCTCGATGGGTACGGTGCGGTCGAGCGAACGGTAGGCCTCTGCCAGGTAGCGCAGCAAAATGCCCTCGGAGCGGGCGATGCCGAGCTTTTGGATATAGCCCTTGAAGTCGCTCGCGCTTTCCAGCATATCGCGCAGGACGCTCTTGGGAGAGAGCTGGTAGTCGTTTGCCCAGGGTACTTCCTGGCAGTACTTGTCAAAAGCGGCGTCGAGCAAGTCCTCGAGCGGCTTTTCGTACGTGACGTCTTGAATGCGCTCCAGACGCTCCTCATACTCGATGCCGTCGGCCTTCATCTCGGCCATAGCGCGATCGCGTGCGGCACGTTCCTGTGCACGCAGCACTTGCTTGGGATCTTCGAGCGTTGCCTCGACCATTGAGATTAGATCCATGGTATAGGTCTCGCTCTCGGGATCGAGCAGCTCCAATGCGGCAAGTAAGAACGGCGAGAGCGGCTGATCGAGCGCAAAGTCCTCGGGCAGATCAACCGTCAGTGCATAGTCGATGTCTGGTGCGGCGTCAGTCGGGGCGTCGGGTGCGGGCGGCACCTCGGTGCGAACGACGACGCCGGAATCGATGAGCGTGGCGAAGATTTCGTCGGCGCGAACCTCGAGCTTGGCCTTTTCCTCGGGAGTCTGCAGACTCGTCTCGATGAGGTCGTGCACGCGGGCTCGGGCATCGCCGCCCTGCTCGACCACGCTAATCACCATGGAGTGCGTGATGCGCAGGCGCGGCTTGAGCGTCTCGGGCTGCGTCTCGATCAGGCGCTCAAAGGTCTGCTTGTTCCAGGTGACAAAGCCCTCGGGGGCCTTCTTCTTTTTAATCTTGCGGAGTTTTTTGGGGTCGTCGCCCGCCTTGGCCATAAGCTTGGCATTCTCGATCTCGTGCTCGGGTGCCTCGGCGATCACCATGCCCTCGGTATCGAAGCCCGAGCGACCGGCGCGACCAGCGATCTGATGAAACTCACGGGCGCGCAGGCGACGCATCTTGTAACCGTCGAACTTGGTGAGCGCGGTGAGCACCACGGTGTGGATGGGTACGTTGATGCCGACGCCGAGCGTATCGGTACCGCAGATGACGGGCAGCAGGCCCTGCTGCGCCAAGCGCTCGACCAACAGGCGATAGCGCGGCAACATGCCAGCATGGTGCACGCCGACGCCGCAGCCGAGCAAGCGCTTGAGGATCTTGCCGAAGGCCGTCGAGAAGCTTGTCCCCTTTGCCGCTTCTTTGATGGCTTCGCGCTGCTCTTTGCTGGCGATGCCAAAATTGGCGAGCGACTGTGCCGTCGCAAGGGCGGCATCCTGGCTAAAGTGCACGATATAGAGCGGGGCCTCGCCGCGGCGCATGGCGAGCTCGACCGTGCCTTCGAGCGAGGTCGTCACATAGTCGTAGCTCAGCGGCACGGGGCGCGGGGCATCGACGACCAAGTCGCAGGTAGCGCCGGTGTGTTCCTCGAGTGAGGCGGCGATGGCAGTGACATCGCCGAGCGTGGCGCTCATGAGCATGAATTGCGTGTGAGGCAGGGTGAGCAGCGGTACCTGCCAGGCCCAGCCGCGATCGGGGTCGGCAAAGTAGTGGAACTCGTCCATGGCGACGCAGCCAACATCGGCATCTTCGCCCTCGCGCAGCGCGTCGTTGGCAAGGATCTCTGCCGTGCAGCAGATGACGGGTGCCTTGGTGTTGATATGCGTGTCGCCGGTGATCATACCGACGTTATCGCGGCCGAGCACCTGTACCAGATCGAAAAACTTTTCACTGACCAGAGCCTTGATGGGGGCCGTGTAATAACAGCGCTTGCCCTGCGCCATGCCCATAAAGAGCATGCCCAGCGCGACGAGCGATTTACCCGATCCGGTCGGAGTGCCCAGAATGACGTGATCGCCGGCTGCCAGGTCCATGAGGGCCTCTTCTTGGTGATCCCACAGCTCAATGCCGCGATCGCTCGTCCATTCAAAGAAGCGTTCGAAGGCCTGGTCGGGCGTGAGCCATGGTTCGGGCTCGCTGCCGTCCTCGGGCTCCCACCAGGTGGGGGAGAGCGCGCCGAGCGAGCCGAACTCGGCTTCGGTTCCCGTGCCGCCCGAGAATGAGCTGGCGGCCCCGGCGCCGGAGACGGTGCTGACGGCGGTATCTGTCGTGGTCTGTGCCATGTGTTTGCTTTCTCTCGCGATTGTCCGCCAACTATTATGGCGTAGCGTCGCATCGATGCGTTCGCAGGCAAGAAAATGCAGGAAATGGGCGTTCTGCCCAGCCGTTTGGTGCAGTTGCCAGCTAAGTGAGTAGACTTTTTGCAATATCGCGAGCACATGGCTTTTGCGCAAGGGCTCTACCTGCGGTTTTAGTATTGGTTATGCGGGTTGTGCTTGGCTATTGCAAAAAAGTCTACTCACTTAGATTTGAGGGACGTTTGCTGGCGCCTATTTGCGCTTGTTTGCCGAAGCTGCGACCATCAGAGGCCCCTGGGACTCCTGCGGTAAGCGCTTCTTGCCCTTGCGGGCGCGGTTTTTAAAGTTCTCGACGGCCTCTTCCATGCCGAGGGGCACGTAGGTGAGCTCATCGAGGTTTTCGGGCAGGTAGCAGGCAAGGCTTTGCTCCTGCACGCGGCCCGCTTGGAGCTGTTCATCGCTGGGCAGCGTGTCGGGAGTGGCGCAAATGCCATAGACGGCGGCACCCATCTCGCGCGTGCGGCGCTCGTATTCGGTCTCGGGATGCTCGGGATGGTCGCGGCGAACGTCGTCGCTTACCCAAAGTGTGTCGTAGCCTGCCGCGGCAAACTGCCCCAGGGCGTAGTCGCGCAGTGGCTTGCTGTCGGTTCGCAGCGTGACGGTAGCGCCGGCTGCAAGGAGCGGGCGGTAGAGCATCAAATGGTCGACATGGACGAGTCGCTTTTTGGCGTACTTGGCCTTGGGCTGCGGCGTGGGAAAGTTGATGGTTATGGCTTCGAGCTCGCCTGCGGCAAACAACTGCGGCAACGATGCGGCGCCTCGGGGCAGGACGAGTGCGTTGGTCAGTTCCTGCTCGCAGAATTTCTGCGCGGCATAGGCGATGCAGATGGGTTCTTGGTCCATGCCGATAAAGAGCGTGTTTGGCTCGTGGACCGCGCGCTCTACAAGGTAGGTTCCCTTGCCGCAGCCAAGATCCAGGTGAAGGTGTTCGAAGGGCTTGCTGCCTGCGGGCGCACAGGCCTCGCGCCAATCTCCGGCATAGGCCTCGGGGTTTGTCTCAATCGCATCGGCGTAGCGCTCCAGGCGCTCCTCGAGCACAAAGTTCTTAGGCGTGCGAACGTGGACGGCTCCCATGAGGCTCCTTGGTCATAAGTATGGAACGCATGGCTGCGCGTTCCGTCAATGGGTTGAAAAAGGGTGGGCATAGCTTGCCCGAAAGATGCGATGCGGCTCGACGACGAGTTGTCGGTGCCTACAGACGCTTGAGAATCACATAGCGGTTGAGCTCGCCGCTGCGACCGTCGGCATGGAAGCGCTCAAGCTCGCGCATGGGGACCTCGCCGCTCTTGTAGAACGTACGGACGCCGCGCACCAGGTCGGTGATCTGCTGATCGTCAAAGTGATGGCAATAGCGGTAGGCGTGGCGGTCGTTTTGCCAGCCAATGAGGTGGTCGCCGGCTTCAAACTGCGCGGAATCGTAACCCTCAAACGGCGGGGTGAGCTCGGCGCGGGCCTCGGCGCGAACGGCCTTGCGCGCCATGCGCTCGTCGTTCATAAACTCCCAAAAGCTGATGGCGATGATGCCGCCTGGGCGCGTCTGGCGCACCAGGGCGTCGAGCACGCGTACGCGGTACTCGCACGACGGCACGTGGTGCATAAAGCCAAAGCAGACCGAGATGTCGGCGAGCGGGGCGTCGAAAAGCACGTCGGGTGTTTCGGCGGGGTTGAGCTTCATCAGGGCGTCGAGCACGTCGAGTTCCTGGAAGTGCAGGTTGGGAATGCGCAGCGCGTGGCCATGTGCATCGATGGCCAGGTCTTGGCACGAGTCGACACCATAGAACTCAAACGGGCAGCTGGCATCTGCCGAGGGGTTTGCGCCGTCGACGCCCTTGGCGGCGAGTGCGCCGCCGGCGGCAAAGTTCTCGAATCGCATATTGCCGCAGGCAAGATCGAAGACGCGGACGGGATGCTCGATCGTGGCGACGTCGAGCTGCCCGAGCGCGATATCCATAGTGCGCACCCAGCCGGGCCACGGGGCCTGGCGCGTATCGGAGAAGGAGGCGGAGTGTTCGCGATAGAACGTGTTGTTGAGCTGGATGAGCGATGAGGCGAAATCGCGGTTCACGGCGCGGGACTCCCTCCGTTGGCGGTGCGGAATAAACAGTACGACCATACTACCGTTAACGCCGCAACGGGGACAACCAAGCTACGGGTCATTGCTTTGTTTGGACACATTTCCGCAGCTCATATGCACCCGCAACCGCCGGTTGTCAAAAATCTCACTAGAATAGGTGGCATGCTTTTGGCGGTGGCGGATAGATTTTAACTGTGCAAGGCGCCTTAAGAAATAAATCGGTCCGGCGGCACGGCTGGCATCACATAGGAGGAACCATGAATGTAGAAACTGCACAGCGGCTCGCCGACCTTCGTCGTAGCAAGGGCTTTAGCCAAGAAGGGCTGGCACGAAAGCTGGGGCTGTCGCGCCAGGCGGTCAGTAAATGGGAGCGTGCGGAGAGCTCGCCCGATACCGAGAACCTGATCTCGCTCGCCAAGCTCTATGGTGTGAGCCTGGACGAGCTGCTCAATCCGAGCGACGAGATTGAGGACGATATCGAGTTTGAGAACGAGGACCGCGCCCGTCAGCGCGAGGCCGAGGCGGCGGAACGTGCCCGCACCCATGAGGCGGCGGCACGCGCAACCGAGGCGGCAACACAGGCGAGTGACGCCGCCGCCAAGGCGGCGCAAGCGGCAAGCTGGAGTGCACAGGCCGCCAATGCCGCTACGGCGCAGGTGACGAGTGGCGGCGCGGTTGGCTCGACTCCGGTGAAGGGGCCGTTCCAGTCGTTCCCGTATTGGGCTGTGTGCTGGCTGCTGTTCTTTTTGCTGATGTTCCTGTTTGGTGCCGGTCCCTTTGCCGCGCTGATCTTCTTTACGATTCCCATTTATCACTGGGTGGCGCGTGCGCTCGATGGCGATTGGGCGCGTGGGGATATCCAGGTTGGTCCGGCGCCGGTGACAACTAGGGCTCAGAATGTTTCCGCTTCGGTTGATACTGACGTGGCTACCGCGACCACCGCTGAGCCATGTGCCAAAGAGGGTGATGAATGATGAAGCTTTCGCATGAATCCAAGGTACGCTTGGGCGTTGGCATCGGAGCGTTTGTGCTTATCATCGGGCTTGTCTTTGGTGCTTCGCGACTATTGGCTCATTCCGATATGGTGCGTACGACCGGTATTCTATCTGGAGATTTGTCTGATTTTGACGATATGTTTGACGATGACGATCTCTTGGACGACGGCAGCTATTCCGCTCGGCCTCAGCAACTTTCGAGCATGACTTTTGATGCCGATGAGTTCCGCTACCTCGATTTCGATATCAATGCGGCTTCGGTGGACGTCAAGGTTGTTGATGGCAACAAGGCTCGCGTTATCGAGCGGGGGCGCGTTGCCAAGGGTATGGATGCCTCCAAGGCCGCGACGCAAAACATCGCATCCGTCGAGGATTCGACGCTCAAGGTTTCTCAGTTTGGAAGTGATGACGGTAAGGCAATCGATCGCTCAGTTACGGTTGAGCTGCCGCGCCGTGTTGCCGAACATCTGAAGGGAGTCAACGCGCACGTGGGCTCGGGTGATCTGCAGATTGCCGGTGTCATCTGTGATGGTTTTGACCTTTTCCTGGGTGCGGGAGATGTAGAGTTTACGGGCAGCGTGACTGATGCGCTCAGCGCTGAGGTCGGTTCGGGCGATGTGACGTTCGAGCTTTACCAGGCCCCCGCGAAGTCGATGGACGTGAGTGTGGGCTCGGGCGATGTGGAGATGACGGTTCCGAACTCTACGGGCTTTAAGGCGAGCCTCACCTTGGGCAGCGGCGACTTCGAGAGCGATTTCCTTCCGCTTGACTACGACGGCGAGACCATTTTGAATCTTGAATTCGATAACGGGGATAAGTCTGCTGTGTATAGTTTTGAAGTCGATTCGGGCGACATGTCGTTTGATTCGGAGTAGTGAGGCAGACGAAAGCCTAGGCGAAGATATAGACGCGCTGTTTGATGAAGGCGCCGAAGCCGAGATCGGCTCCGGCGCCTTTGCCTTTACAATGGGGGCATGGAACAGATTATCTTGAACATACTCGAGGCTCTGCGTCGCGGCGAGGCCGTGGACGACAAGGCGCTCGTCAAACTGATACATGCCGAGGCGCGCCGCGAGGGTGCCGATAAGCGCGACCTGGCAAAGCGCCGTCTGCTGCCGTTTTACCAGCGGGTGAAGCGTGAGGAACCGGCACGTTGGGCTGGGTGGAATGTCGATGCCGAGCTGGAACGTCAACTGCTGCAGGTGTTGCGCATGAAGCCGCGCCGCACGGCTTCGGGCGTGGCGACCATTACCGTCATCACCAAGCCGTGGCCGTGCTCGGGCGATTGCCTGTTTTGTCCCAACGATTTGCGCATGCCTAAAAGTTATCTGCATGCCGAGCCGGCGTGCGCCCGTGCGGAGCAAAACTGTTTCGACCCGTATCTGCAGGTGAGCGCTCGTCTGACCGCGCTTTCGCAGATGGGGCATGCGACCGACAAGATTGAGCTTATCGTGCTCGGCGGTACCTGGAGCGACTATCCGCAAGGGTATCAGACGTGGTTTATGTCGGAGCTCTTCCGCGCGCTCAATGACGATGCCGTCGCCGGCGTGGCTGCCAACCCCATGTTGGCGCGTCCGGGCATCAGTCGTGCCGAGGCAGGGCGTCTGCTCGATGACGCTCCCGCCGACGCCTTGCCGCCGGTGGTAACAGAGCGCCGTGAGCGCTATCGGGCTGCCGGTATTGCGACCGACGAGGCCGAGCTTGCGAGCGGTGTTGCCGACGAGCAGGGGCGTGTGGATGCTGCCGTGGGCGGCTATAACCGTGCGGTGCGTCGTCTGTACGGCCCCGGCACGCCGTGGGGCGAGGTCGCCGAGTGGCAGACGGCCACGATGGAGGAGCTCGGGCGTCAACAGCGCATCAACGAGACGGCGAAGCATCGCGTGGTGGGCCTCGTTATCGAGACGCGTCCCGATGCCGTGACGCCACAGGCCCTCACACTCATCCGCCGCCTGGGCTGCACCAAGATTCAGATGGGTATCCAGAGCCTCGACCAACACCTGCTCGATATCAACGAGCGTCGCATTTCGGTGGCTCAGATCGAGCGGGCGTTTTCGCTTGCACGCCTGTTTGGCTTTAAGATCCACGCGCATTTTATGCTCAACTTGCTGGGCGCCATGCCCGAGGGGGACAAGCGCGACTACGAACGCTTTATGACCGAGGGCGCTTTTATGCCCGATGAGGTCAAGGTCTACCCGTGCGCGCTCATCGAGGGTTCGCGCCTGGTGGGCTGTTATGAGCGTGGCGAGTGGCGCCCCTATACCGAGGAGGAGCTGCTCGACGTGCTGGCCGACGACATCGTGGTGACGCCGGCGTTCTGCCGCATCAGTCGCATGATCCGCGACTTTAGCTCCGACGACATCATGGTGGGCAACAAGAAACCCAACCTGCGTCAGCTCGTCGAAAACCGCTTGGCGGCTCGTGGGGAAGGCGCGACGGTGCATGAGATCCGCTATCGCGAGATCAGCACGGCGGGTGCCGACCTAAACGAGTTGGCCCTTGACGAGGAAGTGGCGTACGAGACGCCGGTGACGCACGAGCGCTTTTTGCAGTGGGTGACGCCGCAGGGCAAGATCGCGGGTTTTTTGCGCCTGTCCCTGCCCGATCGCGCCTTTGTCACCGCACATGCGGACGAGTTGCCGACGACGCCGGACGAGGCGATGATTCGCGAGGTGCACGTGTATGGCATGGCGGCGCGCGTGGGGGACCAGGGCCAGGCGGCACAGCATCACGGGTTGGGGCGTTTGCTCGTAGAGCGTGCGTGCGAGATTGCCCGGGATGCGGGTTATATGCGTATCAACGTGATTAGCGCGATCGGTACGCGCGAGTACTATCGCCATTTGGGTTTTTATGACCACGGACTCTATCTGCAAAAGGAGCTCTAAATGAACAAGCCGAGTGTTTCTGCCGGCGTCGTTGCCGGCGTTGCTCTGGGAGCCGCGGCGCTTGGTGCGGCCGCTGTCGCTGTTCGTGCTGCCTGTCTGCAGGTTGCGCGAACCCGCAATGGGTTGGCACGTGTGAAACGCATGCATGACGAGGGCGGCGACGAAGTCCGCGTATTGGTGCAAGGCGGTGTCTACCAAAGCGCGAGTTACGTTGGCGAGCGCTGGGCAGAGCCCGTCTTTACGTACTATCGTGCATTCGACGACGTGTTTGAGGCCGAGGGCGCAATGCGCGACGCTTATGGCCACGGCATCGACCGCATGCTTATGCTGGGCGGCGGCGGGTTTGCTTATCCTAAGTTCGCCCTGATGTCACACGAGGGCTTGCGCATGGACGTCATCGAGTATGACGGAGAGATTACGCGCCTGGCGCGCCGTTGGTTCTACCTGGATGAGCTGGAGCACGCGGTGGGCGATCGCCTGCGGGTGATTACCGCTGAGGCTCGCTCGTATCTGGGTGTGACGAGCGTGGGCCATCGTCGCTACGACGTGGTCGTGAGCGATTGCTTTGGCGGCGCCGAACCCGTACGCGAGCTGGCGACGGTTGAGGCACTGCGTCTGGCGCGGGGTAGCTTGAACCCGGGCGGCATCTACGTTGCCAATATCGTGAGCGCAAATGAGGGGAGCGATGTGACGTTCCTGCGCGATTGCGTTGCCACGGCGCTCGAGGCATTCGCCCATGTCTGGGTGGTCCCCTGTGGCGATGCGGAGTTCGGCGGCGAGGAGAACTACCTGCTCATCGCCAGCGACGGCGACTATGTCTTTGCCGAAGCCGTGCCCTTCGACACCGACTTTCTCGGCACCGTCCTTCACGACAAGTAAATCTCCCCGTCCCGGAAAGACTAGTCTTAGGCGTGGTCGCGCCAGCTGCGGACGCGCTGCTTCATACCCTCGATGTCGAGCACGCCTTCGGCAAAGCCTTTGCGCACGAGCTCCTCGGGAACGTACTCGTCGTAGCGATCAAAATAAGGCACCTCGCCGGGATAGACGAGCTCGATGGGATTGAAGTCCTTCTCGGCCTCGGCGGCGAGCACCTCAAAGAACGTCTCCTCGTCGGCCTTCATCTTAAACTGCATAAAGTACGGGCGCGATGGGTCGAGTCCGCGAAGGCCCAGCTCTGCGGCACACTTAATCTTGAGCGTGCGCTCGAGTGCCAAAAAGGCGTAACTGCCCAGCCAGGGGAAGAGTACCCAGGTGTCGCCACCCAGGTTGATGAGTGGCTTGGTTCCCGCACCCGAAATCTCGGCCGTATGGCGAGCCTGCGCCAAGCGGGCCCGCGCGTTACCCATAAGGTACGGATACGCGGCATGTTCATTGAGCGCTTTGCGCATGCGTCCGAGCACATGTGTGTTGATGTCGCCGGGGCAGTCGCCAAAGTAGGCCGGCACCCGGCCTTTGACCTGCGTGGCAAAGACGGTGTGACGCTTCCAGTCCACTTCCTCGACAATCCAGCAATGGCCGGCGATGGCAATGCGCTCACCGGGCGGGGGCGGGTTGACAATCGTGCCCAGCTCGGCCGATTCGCTGCGAACGGTGAACTCCTCGTTCTCCTGGAACACGGCGTAGAACTTAAAGTTGTTGATGATGCGCTCGCCCGCGAGACCCACGATGAGCCCGCCGCCCTCGGTGACTTGGATATGGTCGATCTTAATGAGGTGACGCAACAACACGCGATAGTCATCGGCCGAGATGCGATGGAAATAGCTGAGTGTGAGCACGCGCTGGGCAAGCTCTGCCGGCGTGAGCTCGCCGGTGCTGGCAAGCGTCGACATAGTCTGGTGGTAGAGTAGGCTGTAGGGGAGTCGATCGAGCTCGGGCGGCTCGACCCACTTTTCCTCGCGATAGAGTTGTACGAGTGCGATGCCCTGCAGGAGCTTCCACGGAATGGTTTCGGGCATCATCGTGCGCGGCTCGGGCTCTTCCTCGCGCATGACAAACCACATCTCGGGCGGAAGATCGCGGCGTCCCGTGCGGCCCATTCGCTGCAAAAAGGAGCTGACGGTAAACGGCGCGTCGATCTGGAAAGCACGCTCCAGGCGGCCGATATCGATACCGAGCTCCAGCGTAGAGGTGGTGACGGTTGTCTGCGCCTGCTCCTCATCGCGCATGAGTTCCTCGGCCGTCTCGCGCAGCGATGCCGAAAGATTGCCATGGTGGATGAGGAAGCGGTCGGGCTCGTGCCGGCTCTCGCAGTAGCTGCGCAGCATGGAGCACACGGCCTCTGCTTCCTCGCGCGAGTTGGCAAAGACCAGGCACTTGCGGCCGCGCGTATGCTCAAAGATATAGCCCATACCGGGGTCGGCGTTGTCGGGCGCCGTGTCGGTGGGGTTGAGAAGCGCCTGCTCGGTCGCTCGTGGGATGTCGACTTCGCCCTCGGGGGCCGAGGAAGTGCGACGGTCTCTGGGAGCGGCCTCGCCCCGTGCCCGCTCACGACGTTGACGGCGCTCCTCCTGTGTGAGCTGTCCACTGTGGCGCATGTCTTGTCCGGATGCGGGCAGCGCCGCGGATGCCGTTGCCTCAATGCGCTCGCATGCAAGCACTTCGGCCTCTTGAGGACCCATGCTCTCGAATCCTCGCTGCTGTGCCTGGGGACCCGAGTTGTAGAAGTGTTCCATGGAGATACGCCACACGCGGCGCGGTTCTTCAAAGCGGGGGATAACGCAGTCGCGCCCCGTTCCCTGTGAGAGAAAAGCGCCCGTGCGCTCGGGGTCGCCGATGGTGGCCGAAAGGCCAATGCGGCGAGGCTGCACGCCGGCCATGCGCGAGAGTCGTTCGATAAGGCAGAGCGTCTGCCCGCCACGGTCGCCGCGCATGAGCGAATGGACCTCGTCGATGACCACATAGCGCAGGTCGCAGAACATGCGCGGGATCGCCATGTGCTTATGGATTAAGAGCGCCTCGAGTGACTCGGGCGTAATCTGCAAGATGCCGCTCGGTTTTTTGATGAGCTTGGCCTTGTGCGACTGCGAGACATCGCCATGCCAGTGCCAGACGGGGATGTCGGCTTCTTCGCAGAGGTCGTTGAGGCGGACGAACTGATCATTGATGAGCGCTTTGAGGGGGCCGATGTAGAGGGCGCCCACGCTCGCGGGCGGGTTCTCCCAAAACTCGGTCAGGATGGGAAAGAAGGCTGCCTCGGTTTTGCCAGAAGCCGTGGATGCCGTCAGGAGCACATTATCTTGCGTGTTAAAGATGGCATCAGCTGCTGCAACCTGGATGGAGCGTAGACTCTCCCAATCGTGGGAGTAGATGAAGTCTTGGATAAATGGGGCGTAGCGGTCAAAGGCGTTCACGGGGCCTCCTTTCAAAAACGAATCTCTCAACGCGGTGGGCAGTGGCTTGCTGCATGACTGTCTCAACGTTTGCCCAGATAAAACCTGCCAAAATAAACCTGTCCCTTTTTGGCAGGTTAGATGGTGAATTCGGCGAAGTTGCGGTCGCCGCCTGCGGTATCGGTGTCGCCTGTTGCGGTTGCCGGCGCCATCGCGTCGCCGCCGACGCTTTGCAGCAACTCGGCCACGTTGGCATCGGGGTTTTGGCATAGGATGTCGAGGAGCTCGATAAAGTCACGAATGACTTCGCGCGGCGTCAGATGCGTGTCGGCTCCCACGCGACCGAACTCGATCTTGAGGAAGTCCACCAAGTCGTTCTCGGTAAGCGTGGGCGTCCAGCCAAAGTAGCCGGCGTGAATTTGCATGAGTTTTTCGATCAGCACCAGCAGCTCCTCGTAGGTGAGTGGCTGCAGACGGATGATGGGCGCGAGCATGTCCTTAAGGTCCTCGCGCGCAAAGCGACCCTGAGCGAGCCGGCTGCGCAGAGCCTCGTAGGAGAACACGCCGCGGCGGCGGTCCTCGATGGAGGTTGGCGTGCCGCCCATGATCATGCCCAGGTACTGCGCCTTGCCCTGGAGCGTGTCGTTGTACATGGTCAAGATTTTCTCGTAGTTGTACTGGCGCGTGATGGCATTGGGAATCTTATACAGATTCACGAGCTCGTCGATGAGCACCAGCATGCCCTTGTAGCCGCTGCAAACCAAAAAACGCGCGATGAGTTTGACGTAGTCGTACCAGTCGTCATCGCTGATGATGGTTGAGGACCCCAGTTCGGCGCGAGCCTCGCTCTTGGTACGGTATTCGCCGCGGATCCATTTGGTCACGCGGCTCATGGCCTCTTCGTCGCCCTCGGATACGGCCGCGCGGTAGCGGCGGAGCATGCGGGCGAAGTCGAAGCCGTGGACCATTTCCTCGAGCGGGGCCAATTGGGCATTGACGGCAGACTCGTCGGCATCGGCACACGAGGCGACCCAGCGATCCAGGATAAGGTTGAGCGCACCGCCCTCGGGGCGCGTCTTGGTCGATATGTTGCGGATGAGCTCGCGGTAGGTGGCAAGGCCCTGTCCCTGACCGCCCTGCAGACGGCGCTCGGGCGACAGGTCGGCATCAGCGACGACGAATCCCTCGCCCATGGCGTGCGTGCGGATGGTCTGAAGTAAGAAGCTCTTGCCGGCGCCGTAGCGACCGACTAAAAAGCGGAAGCTCGCGCCGCCATCGGCGATGAGACTCAAATCGGTGAGCAGGGCGCGAATCTCGACCTCGCGTCCCACGGTGATATAGGGAAGGCCGATGCGCGGGACCACGCCGCCCTTGAGCGAGTTGAGAATGACGGCAGCGACGCGCTTGGGCACGCGGGGCGCTGCGGATGCGGTGTCACTCATAGTCTAGGTATCCTCTCACGTCTGCTTCGTAATCCTCGATAATCTGCGGTCCTGCCGCTCCGAACTCGATAACGGTATCTCCCACCAGGTCAAAGAGCGCCTCGTTGATGCTGTCGACGAGCATATCCTCGCTCTGGCCCGACCTCTCCACGGCCGATGTCGCTTGCGCTGCGTTTTGCTCGAGCAGTGCGCGCAGGAAGGCATCTGCGGCAGGCGCGAGTTTGTTCGCAGCTTCGGTGGGCGCGGGCGTTACGGGTGCGGGTGCAGACACGAGGAGCGGTGCCACGACGCCAAACTCTTCGGTGGAGACAGTCGGCTCGCCGGGTTCGTCTTGCTGTATGGTCATCTCGCCAGGTTCGGCAGTCATGCCGGGTGCAGACTCGGTGTTCAGTTGCTCGATAAGCGTCGTCTCGGCTTCCACAGGTGCGCCGTCCTCGCGCTCCTCATCGATCAAAAGCGCCTCACGCGTTTGTGCGGCGGCGCTCCGGATATGCCCCAGCTGACTCAAATCGATATCGATCTTGACGGGCTGGTGCGCGGCGTCCCACGAAAGCCATGCCACGATTTCGTCATCGATGATCTTGGCCAGATATTTGGGGACCTTCTCCTCCTTCAGGGGGTGGGTGGGGTCTAGGGCCAGGCGCAGGCGTTGGTCGCAGGCGCGCATCATCTCGCCAAGCTTGCTGCTCTTTTGCCTGCTGCCGTGAATTCGCATGCATTCCCAAAAACCGTTTTGGCAACGGTAGATATGGATGGGATCCAAGCGGTATTCGCAGTCTTCGTGTCGATTGGGCGCAAAGAACACGGCCGAGGCAAACATGGTATAGGGCATGGTCGTCTCCTCCCCAAACAAGCTCGCCACGATACCGGTCTTTCGGTGCGTGTCATAGTAGCGCGCCATACGGACATACACGGCGCATGCCACGTGGCGCAGGTCGCGATGGTGGCCGCGATCGAGCCGTGAGTTATTGAGGTTATACGTGGAGAGGGCGTTGATAGCGGCCATGAGTCGCTCCTCGCGCGCCTCGTCGGGCGGAAGGGGGAGCGTGGACTCGGAGTTCTTGCGACGTTTGGGGGCCTGCCCGGACGGCGCCGGTGCGGGCGCAAGGTCTCGAGCCGCGCGTCGCAGCTCGATGAGGGCGTTATCGAACATGACGGTTTTAGAGTCGCGAAGCAGCTTGGGATCGAGTCCGTGGAATACGGCGTAATCTTGCAGCCATACGCGTGCAAACCGGTCGATGCCGGGCTCGAAGGCACGATAGGCATCCCAAAAGGCCTTGATCTTGCTAAAGCCATCGAGTGGGCCATCTACGCCAATGCCACAGATCAATTCGTAGAGATACAGAAAAGCAAACGAGGTCGACGTTTCCTCGACGGTTCCGCGGCGCACTTGGGCACGCCAGGTAAAATAGCCGCGCAGCTGGCGATCGCTCATAGCGTTGTAGGTTGGGAAGTACGACTTGAATGTACCGTTGTAGGGGCAGTCGTCCTCAAAGTCGGCCATAAGCAGGCCTTGGCGGTAGAAGAGTTCGGCTTCCGAAAGCCAGCGCCCCGCACCGCCTTTGGGATCATCCTGCCAGCGCGATATCTCACGCATCTTGCGGTACTGGTCGGGAAGGAAATTCTGCATCTGACGACCGGTTTTGAGAATCGGCTCGTCAGCATAGACTTCGTTTGAGAAGCGAGCAGACTGATGAGTCCGGGCCTCGGCCATAATGCGCTCGATGAGCATTTTGATGTCCTGGTCGGCCACCGCTTCTCCTCTCCTAACGCAGCTTTGGTGACCTCATATCATAGCACAGCATCAAACAGATGTTCGAGATACCACGATGCAGATAGTTTAGAACAGGAGGGCGTAGATGACGGCTATGACAACGGAGGGGAGCATATTGGCCGTGCGGAAGGTCTGAGGACGGATGAGATTGACGCCGACACAGAAGATGAGCATGGAGCCCACGAGCGATAGGCTGTCGAGGGCGGCGGTGGTCATGATGGGGGAGAGCGCGCCGGCAAACAGCGTAATCGTTCCCTGGAACACGGCGACGGGCAGGGCGGAGAAGATGCAGCCACGGCCGAGCGAAGCC
>UQWV01000032.1 GCA_900544845.1 uncultured Collinsella sp. | reverse complement strand
AGGAAGAAGGGCGTGAAGGGAGCGAAGAGCGTTGCTGCCTAGGCTAGCCCCTTGTCACACAAACTACCGAAGCCTCACATTTTTTCAAACTATGCAGTGCTTTATTCGCGCCTGCATTTTGGAAAAATGCAGGTAGATTTGTTGTCAAATTTAGATAACTTACACATTGTTGTTATTTGTACAACATTTTATTCAACCCCCGCCTAATCTGTGAACGGTCGGCTTTAACCAGTGAGCGGTAGAGCTACTACCTGCCACAACAACCTACAGCTAGATAGTCTATTTCCGGTGATGCACGATGTTCACACATCATCATTTAAGTTCGCAAGCAACTCCTCGACATAAAAAGCGTCCCAACAATCAATGAAAATCGCTCTTTTGCGGAAAACCATCGATTGTTGGGACGCTTATGATGTCCAGCCCGTCAGCCTTAGAGCAAACCACCACAAAGGCGCCTGTCCCCTTTGCGGTTGCTCTCGCTCGATCGCTACAGCAGATGTTCCTCGATAAAGATCGCGATGCCGTCTTCGTCGTTGCTGGCGGTTACAAAATCGGCGGCGGCGCGGGTGGCGTCGCTGCCGTTTGCCATGGCCACGCCCACGCCGGCGTCGGCCACCATGCAGGTGTCGTTGTCCGCATCGCCAAACACGCAGATGTTCTGGAGCTCCATGTCGTTGAGCTCCGCCACGCGCACAAGGCCGCGCGTCTTGGACACGCGCGGATCCATGAACTCGTAGAGCCACTGCGTGGTTTGCAGAGCCGCCGCCTTAACAGTGTCATCGGCAAACGTCGACGCCCGCTCAATCACCCGCGGCATTACTTCGGGCGCCATGGTAAACATCACCTTGGGCTGCGGCTCGCGCAAGAACTCGGCAAAATCGACCACCTGGTAGGGCACGCCGTCGACGCGCGACAGGTGCTCGACGCACGCGTTGCTCTCGGGCACGTAGAACACGCCGTCTCGGGGGCAGACGGGCGTTGCCGGAAGGTCCGCCATGTGCTTGCAGATGCGCGCGATGGTCTCGCCCGGCAGCGGATAGCTCAGCTCGTTGATGTCGTGCGTGTGGTCGATGACCTCGGCGCCACCGCAGCCCACGAGCACGTCCACCAGGCCTTCGATACCCCAGAGCTCGTACATGGCCTCGGTCGCGTGGGCGTCGCGCCCGGTGCACAGGCCAAAGAGCACGCCACGCTCGCGCAGGGCGCGGATCGCCGCCACGGTGCGCGGGGACACCGTGTGCTGGCTCGTGAGCAGTGTGCCGTCGATATCGCAGAACACGGCTTTGATGTGGCTGAAGGTGGTGTCCATGGGGGCCTTTCTGGGTCGTGCGGCGGTGTGGGGTGCATTCGTGAACGGCGTACATGGTATACCGAGGTGCAGGGGCGGCCCGTCAAAGCAAAATCCACCACAAAGGTGCCTGACCCCTTTGTGGTGGCCGGACTCGCAGGATGGCCTGGCCCGGGGCGCAAACCATCACAACATTCGACGTTTTTCGGCAAAATCACGATTTTCATCGAATGTTGTGATGGTTTTTACTGCTTTGCGGCACGATCCAAATGCCGGCGTCCAAACAGCAGCAGCGCCGCGGGAACCGCCGTCACGACCGTGCCCGCCCCTACGAGCGTCTGCTGCACGCCAAATGTCGCCGCCAGCCAGGGGGCAATCGCCAGCGGGGCCACGCCGGCGAACATGTTGCCAAAGCCCATGACCGAGTTGACGCGGCCGAGCTGCTCGAGCGGAGCCGTCGTTTGCACAATGGTGTTATGAAGCGGGTTGACAACGCCCCAGGCCACGCCCAGGACAATCTGGCCGATAAGGGCCACGCCCACGTACGGTGTCCCCACATAAATCAGACTTCCCACGCCCACGGACATGAGTGCCACGAGCAGCGTTTTGAGGCTGACGAAACGCGGTGGCAAGCGGAGCGCGACCACGGCGCCCAGCACCGCGCCCACACCGCTGGCCGACGAGAGCCAGCCCATCCATTCGACACCGACATGCAGAACATCGCGGTAGAAGAACGACTCCAGCGGGTCGAAGGCACCGTAGCCAAAGTTCGAGAGGAAGATGATGCAGAACAGCAGGGCGAGGACGCTGTTGGTAAAGACCGTCTTGATGCTGGTCGCGAAGGTGATGCGGGAAGATATGTTGGGGTCGGGGCTTTGTCCCGCACGTTCCCCTTCCTCTGCCGAATCGGCATCCGCATCCCCGGCGACATGGCTGGTCTGCGGCCTAAAGCCCCAACCGGCAATGAGCGCCAATGCGGTAAAGAGCATCATGAGCACGAACACCGCGCGCGACGACGCAGCCGCCGCGACAAAGCCGCCCAGCGTGGGACCAACGATGATACTCACGTTTGAAAACATGGCGATGGCGGAGTTGATGTCTTTGAGCTCGACAGGATCGTCGGCGAGGTAGGCTGGATAGGATGTGGCGATGGGCTGGGCAAACCCCATCACGAAGCCCAGGAGCACCGCGCCGAGTAGGACGATGCCGGTCGCGCTGCCAAAAACGAGGATCGCCGCGCCGGTTGCCAGCGTGCCCACGATGCTCAGCAAGAAATGACGGCGCGGGCCCCAGGCGTCAAGCGCCGCGCCGCCTGCAAAGGACCCCAGGATCACGAAAACGTTAATAAAAAGGACGGCCAGCGATGTCGCCACGACCGAGGCATCGTCTGCATAGGTGAGCGTTCCGATGACGCCGATAAAGTAGCTGGTCTGATAACCGGTGTAGATGAGAAAGCGCATCGCCACCAGGCGCTTGGCCTGCACGGACAGCGATGATTGAGGCTTTGAGAAAAGAGAGGCGAGCATGGAGACTCCTTGTTTCATACGAATGCGGACGGCGGGCATTCGCCACCGTCTGTCAAATCAATCTATCCGCATGAAGCATTAAGGACGCATCAAGCCCCTTCTCTCCGTTTTTCGCCCATCATGAACTACTTGGTAGATTGTAAGGCATGTCCCACACATCTACTAAAGCAAAAACCACCACAAAGGTGCCTGGCCCCTTTGTGGTGGAAGTGACGTTTGCCCAGATAAAACCTGCCAAATTAACCTGTCTTTATTTGCAGGTTTTAGGCCAGATGGTCTTGGATCAGGTCGCAGATGGCTCGGGCGTCGTTGATGTTGATGACTCGGGTCGCAAAGCCGGCGTCGAAGGCCTGACGCGCCAGGGCCTCGTTGCAGGCAAGGGCCAGCGTGTGACCGTCGACCAGGTCGAGCGAGCTCTTGCCGCGCAGACGGTCGACACCGGAGCGCGCGACGACGATATTGTCGAAGCCCTCGGTCTTGTAGCCCTCGATGATCACCACGTCGACATCGCTGTAACGCGACAGCAGCTCACGCGCGGGCATCTCGTCCTCCTCGCGCGTGTCGGCGTACTCCGCCCAGCGCGTGGCGCAGATAAGGCCCACGTGCTTGGAGCCGGCCTGGTGATGGCGCCAGGTGTCCTTAGCGGGCACATCGATATCAAAGCCGTGATGCCCATGATGCTTGAGCGAACCCACGCGCAGACCGCGGCGGGTGAGCTCGGCGATAACCTTCTCGACGAGCGTGGTCTTGCCCGAGTTTTGGTAGCCGATAAACGCGATCGCAGGGACGACCGGTGCCGGAGCTGCGGGCGCGACGGCGACGGGCGCGCTTGCAAGCGTGGCACCGTCAGCGGCCACGGCCTCAACGGCAGCGGCCTGGCGCTCGGCACGATTCCACACGCCCGAGCGGCCGCCCTCCTTGTGCAGCAGGCGCACGTCGACGATCTCCATGCCGCGATCGACGGCCTTGCACATGTCGTAGATGGTCAGACACGCGGCACTCGCGCCGGTCAGAGCCTCCATCTCGATACCCGTCTTGCCCGTCACGCCGACCGTAACCAGTACGTGAAAGCCAACCTGCCCGTCCGCGCGCGCCGGTGCCCAGCCCTCGGGCACATCCTCGGCAGGCGTTCCCGCCGAAGCGATGGGCTCGATATCGCACTTACTCTTGGTAATGAGCAACGGATGGCACATGGGAATGATGTCGCTCGTGCGTTTGATGGCCATGATGCCCGCCACGCGCGCGCAAGCGAGCACGTCACCTTTTTTGGCGCGGTCCTGCAGCACCATGGCCTGCGTCTCGGGATGCATAAGGATGGCGCCCTCGGCGATGGCGATGCGATGCGTCTCGGCCTTGTCGGACACGTCGACCATGCGTACCTCGCCCTTGGCGTCCACGTGCGTCAGCTCGTCGCGACGGGCGTCGCGGGCGGGCTCAGTGGCAGCGCTGGCAGTCGGCTGCGCGCCTGCAACGGCATCGCTGGCCGCAGCCGTGACTTTGTGGGCAGACATCGCGGCCCTGCGAGCGGCCTTGGTGGCATCGGCGTACCTGCTCTTGGCCATATGATCATCCTCCGATTTGAGACATAAATCGTTGCGTGCCCTCAATTATCGCGTGTTCCTGCGGTTTGTGGGCCACGGCATCGCGCCAAATCGAAAGCACCTGCATATCATCACCACGGCGCAGCGCCTCGCGCACCGAATACTCGGCATCGCTGAACAGGCACGGACGCACGTTGCCATCGGCCGTCAGGCGCAGCCGGTTGCAGTTCGCGCAAAAATGATTGGACATGGCGCTAATAAAGCCGACCGTTCCCGCCGCGCCCGGAAAGTGCCAATAGCGCGCAGGGCCCGCGCCGGCAGGGGCGTCGTTGATGTCGAGCGGCTCGAGCTCGCCCAGTCCCGCCGCGGCGGCCCCGGCATTGATGCGCGCCCGCAGCTCGTCGCTCGGCACGGTATCGCTCGCGTCCCACAACTCGGGATTGAGCGCGGGCGCATGCGGGTCCACAGCGCAATGCGAGCTCGTGTGCTCGTCGCCGATGGGCATGTATTCGATAAAGCGCAGGTGGATGGGGCGGTCGAGCGTGAGCCTCGCGAGGGCCGCCACATCCTGGTTGAGCCGGCGCACCACAACGCAGTTGACCTTAACGGGCTCAAAGCCCCAAGCCAGCGCCGCATCGATGCCAGCCATGGTCTGCTCGAGCCGACCCAGGCGCGTGATCTTTCCAAAGAGCGTAGGGTCGAGCGTGTCGAGCGAAATGTTGACGCGGTTAAGCCCGGCATCTTTGAGCTGCGGCGCCAGCTTGGGCAGCAGGGCGCCATTGGTGGTGAGCGAGATGTCCTCGATCTGCGGAATCGCACGGATGTCACGAATAAGCGGGATGATACGGCGGCTGACCAGCGGCTCGCCGCCCGTCAGGCGCACGCGGCGAATGCCCTCCCCCGCCACCAAGCGCACAAAGCGGGCGATTTCCTCGGCGCTGAGCAGCTCGTCGTGTGCACGGGGCGCCACGCCATCGGCCGGCATGCAGTAAATGCAGCGGAAATTGCACTTGTCGGTAACGGCAATGCGCAGGTAGTTGATGTCGCGGCCAAAGCCGTCATGTTGCACGCGCCCGTCCACGCAGCCCTCCCCTCACGCGGCGTTTTATTCTTCGGAAAACATAATACCCCACGAGAGAATCATGCCGACACCCGCACGACAGGACAGGTCGCTTCGAGCAAAACGGACTTTCCAAGCCCATCCTCAGCATACAGACCATCACAACAATTGATGCTTTTCCCATTTTTGGCAAAAGCGTCGAATGTTGTGATGGTTTGCCTGCCCACGGCACCCCGTAGAAGGACCAAAGCGCCCCTAAAGACCGCCGTCCCAGTGTCGAATCACAAATTCTCGCAGGTCGTTCTGCCGCTTTTGGAACGCTTCGCTTCGGTCGCACTTAAGACCCATAGCGAGCGCGATGGCATTCATCGCCCGGTGCAGTTGCAGCTGGTGGGCAAACTGAGTCCCGGTGAGGACGATCATCCTAAAGCCCAGCGCGCTCAGCACGGTCATACGCTCCGCATCCGACGCGCTGCGCTGTTTATCAAGATGGTCCGAACCGTTGTATTCAATCCCCGTACCGCTCGCAGGCGCATATACGTCGATCTCGAAATACCCGGCCTTAGCGAGATACTTGAACTCGCTGGGAACATCCACCCGATGGTTGAGCTCAACCTTGGCGTATCCCAGCCCTCCCTGAGAACGTTTTGCTACGACCATGATTGCAGTGGCCGTCTCCATGGGCGATCGCGCGCCATCGTGCACGCGCTTGAGCACGGCGGCCGCGCGTATGGCCCCCTGACGAGATCGGTTCTCATTGCAATAAGCAATCAAGTCGGCAACGGTATACCTCTGCCCCATCTCGATATAATCGCCTGTCGACAGATGATTCAAATGGTATCGGGCGCAGATTTCATAGCCATATTCCAGCTGCTCGGGCTCGCTCATCCACGAACCCGCTTGGACAAAGCACATGGCCTCATCAACCACCAGAAGGCCCTCTGCCACCTCGATAAGATGGTCTGGAGGTATCGGCGCCCCAAACACGTGGCACCTAAATCCAGCCGGCGTCGAGCGCTCAAAATCGAAGTTGACGAGCGTGTCGATATAATCGAGCTCTTCTCGTGGAATACCGAGCGAAACCAGATAGTCGGTAACGATCCTAACAGCCGTTGAAGCCCTCAGCCCCTTGGCATCGAGCCCCAATTTGGGCAGGTCCGCAGTCGGCTCCGCCTCGTTAGCAAGCGAGTCCTCATCGTATAGGATACTTGCTCGCGAGAGCGGCTCGGACGGGCGCGCCACGTTGTGGTACAGCCAGGCAGTCTTATGGGACAGGACGATCGGCAGGTCCATGAGCCCTCCAATGGAGTCGGATAACCAACCTTATTCCCCTGCCCACGGGTCCGCACACCTTCGTGCGCAAGAAAGCGATTCCACCCGGTCGAGCGGCAGAAAAACCATCACAACATTCGATGCTTTTCCCGATTTTGGCAAAAAACGTCGAATGTTGTGATGGTTTGAGGCGAGGTAAGAGGCACGGAGGGGTCAAAGCATCGTGCTCGAACGGGTTAATCCAACTCTTTTAAGCCATGCGCCAGCTGCCAGTACTCGCCGTGCTGGGCGAGCAACTCTTCGTGCGTGCCGCGCTCGATGATGCGGCCGTGTTCGAGGACCATGATGGCGTCGGCGTCGCGGACGGTGGACAGGCGGTGCGCGATCATAAACGTGGTGCGTCCGCGCATGATGCGATCCATACCGCGCTCGATGAGCTTTTCGGTACGCGTGTCGATGCTCGAAGTGGCCTCGTCCAGGATGAGCACCGGCGGGTCGGCGACGGCCACGCGCGCGATGGCGAGCAGCTGGCGCTGGCCCTGCGACAGGTTGGCGCCGTCGGCCGTGACCGGCGTGTCGTACCCTCTAGGCAGGCGGCGGATAAACGAATCCGCGCAGGCGGCCTCGGCGGCGGCGCGCACTTCCTCGTCGGTCGCGTCGAGCTTGCCAAAGCGGATGTTCTGCGCAATGGTGCCGCTAAACAGGTGCGTGTCCTGCAGCACAATGCCGAGCGATCCGCGCAGGCTGGCCTTAGCAATGTGCTTGACGTCGATGCCGTCGTACGTGATCTCGCCGTCATCGACCTCGTAGAAGCGGTTGATGAGGTTGGTGATGGTCGTCTTTCCGGCGCCTGTCGAGCCCACAAACGCGATCTTTTGCCCCGGCTTGGCAAACAGGTTGAGATCCGTGAGCACACGGGTGCCCGGTACGTAGGAAAAGTCCACGGCATGGAAGCGCACGTCGCCGGCAAGCGGAACCAAGCCGCACGTGAGCTCGGTACCGTCGGCGGCCAACGCGCGGCCCGACTCATCAACGGCAGCCACGTCATGCAAGTGCCCGTACGCGCCCACGCCCTGACCCTCGGGGATCTTCCACGCCCACGCGGCATCGCCCGTCTGCACCAGCTCCACGCGGCCCTCGTCCACCTCGGGCTTAAGGTCCATAGCCACAAACAGGCGCTCGGCACCGGCCAACGCGTTGAGCAAGAAGTTGCCAAGCTGCGTAAACTGGTTGATGGGCATGGCCGCCTGGCGCACAAAGACCAGGTAGCTCGCGAGCGCGCCCACGTCGGCGAGCCCCTTGATGCAGAGCATGCCGCCCGCCACGGCGACGATGGCATAATTGACGTAGCCAATCACGACGGTCATGGGCACCATGGAGTTGGCATAGCTCACGGCGGCGGTGCCGGTGCGGCGAAGCTCGTCGTTGCGGCAGGTGAAGCCGGCGACATTCGCTGCCTCGCGGTTAAAGACCTTGATGACCTTTTGGCCCGAGACCATCTCCTCGACGTATCCGTCCAAGTCGCCAAGCGATGCCTGCTGGGCGGCAAAAAAGCGCTTGGAGCGGGCACCCGAGTAGCGCGCGTACAGCACAATGGCAACATCGCACGCGAGCGTGATAATCGTGAGCTGCCAGTTAAGAATGATGAGCATGGCTGTGGTGCCGATCACCTGAATGGTCGCCTGAATCACGTTGGCAAAGCTGTTGTTGAGTGCCTCGGAGACCGTGTCGACGTCGTTGGTGAAAAAGCTCATGATGTCGCCCGAGCGCGTACTGTCAAAGTAACCGAGCGGCAGCGTCTGGATGTGCGCGAACAAGTCGCCGCGAATATCGGACACCACGCGCTGGGCCGCGCGCACCATAATCTGCGAGTAACCCAAGGCCGAGAGCACGCCCGCGGCGTAGATGACGGCCGTAAAGAGAACCTGCTTGGTAAGCAGCTCCTCCCCACCCGCGGCCAGGCCGTTGACGATGGGGCGCACCATATAGGTGCCGGCAAGACTCGCGATGGCGGCGACAGAGGCGAGCACGCCCACCGCGAGCAACGAGAACTTGGCATGCCCCATGTAGGAGAGCAAGCGGCGCACAGTGCGCTTGAGGTCGGCCGGGCGTGCTTGGGCTGCGGTCTTAGGCATGACGCTCACCCCCTTCCAAGGGCGATCCGCATGCGACGGAGGAAAACGGATCATTCGCGCAACCATCGTCGCTGCCGTCGCCGGCGTCCGCGTTCCTCGCAAACTCCATCTGCGAGGCATAAATCTCCTGGTATATGTTGTCGCCCGCTAGCAGTTCCTCGTGCGTGCCCACGCCGTGGACACGACCGTCGTCCAATACCACAATGCGATCGGCATCCATGACACTCGCGATGCGCTGGGCGATGATGAGCACGGTCGTATCGGAAATCCGGGCGATGTGCTCGCGAATCTTAGCGTCGGTCGCCATATCGACCGCGCTGGTGGAGTCATCAAAAATGAGCACGCGCGGATGCTTGAGCAGCGTGCGCGCGATGCACAGGCGTTGCTTCTGGCCACCCGAGACACCGGCGCCGCCTTGGCCCAACTCGCCGTCCAGCCCGCCGATGCGATCAAGGAACTCGTCCACGCACGCCGCGCGGCAAGCCGCGAGGAGCTCATCGTCCGACGCCTGCGGATTGCCCCACTGCAGGTTCTCGCGCACGGTACCCGTAAACAGCACATTCTTTTGCAGCACAATGCCCACAGCGTCGCGCAAGGCGGCGAGGTCGTAGTCGCGCACGTCGTGTCCGCCCACAAGCACGGCGCCTTCGGTAGCGTCGTACAGGCGCGCAATCAGCTGCACAAGTGAGCTCTTGCCCGAGCCCGTGCCGCCGAGGATGCCCACCGTCGAGCCGCTCTCGATGCGAAGGTCGATATGCTCGAGCACATCCTCGGCTGCATCCGCGCGGTATTTAAAGGAAACGTCGCGAAACTCGATACTGCCGTCCGCTGGCGCCGCAATCGCGAGGTCTCCCGCGGGGTTGGCGATAAAGGGCTCCTCATCGAGCACCTCGGCGATACGGCCCACACTCGTGAGAGCGCGCGTGAGCAGCAAAAACACGTTGGAAATCATCATGAGCGAGTTCATGATCAGCAGCACGTAGCTCATAAAGCCCGTGAGCGAGCCCACGCCCAAGCGACCTTCGATGATCATGCGGCCGCCAATCCACAAGATCGAGAGCGCAGCCACGTACATCGAGAGTTGGAACACCGGCAGGTTGAGCACGGCGGTGCCGAAGGTCTTGGTCGCCGTGCCGGCGAGCTCGGTATTGACGGTGTCGAACTTGTCGCGCTCGTGCTCGGCGCGCACGTAAGCCTTCACGGCGCGTACGGCGGTAAGATCCTCTTGCACCACGCCGTTGAGGTGGTCCATCGAGGTCTGGAGTTGGCGGTAGAGCGGGCTCACGCGCACGGTAATGATACCGAGCACGATGGCGAGCATCGGCAGAATGACGGCAAAGACCGCCGCGAGCTCGCGCGAGAGCGCAAAAGCGTAGACGAGGCCCATGACCAGATTTACCGGCCCGCGCACCATGGGGCGGAAGCCGTTACCTACGGCGTTTTGAATCACGGTGATGTCGGTGGTCATGCGAGTGACGAGCGAGCTGGCGTCGTAGTTGTCCAGATTGCCAAAAGCGAGCGTCTGGATCTTGCGATACTCGACCTCACGCAAGTTAGCGCCCAGCCCCGAGGCAACGCGAGCAGACGTGCGCGCATAGCCCAAGCCAAGTGCCAGCGAAAATGCGGCGCACACCAGCATATACGCACCCTGCAACAGCATGTAGTTGATGTCGCCCGCGGGCACGCCCACATCGATGATATTTGCCATGATGACCGGGATAAACAGCTCGAGCGCCGTCTCGGCCGTCACAAAGAGCACGCCGAGTATGGCATCGCGGCGGTATGCCCCCAGATAGGAAAACAGAATCTTGAGATTGCGCACGCAGGTTCATCCCCCATCAAACGTTGTTCGCAAACCCACGTATTATGGCGCGCCGTGCGGCGGTGTCAAGTGTTCCGAAATCGGTTTCTGCAAGGCTAGCGCAGGCGCCAAGCTCGCAGGGCGCACGTCCGTATTCAATTGGAAATGAACGCGAGCGTGACTTTTTTCGCCCCACTGCCGACACAAACCTTGACTCTACAATCGTTGTAGGGTTTTCACTACACTGGTAGCTAAACGAACCAAGTCAGAAAGTGCCCCGCCCATGGAACACGACCTCACACGCGGCAATGTCCTCAAGACCATCGCGGTCTTTGCCCTGCCCTATATGCTCTCGTACTTTTTGCAGATGCTCTACGGTATGGCCGACCTGTACATGATGGGGCAGTTTAGCGGCGCTGCCGGCATCACCGCCGTGGGCAACGGCGCGCAGACGCTCTATATCATTACCGTGACGCTTGTGGGTCTGGCCATGGGAACGACGGTCATCGTCGGCCACGCCGTTGGCTCGCGCCGGTTTGACCGCGCCGAGACCGCCATCGGCAACACCATCACGCTCTTTATGGGCGTCTCGGTGGTGCTGGCCGCTGTCCTGCTCGCACTGTGCCCGCAGATCGTGACACTCATTGGCACGCCGGTCGAGGCAGTCGAAGGCACCGCCGCCTACCTGCGTATCTGCTTTATGGGCATTCCGTTTATCGCCGCATACAACATTCTTTCGGCCATCTTTCGCGGGCTGGGCGATTCGCGCTCGCCCATGTACGTGATCGGCGTGGCGTGCATCATCAACATCGCGCTCGATTTTCTGTTTATCGGACACATGGGGCTCGGCCCCGTGGGCGCGGCGCTCGGCACGGTGACCGCCCAGACGGCCAGCGTTGCCCTCGCGCTCGTCTGGCTCAAGAGCCGCCGCACGAACATCCACGTTAAGCGCAGCGACCTGCGCCCCCAGCCCGAGGTGCTCGGCAGCATTCTTAAGATCGGCGTGCCCGTGGCCGTGCAGGACGGCTGCATCCAGGTGGCGTTTATGTTTATCACCGTCATCGCCAACCACCGAGGGCTCGTCGACGCCGCCGCCGTGGGCCTGGTCGAGAAGATGATCAGCTTTTTGTTCATTGTGCCGAGTTCCATGGGCGCCACCGTCAGCGCGCTCACGGCGCAAAATGCCGGCGCGGGCAAGGGCGACCGCGCGCGTCAGGTGCTCAAAGACGCCATGACCATCTCGGTGGTGTACGGCTGCCTGATCACGGTGCTGATGTGGCTGGTGGCACCGGCGTTTATCGGCTTTTTTGCCAAGGACGCCGCGGTAGTCGCGGCCGGTACCGGCTATATGCGCAGCTACATTTTCGATGCAATCTTTGCCGGCATCCACATCTGCTATAGCGGCTTTTTCGCTGCATACGGCAAGAGCTACATCGGCTTTGCGCACAACGTGCTGGCCGTGGCGCTCATTCGCGTGCCGGGCGCGTGGCTGCTGTCGAACGCCTATTCCGACACGCTGTTTCCCATGGGCATCGCTTCGCCGTGCGGGTCGATTCTGTCGGCAGTCATCTGTGTTGTCGCGTTTACCGTGCTCAACCGGCGCGGGGCTTTTGACAAGCTGGTGGCCTAGCGGGGCGACACGAGCTTAGCTGCCCTGTCCCGCTTTTGCCGAAAGGAGCAATACCGTGACCGACACATCCAGCGAACATACCGACGGCCTGCTCCGCATTGGTGAGGTGGCGCGCCTGTTTAACCTGAGCGTGGGCACACTGCGTCATTACGAGCAGCTGGGCCTGCTGGAGCCGGCGCATATCGACCCTACGAGCGGCTATCGCTACTACGGAGCGCGACAGCTCTCCACCCTCAACACCATCAGCAACCTGCGCGTTCTTGACTTGCCGCTGGCGCAGATACGCGAGTTTGTCGCCACGCGCGACGTGAATCTAATGCAGCGCCAACTGGCCCAGCAGCAGGAGCTCATCGAACGCAAGCGCCGCGAACTGGAGCGCGTCTCGCGCAAGATCGATGACCGGCTTGTCTTGTTGCGAGACGCTTTGAATGCCGAACTCGACACCATCCGCGAGACCGAGGCACCCGAGCTTCGATGCGCCGTACTGCGCGAACGTGTCAACCCCACCGACGCCTATGCGCTGGAGTGGCAGATTCGCCAGCTGCAAAAAGGACAGCACGAGACCTTCGTCTTTCCCGGCAATCTGGGCGTGGGCATCTCACCCGAGCGCCTTGCCGCCAGCGACTTTGATGGCTACGACGAGGTCTTTCTGCTGCTCGATGACACGGACGACTACCTGGGAGACGTCGAAGTTCGGCCCGCCGCACGGTGTCTGACCATTAGCTTCCGCGGCACGCACGGGCAGGCGGCCCCGCGCTACGAACGCCTACTCGATTACATGCACGAGCGCAACCTGTCCCCTGCCGGCCCCTCACGCGAAATCGCCCTCATCGACGACATCATCAGCGACGACCCGGCGACCTACGTGACGCAGATCACGGTGCCTGTTACCGCATCCAAATAAAAACCGCCCGGAAAGCGTTAAGCTCTCCGGGCGGTTCTTCTATCTGGCTATCAATGCCTTAAGCCTGGGGCACCTCACCGGTAGCGAGAATCTGCTCGAGCGCATCCTCGTCCAGCACGGGCACGCCCAGCTGCTCGGCCTTGGTGAGTTTGGAGCCCGCCTTGGGACCGGCGACCAGGTAGCTCGTCTTCTTCGATACACTGCCCGAAACCTTGGCGCCGAGCACCTTGAGCGCGGCGCCCGCCTCGTCGCGCGTGCGGTTGACGAGCGTACCGGTCAACACAAACGTCAGGCCCGCGAGTGGCTGCGCGTCGGCGAGCTCGCCTGCTACGCCGGCATCGGCTGCAGCCTGCGCATGGGCGGCGCCCAGGTCGACCTCGAGCGACAGGCCCGCCTGGCGCAGGCGCTCCAGCACGGCAAGGTTCTCGGGCACGGCCAGGAATTGTTTGACGCTCGCCGCGATCTTGGGACCGATGCCCTCGCACTCGGCGATGTCTTCCTCGCTCGCCAGAACGAGTTTGTCGATCGACAGGAATCGCTCGGCAATAACCTCGCCCACGCTCTTGCCAACATGGCGAATACCCAGGGCAAACAGCACACGCCCGAGCGGCTGGCTCTTGGACTTGTTGAGCTCGGCGACAATCTTCTCGGCCGTCTTGAGACCAACCGGAATGGGGTCGCCCTTCTTGACGCCCTTTTTGCTGTTGGAGCTCGCGTACACGCGGCCCGTGTCCAGGCCGGCGATGTCGTCGACCGTAAGCTGGTAGAAGTCCGCGACGTCGTGGATCAGGCCGGCGGCGATCATCTTGTCGACGATCTCGTCACCCAGGCCGTCGACGTCCATGCAGCCGCGGCTCACCCAGTGGAGCAGGCGTTCCTTGAGCTGCGCGGGGCAGTCGATGGAAACGCAACGGTAGGCGACCTCGCCGTCCTCGTGCACCACGGGGCTGCCGCACACGGGGCAGACCTCGGGCATCTGCCAGTCGACAGAATCGGCCGGCCGCTTGTCGAGCGCCGGACCCACGACCTCGGGGATCACGTCGCCCGCCTTGTGCACGATGATGGTGTCGCCCTCGCGCACGTTTTTGCGGCGGATCTCGTCGATGTTGTGCAGCGTGGCGCGCGCGATGGTGGAGCCGGCGACCGTCACCGGATCGAACTCCGCGACCGGCGTGAGCACACCGGTGCGGCCCACCTGGATGCGAATCTCGCGCAGGATGGTCTGCTTTTCCTCGGGCGGAAACTTAAAGGCGATGGCCCAGCGCGGTGCACGGGCGGTAAAGCCCAGGTCGAGCTGCTGCTGAAAGCTGTCGACCTTTACGACCACGCCGTCGATGTCGTAGTCTAGGTCGCCGCGATGCTCGAGCGCCTGGGCGCAGAACTCGTGGACCTCGGCCGGCGTGGCGCAGCGGGCCACGTTGGGGTTGACGCTAAAGCCGGCGCTGCGCAGCCAATCGAGGAACTCACGCTGGCTATGGACGTGCAACGGGTCGGTATCGGCGATGGCGTAGATAAAGGTGGCCAAGTCGCGACGCGCCGTAACCTTGGGATCCTTCTGGCGCAAGGACCCGGCAGCGGCGTTACGCGGGTTGGCGAAGGGGTCGCGGCCCTCGGCATCGGCCTCGTCGTTCAGGCGCACAAAGCTACCCTTGGGCATGTAGACCTCGCCGCGGACCTCGATTGTACGCTCGCGATCGGCACCCATGTGAGCGAGCGCCGGCTCGGACAGGTGCATGGGCACGTCCTTGATGGTACGTACGTTGAGCGACACGTCCTCGCCCGTGGTACCGTCGCCGCGCGTGGCTGCGCGCACGAAGGTGCCGTTTTGGTAGGTAAGCGCCACACCCAAGCCGTCGATCTTAAGCTCGCAGGTATAGGTGACGCTGCCGGCACCAAGTGCATCCTCGGTGCGTTGGAGCCATGCGTCGAGCTCATCCAGATCCATGGCATCGTCCATGGAATACATGCGTGCCATGTGCGTGACCGGCGTAAACTGTTCGCTCACGTAGCCGCCCACGCGCTGGGTATAGCTGTCGGGCGTCACCAGATCGGGATAGGCCGCCTCGATCTCCTGCAGCTCAACGAGCATTTTGTCGAAGGCGGCATCCGTGATCTCGGGTGCATCGAGCATGTAATAGCGATAGGCGTGGTAATCGAGCTCGTGGCGCAGCTCGGCCGCGCGTGCCGCCGCCTTGGCGCGGGCATCGGTCGGTGCAGCGGCATCCGCGCTCGCGGGCGTTTCGGTATCGATGTCCACGCCGTCACCAAACAGGCTCGATTGCTCCATAGCGGCACTCCTTCGCTCGATTTCAAACGGATACAAGAGTACCACCGGTCGCAACGGGGCCGAATAGCGGTCTCAAACCGCACCGAATCGGCAGCCGTCGGGCCGGTGTGAACCAGCTCGCCAGCTCAAACTGATCTGTTTTCCTCCGTCCCTGGGGGATCATTATGAAAAGAGGGGCTGTCCCACGCATGGCGGGACAGCCCCTCTGGCTTCGATGTGTGTGGAGCGGCTCGTTAGTAACCCTGACCGTAGCCTTGGCCTTGGCCCTGCTGGCCCAGCAGCTCCTCCAGGTACTGACGCAGCTGCTCGTCGGTGATGCCGCCGTTGCCGGTGTCGGTCGAGCTATCGTTTTGCTGCTGGTTCTGCAGTTCCTCGTCGGAGCCCAGCTCGACGGTGACCTTCTTCTCGTCCTTGCCGCGCATGAGCGTGATCTCGACCTTCTCGCCCACCTCGTGGCTGCGCAGCGCAATGATCAGGCCATCGGCGCTCGTGATCTCGTCATCGCCCAGCTTGGTGATGACGTCGCCCTCCTGGATGCCGGCCTTGGCAGCAGGACCGTCCTCGACAACGCTCGCCACATACGCACCGCTATCGGTGCTCAGCTTGTTGGTGCGGGCGTTGAGCGCGTTGACGCTCGAAAGCGTGGCGCCCAGGTACGGATGAACCGGCGTCTTGCCGTCGATAATCTGGTCGGCGATGTTCTTGGCGTAGTTGACCGGAATGGCAAAACCAACGCCCGAGCTGGAGCCCGAGTAGCTCTCGATGAGCGAGTTGATGCCCACGAGCTCGCCGTTATCGTTGACGAGCGCGCCACCGGAGTTGCCCGGATTGATGGCAGCATCGGTCTGGATCATGTTGACATAGATGGTGTTACCGCTGGTAGAGCTCATGGCCGTGGAGCGATACAGCGCCGACACGATACCGGTGGAGACAGACTGCTCGTTACCGAACGGCGAGCCGATCGCCATGACCCACTCGCCCACGTTGAGCTTGGAGGAGTCACCGATCTCGATCGGGGTGAGCTTGGAGGAGTCGGCGTCCTTGAGCTTAATAACGGCGAGGTCGCTCGAGGCATCGTTGCCCACGAACTCAGCCTCGTAGGTGGTGCCATCGTCCATGGTCACCACGTACTGGTCATAGCCGTCGACCACGTGGTTGTTGGTGAGGATGTGGCCCTCGGTGTCGAGCACCACGCCCGAGCCAACGCTACCCGAGCTGTTCGACTCGTCGGCAGACTGCGAAAGCGTATTGCTCTGGCTGCCGCTCGAGGTAGCGGTAATGGAAACCACGGAGGGCAGTGCCTTGGCAGAGACGGCCTCTGCCAACGTGGTGTCCTCGGAGTCGATTGTGATCTTTTGCGTCGACGAGCCCGAAGCGCCCGCCGTCACGGCATTCTTGCCGCCGCCGATATCGAGCGTACCGCTCATGATAAGCGCGATGACCAGCAGGGCTCCGCAAGCACAACCGGCGAGTGCCGTAATAAAGATCGGCAGCTTTTTGGTCTTGGTCTTGACCACCGTGTGCCTGTTCACGACCTGCTGACTACCCAGCGGCTTGCCGGTCTGCGTGTCGTAGGCCTGCACATAGGGAATGTTGTTGCCACCGGCAGGCGTCGACTCCACCTGCACGCGCGGCTGCTGCTGGGTCTCGCCGGCGTTGCCCGCATCCTGGGGACGCTGGGAATCGTACTCGCTCATAGCTGCGATCCTTTCGTCTAATAACCAAAGGCCCGCCAAACATGTGGCGGGCCATCATTGTTCACGTTGAGTTGTACCCCAATATGCGGGCACACGTGTATGAGAACGCAATCTTTTAGGAAGGCTTAAGTTCTGTTGCAAACCCGAAAGGGACGCGTACCTGCGGTAAAACCACCACAAAGGTGCCTGTCCCCTTTGTGGTGGAAATCTAGTCCTTAAACAGGTAGCCCACGCCGCGGACGGTGGTGATGTGTGCCGCAATCTGCGGGCCCACCTTGGAGCGGATGCGTCGGATGTGCACGTCGACGGTACGCGTGCCGCCGCAGTACTCGAAGCCCCACACGCGGTGCAGCAGCACCTCGCGGCTGTAGGCGCGGTTGGGGTGCGTCGCCAAAAAGCTCAGCAGCGAGTACTCCATCAGCGTCAGGTCGATGGGCTCATCATCGAGCGTCACCTGGTAGGTGGCCAGGTTGATCTCGAGGTTATCGATGTTGAGCACGTCATCAGCGGTGACGGTCTCCTCCTCGCCCATCAAGCGCTGCGCACGAGCCTTGAGCTCGTTTGGCGTCGCCGTGGGGCATACAAAGTCGGCATGCGCGTGATTCGGCAGGCGCAGGGTGCCGAGCGCCTCGTCGTCGACGATCACCAGCATGGGAACACCGCCGCGATCGTCGAGCCACTTGGCAATCTGATCGATGCGGTCGCTGCGAATACCGTCGGAATCGAGGATCAGCAGGTCAAAGTCGTGCGCTGCGGTCGGCGAATCGGGGGTAGCCAGGCTCACCTCGACACCCAGGGTGGTCGTCAGGCTGCGGGCAAACTCGTGGAAGCGCGTCGTGCGCGCCATGAACAGGGCACTCTTTTCGGACATATCGGCCTCCAAAGAAATGAGCTCAATCGTACTGGGACAAGCCAGCGCGATTAGGAGTTCGCCAGATAGTGCTTGATCTCCCACTCGGTGATCGTGGACTCGAACTTATGCCACTCGTCGCGCTTCTTTTTGAGGAAGAAGCTGTGGATGTGCTCGCCGAGGGCATCCTTCATAAACTGCGAGTCCTCGAACACGTCGAGTGCCTCTTTGAGCGAGCGCGGCAGCGGCGCGTAGCCGGCCTCGAGCATCTGACGGTCGGTGAGCTTGAGCGTCTCGGCCGTGGCCTCGGGCGGAAGCTCCAGCTTGCGCTCGATGCCGTCGAGACCAGCCGCCAGCGTAACGGTGTTGACCAGGTACGGGTTGGCCATGGGATCGGGGCTGCGCAGCTCGATGCGCGTGGACAGCTGCTTGCCGGGCTTGTAGACCGGGATGCGGACCATGCTCGCGCGGTTGCGCAGGCCCCACGTGGCGTACTGCGGCACGGAGTCGCCGCCCGTGGTGATGCGCTTGTACGAGTTGACCGTGGGGTTGGTGATGGCGCTAATCTCGCGCGCGTGCGCCAGGATGCCGGCCATGTAGTGCTTGGCGATATCGGAGAGATGGTACCTCTCGTCGTCCTCGCCCCAAAAGACGTTGTTGCCGTCGTGGTCGAATAGCGACTGGCACAGGAACATAGCGCTGCCGTCCTCGCCCGCCAGCGGCTTGGGCATAAAGGAGGCGTGGCACCCGCTCTCGTAAGCCTGCTGCTTAATGATGAGTTTGGCCGTGGTGATGGCGTCGGACATGCTCAGGGCCTCGGCGTGGCGCAGGCTCATGCCGTGCTGCGAGCGACCGGCGGCGTGGAAGGTGTACTCCACGGGCACGGACATCTTCTCGAGCGTGAGGACCGTGTTGCGACGCAGGTCGCGGGCGGCATCGCTTACCGAAAGATCGAAGTAGCCCACATTGTCGAGCGGCTCAGGGGTGTGCTCGTCGGGGAAGTAGTAATACTCCAGCTCGGCGCCCACGTTGAGCAGGTAGCCAGCCTTCTCAGCCTTGCGGAACATGCGGCGCAGGGCATCGCGCGGGTCGCCGGCAAACGGCTTGCAATCGGGAGTGCACACGTCGCAGAACACGCGGGCGACGCCGTTGTGGCTCGGGCGCCACGGCAGAATCTGGAAGGTCGAAGCATCGGGGAATGCGAGCATGTCGGCTTCCTCGGGCGTAGCAAAGCCCTCGATGGCGGAGCCGTCAAAGCCAATACCCTCCTCAAAAGCGACCTCGAGGTCCTCGGGGCTAATGGCAAAGTTCTTGAGGCGGCCGAGAATGTCGACAAACCACAGACGCACAAAGCGGATGTCACGCTGCTCTACGGAGCGGAGTACGTAATCGATGTTCTGCTGGTTCATGTCGCTCCCCTTTCTTTCGGGCGGGTTTCGACTGGTCTATATCGCAGATACTATCGCAGAAAAATGTTTCCGCAGGGTTAAAGCGTATCAAGCGCTCAAAAAACGTGCGCGCAGGCGGTTGCGAACGAGCGGCTAGCGCGAGGTCGAAGCGCGGTGTTCGATGTGACCGGGAACCTCGATGCGTTTGGGCGCCAGCTTTGCGGCCTCGCCCACCGTGGTGGTAACGACGTTGATGCGCTCGGACAGGCGCTCGACTACGCGCTCGGCAATGGTGATGGTGTCCTGCGCGGCCGTGGTCACACCGCCAAAGAGCACATGGTTCCAGGGGTAGTCGTCAAACGTCGCGATCTTGAGCCCCGCCGGCAGCGAGGGACCAAGCTGCGCCAGCGCCTCGGTCAGGCGCAGGAAGACCAGGCCGTTGACAGCAATGAGGCCGAGTTTTTTGCCCGCATAGTCGCGGATGGCCTCGTCCAAGCGGCCAACGCCTGTGGCACCGCCATCGGCCAAGGTGACAACCTCGCCCGCAAGGCCGCGTCGCGAAAGCTCGTCGGCAAAGGCCTCGGCGCGCTCTCGACGCACGGGGCTGTCGTCGCTTGCCTCGGTGAGCAGGCACAGACGCTCACAGCCCGCAGCGGCGAGCTCGTCTACCAAGCCGGCGACCAGCTCACGGTTGTTAGATGTCACCACATCGACACCGCCGTCGGCAACATCGCGATCGAGCAGCACAACGGGCAGACGTCCCGCTGCCGCGGCGATCGCCTCGTCGTTACCACCGCAGGTGTTGACGACCAAGCCGTCCACGCCAGCATCGATGAGCCTGGTGAGCGACTCTGCTTCCTTTGCGGGGTCGTTGCCGCTAATGGCCGTCATAAGCGAGCAGCCGCGCGCGGCGGCACTGGCGGAAAGTCCTTCGAGCATAGCGCTGGAGAACGGGTTGGCGATGTCGGCCAGGATCACGCCGATGAGGTTGGTGCGCGAGCTGCGTAGATTGCGCGCGGCGGCACGCGGGCGATAGCCGGTGCGCTCGATGACCTCGGCAATGCGGGCACGGGTCTCCTCGGTCATTTGCCCGGGGCGGTTGTTGAGATAGCGCGAGACCGTGGCCGGGCTCACGCCCGCCTCGGCGGCAATGTCCTTGATTCTCATCTGCGCCATAACGCACCCCGTTTCCCAATTGTCGGCGGTCTGAGCCATTTTAGGCATTTTTTTAAAAATCTCGGTTGCAAAACGCTGTAGGTGAGTATACTACAACTCGAAACGAAACCGATTTCGTAAACCGATTTCGGCAAGCGTTGGCACGCAGGTGCAAAGACGCACCCTACCGTCTTGGCACCTGCGTGCCAACGCCATATCAAAGGTGTACGCACGAGCAAGAAGGAGCTACGCGACCATGGGTAAAACGGTTCTTACCTTCGGCGAGATCATGATGAGGCTATCGCCCAAAGACCACCTGCGCATTGAGCAGGCGACCGAGTTTGATGTCCGCTACGGCGGCGCCGAGGCAAACACCGCGCTTTCCCTGGCCTACCAGGGCGACAAGGCCGCTTACGTCTCCGTTGTCCCAGCCAACCGTCTGGGCGAGTGCGCCCTGCGTTCGCTGAAGGCCTACGGCGTCGACACCACGCGCGTCGTGCGTCAGGGCGACCGTCTTGGCTCCTACGTCTTTGAGGTCGGTGCCTCGCAGCGCGGCAACGGCTGCGTCTACGACCGCAAGTACTCTGCCATCAACATGGCCAAGCGCGATATTTTTGACTGGGACGAGATCCTCAAGGGCATCGATGTCTTCTATTTCTCCGGCGTGACCCCCGCCGTCTCCGATGAGATGGCTACCGCCTGCAAGGATGCCCTCACCGCCTGCCGCGCCAAGAGCATCACGACCGTGTGCGACGTGAATTATCGCGGCAAGATGTGGTCGCCCGAGAAGTCGCAGGCAACCATGAAGGAACTCCTGCCGCTCGTCGACATCTGCATCGCCAATGACGAGGACGCGCCTGCCGGCCTTGGCATGACCTGCGTCTCTGGCTCCCTTGCCCACGGCATCGAGGAGCGCGACACCTACGTCGAGATGGCCCGCCAAATCTGCGCCGAGTACGGCTGCAAGAAGGTCGCTTCGGTCGTCCGCAACATCTCCTGCGTCGAGCGCTCCATCTGGATGGGCATGCTCTATGACGCCGAGAGCGGCGAGCACTGGTTCTCCCCTGCTCACGACGTTCACGTGCTCGAGGGCGTTGCCGCCGGCGACGCTTTCAACGCCGGTTTGGTCCATGCCCTCATCAACGACTTTGGCCCGCAGGACGCCGTCAACTACGCGATTGCAGCGTCGATCCTCAAGCTCACCATCAAGGGCGATTCCAACTTGGTGACCGCAGACGAGATCGCAGCCGTGGCATCCGCCGCCGACGGTGGCACCCGCGTCGCGCGCTAGTCCGTCTCCATTCCGCGGGCCGCAGCTTTCCAATCCCATACCCCTGCGGCCCGCTCCCCGATTCCTCCGGCCGGGCAAAACCACCAGTCCCATTCCGGTTTTGCCTGGCATTCCCTACACGACTGGTCGAGCAGCCGGTTTTGGAATTGCTTGAACCCCAAGCAGTGCCTCCGATAACCAATCCAAAATCGGCTCCTGACCAGCACATTTGGCAATCACGCGCCCATGCGCGCCACACATCGAAAGGAACATCATGTTCGATCAGTTCTACACCACGCTTAAGTCCCTGGGCATCGTGCCGGTCGTTGTGCTCGACAAGGTCGAGGACGCCGCCCCGCTCGCCCACGCCCTTATGGCAGCTGGCATGAAGTCCGCCGAGGTCACCTTCCGCACCGCCTGCGCCGCCGAGTGCATCGCCGCCATGGCCGAGGCCGAGCCCGAGATGTGCGTTGGCGCCGGCACCGTCCTGACCGTCGAGCAGGTTGAGCAGGCCCGCGCCGCCGGTGCCAAGTTCATCGTCTCCCCGGGTTACAACGAGGACGTCGTGAAGCACTGCATCGATATCGACCTGCCTGTCCTTCCCGGCACTGTAACCCCCTCCGAGGTCACCGCCGCCGAGAACTTAGGCCTCAAGGTCACCAAGTTCTTCCCCGCGTCCCAGTATGGCGGCCTGAACACCATCAAGGCCCTCGCCGCTCCGTTTGTCGGCCACCGCTTTATGCCTACCGGCGGCGTGAGCACCGCCAACGTCGAGGAGTACCTGAGCTCCTCTGCCATCATCGCCTGCGGTGGCACCTGGATGGTCAAGCCGGCCCTGTTTGCCGACGGCGACTTCTCCAAGGTCGAGCAGATCGCCCGCGAGGCCATGGACGTCGTCAAGAAAGTCCGCGGCTAGGTTTAGCTCTCTATCGTGAGAGGGGGCGTGCCCTAGACCTCGCCCCCTTTCTTTTAAAGCGGCTCGGAAGCGCGCCGTTTCCGTCACGGACAAGAACCAAAACCGTCTTGTATGCTGATAGAACGTGACGGAAGCGACACGCCCCCGAGCCGCTTTGCCTACTCGGCTGGCAACCGCGCTCAACTGAGCCACTTCGACAAAAGCCGAGCCATCAAAACAGCTGCGGCGCCGTCTGGAGGAATGGACCCTTGCTTCCGGTCTTTTCCTCCAAGCGGCGCCGCAGCTTTTTCGTGCCCCGATAGTGCCCCGGCAGTTGCGGTGAGATACGGACTGTTTACACCATCAGAGCCGCAAAACAATCCCTATTTCACCGCAACTAATGAAGGGGACGAGTTAGATGGCCGAGTCTTTGGACAGCTCAAAATAGTCGGGATGCAAGGCGATAACCGGGCCCTGCTCCTCGGGCATCAGGTGCAGGTGCGTCTCTGCCAGATAGCTCGCCGTGTCGGTATCGCCCCCCTTAATGGCCTCGAGAATCCGGCGATGCTGCCGACGAATCGGCTCCCAATCCAAATCCTGCGACACCATACGCAACCAGTTGTATCGCTCAAAATGCGTGTTGATGCTCTTCATCCAATCCCACAACATGTGACGACCGGCAATCTCAAAACACGTCTCATGGAACAGGTTGTCCAGGTCAAAGAAACGACGCGTTTCGCTATGGTCGAGCGACTCGGACTCGGCAAGGATCTGCTCAATCCGCTGCTTTTGCTCGGGCGAGGCGGCCGAACAGCATTTAATAAGCACGCTTCTCTCGAGCTTCTCGCGCAAAAAGCAGGCGTTTTCGGCACGCTCCATGCTGATTTTTGAGACATAGGTACCGCTTTTGGGACGCGTTTCCACCAGCTCCTGCTCGCGCAGACGCACAAAGGACTCGCGAATGGGTGTGCGCCCGATTCCCGTCTCTTTTTCCAGACCAATCGCCGAAAGGCGCGTGCCGGGCCTGAGCTCGGCATAGATGATCTTGGACCGCAATGCGTTGTACGCCTGGTCTTGCAGGCTCTGATAATGCTGGTGTTGTTCCATAAAGCCCTCGGATAAACCCTCGGTTAATCGAATACCACCATGCAATACTATCGCATCGACACGCCCCAGCTCCCAATCAGTCTTTTTGGGACGGGGCTTTTGGCCACCCCGGGCCGCAGGTCGGCCCCTTGCCACAAAAGGGGCCCATCTACTACGTTAACGCGGAGAGCCCGGACCATGCTGAAAAGTGCGAAAACAAAACCGACGCTCCTATAAGTTGTCAAGAGGCAGTTTGCGGGAGCGCTCTCTCCAATTCGCACAGGAGCTCG
>UQWV01000031.1 GCA_900544845.1 uncultured Collinsella sp. | reverse complement strand
CGAGCGCCGAGCGCAGGAGAGAGCGGATCTCGTCGCTGACATTGGAGTTATTGAGCTCCGCCCGCGTCTTGAGGGCGATGTAGAGCTTGTTGTCGATTTTTACGCTGATGGTTTTGGTTTCGGCCATAGGGTCTCCTCATAAAACAGGGGGCCGTTTGGCCCCCTGTGATGTCTATTCGTCTTCCGTGTATGTAATCGGATAGCCTTTTGGCGCTTTAGCCGCCGGCAAGGGCGTATATGCGATGAGCTCGTTTTTAATCTGGACGGCATCAAAATCAATCAACTCTGCAATTATTTCAATGGGTCCGGCGTTGAATTTGTTGATGCCCATGTTTGCTCCGAGCTCAGTTGGCCTTAGCCGGCGCTCGCTACATTCAGTTGACGCCGATGTAGCTAAGAACGCTGTCGCGATTGATGCGCCACAGCTTCCCACACTTCACGGCTTTGAACGTTCCGTTCTGGCAGAGCCTGTAGACGGAGCGGTCGCTGATACCGAGCAGGTGGGCGACAGGCATCGGATCAACGATGTCTGGCATCGTGCGAAAAGCATCAAGAGTGATGCGTTTGCTCTCAACTTCCATTTCGACCTCCTTTCTGTCTGCTGCCGTCTCTTTGAGATCTAGTCTGGAGCGTCTTGGGCGACGGATTCAAAAACGCGGTCATGGCGGACGATACGGACCCGGTGGACTGAAATGACTTACTACGGGAAGGTATAGGAAAGGCCGCGATGCAGTATCGCGGCCTTCGATTAGGTCTTATCCGGTTTTTGGATACTATGGGGCGCTCTTATAAAGGCGTCCTAGGGCGTTCATTGCCGATGCAGTTGCCTTCGGGTCGGCGCTGGCGTATCTATCTAGGGTCATGGAGGCTTTGGAGTGACCCATCAGGCTTGCGAGCGTTCTTGGGTCTACGCCGTTGGCGACAGCGTATGTTGCGAAGCTGTGCCTTAGGTCATGGAAGGTCACCGTGTTCCTATTTAATACTCCATGAAGGTTCAGTGCCTTGGAGAGCGCACGCCAGGCGTCATTGACCCTGGGCGGCTTGAGGAACGAGCCGTCGGGAAAGCCCAGCACGAACATCTCCCCGCTGAATTCAGTCCCAAGCCTGGTACATTCTTCTTCCATGTTTCGCTTGCGCGCGGCTAGATCGTGCATGAGGTCCTCCGGGCAATTCGGAATTGTCCGTCTACTGCTGACGCTTTTGGGGCCTTTGATGTAGAACTCGGTGTCGGTGTGCCCGATTGCGGCCTCCACGCGAATCGAGGAATGGGAAAAGTCGACACATTTCCACTTCAGGGCGCAAAGTTCACCTCGACGGAGTCCTGTATATAGGGCGATTTTCGCGGCTAGAATTGCCGGGACATCTATGGATGCGTTGAGGGTGTTTAGGACGCGCGCCCTTTCCCTTCCGGTAAGTGAATTCGGTCGTCCGTAGTCGGCATCCTCGTTCTTGGGAACCTTGGCCCATGCGGCAACATTTTCCGAGACTAGCTTTTTCCTTAGCCCGTATTTCAATGAGCCCCTCAACAGCCTAAGGGAATTGCATGCAGTTGATCTCGCATGCTTCTTTGCCATTACGCTGACCCATTCCTGAACGTCTTCTTCAGTCAGGTCCTCTAGGGGGATGCTGCCAATATAAGGTTCGATGTTTCGGCGGAGCATGCCTGAATAGCCGGTTGCGGTTGAACGCGCGATGTCGGCGCACTCCATTGTTATATAGCTAGACACTAGTTCGGCGACTGAAATCGAGCTCGTTGGTTTCATTGCTTCGGCTTCCGCTTCTGCATTCAGGTGTGCGCGGATGGCCTCGGCTTCCACCATTGCAGCATCACGATGTTTATGGCTTCGACCTTTATCGCGGCCTCGATGCTCAAGAAGTTGGGTCTTCTTGCGCCAGACTCCATCCTCGAAGTAGGGGAACTGCGCGCGCCAGCGGTCGCTCATGTACTTATATATAGATGAGGTAGCGTATTTCTCTTCCATTGTTCCTCCGTGTGCAATCACGTGTGCAATGACTGTGCAATTTGACTGTTTCGGAGACGTCTCAAGTGAGACTATAGGCGGAAAATGAAAGAAAAACGCGAGGTCACGGTCGGCATAGTCGCAGATGAACGCTAATAAACGATAAGGACACCGATGTAATCAGTGGGTTGCAGGTTCGATTCCTGTTACTGGCTCCATGAGAGTTTCGGGCTCTGTTTCCTTGTGGGACAGGGCCCGTTTCTATTTATGTCGATAAGTCAGCGTGTTTGGCGCCAACCAAGCTTCAGGTTTGTCTCGATCCGTAACACGAGTGGGCTGAAGACCCTCCTTATAGTTACAGATCGAAACATTGCCAAGGGAAGGCCGATAACATCTCGATCCGTAACACGAAGAGGCTGAAAACCGTTCTTACTGTTACAGAATGAGACGTAAGCGGGGGTTTCTGCGAAACATCTCGATCTGTAACAGATAGGGGAGGAATAACCCTCTTACTGTTACAGGTCGAGACATAGGCCGGGGCGAGGTTGGTCATCGTCATCGAGCGTGGATTTTCGGACACACGAGCGTGGAAAATCTCCCGGCAAGAGAATGAGCGTGGATAATCTCCCACTTTGGACTCGATGGCACGCCAAAAGTGGGAGATTATCCACGCTCGATTTCAAACGGGAGAAAATCCACGCTCGATTTTGCTTGGGATGTCCGATCTTCTGTCTGGGAAGCCCGATCTCGACCTATATATAGGTGCAAATGAGTCGTTATCGAAGTAATATTCTGCAGGCTCACTCCACTACGCCAAAGTATTCCCTCGGGAAATGTCGCCACAGCATGCAAATCCATCGTCCTTCATATCCAAACTCAGCAAAACCGCAGGTAAAAGGCATATAGATACGCCCGGCACCGTGTATTTAGAGGTTTTCGTTGACAGCCCCCAAGGTGGCATCGTATTATCTTCTTCGTTCGCGGGGGCGGCGGTCCAAAAGACCAAAGAACCTGCGGATACTTGAACGATTGGGAGTTTGCCCGAGTGGTTAATGGGGACGGGCTGTAAACCCGTTGGCTCTGCCTACATAGGTTCGAATCCTATAGCTCCCACCCGTCAAGTGCCTGTATAGCTCAGTCGGTAGAGCACTTCGTTGGTAACGAAGAGGTCACCAGTTCAAGTCTGGTTGCAGGCTCCATCCGGCGGTGTAGCTCAGTTGGTTAGAGCACACGGTTCATACCCGTGGCGTCACTGGTTCGAATCCAGTCACCGCTACCATAGGTAACACGGTGGCTTCTCAATAGTATGTTGAGAGGCCACTATGGTATAAAGGCAAAGTCCCGTCCGGGGACGACCTGTTAAGAGGAGGGCTTTATGGCCAAAGAGAAGTTTGAGCGCACTAAGCCGCATGTTAACATCGGCACCATTGGTCACGTCGACCACGGCAAGACCACGCTGACCGCTGCCATCACCAAGGTTCTCTCCGAGACCGAGGGCTGCAAGGCTGACTTCACTGCGTTCGAGAACATCGACAAGGCTCCCGAGGAGCGCGAGCGCGGCATCACGATCTCCGTCTCCCACGTCGAGTACGAGACTGCTGCCCGTCACTACGCTCACGTTGACTGCCCGGGCCACGCTGACTACGTCAAGAACATGATCACCGGTGCTGCTCAGATGGACGGCGCTATCCTGGTCATCGCCGCTACCGACGGCCCCATGGCTCAGACCCGCGAGCACATCCTGCTCGCCCGTCAGGTCGGCGTTCCTTACATCGTCGTCTTCCTGAACAAGTGCGACATGGTCGACGATGACGAGCTCATCGACCTCGTCGAGATGGAGACCCGTGAGCTCCTCTCCGAGTACGATTTCCCCGGCGACGACATCCCCGTCATCCGTGGTTCCGCTCTGGGCGCTCTCGAGGGCGACGCCAAGTGGATGGACGCCATTCGCGAGCTCATGAACGCTGTCGACGAGTACATCCCGACGCCTGCTCGTAACAACGACCTCCCGTTCCTGATGGCCGTTGAGGACGTTATGACCATCTCCGGCCGTGGTACCGTTGCTACCGGCCGTGTCGAGCGCGGTGAGCTCAAGCTCAACGAGCCCGTCGAGATCGTCGGCATCAAGGATACCCAGAACACCGTCGTTACCGGTATCGAGATGTTCCGTAAGTCCATGGACTTCTGCGAGGCTGGCGACAACGTCGGTCTGCTGCTCCGCGGCATCAAGCGCGAGGACATCGAGCGCGGCCAGGTTCTCTGCAAGCCCGGTTCGGTTACCCCGCACACCAAGTTCACCGGTGAGATCTACGTTCTGACCAAGGAGGAGGGCGGCCGTCACACCCCGTTCTTCGATGGTTATCGTCCTCAGTTCTACTTCCGTACCACCGACGTTACCGGTACGGTCAAGCTCCCCGAGGGCACCGAGATGGCTATGCCTGGTGACCACATCACCATCGAGGGCGACCTCATCCACCCGATCGCCATGGAGGAGGGCCTGCGCTTCGCTATCCGCGAGGGTGGCCACACCGTCGGTTCGGGCATCGTCTCCACGATCATTGAGTAAATTAGCTCTTTGATATAGCTGACTTAGAGAACCCGGCACTTATATGGGTGCCGGGTTCTTTTCTGCAATGGATATTGAGCCGTTGCTGGTGTCGAGAGGATCGATAATGGTCCTGGTCGCGCCGTCGATTAGCTCTCGTTGGCTTCATTGATGTGTTCCAAATATGAATGGATCCACCGAGAACCAATTGATTCGAGGTTTTCATTGACAGCACTTATATAGAGCTGATAAAGTACCAACTCGTGCCCGTACGGGGCGGAAATGAAAGGTTCAGGATACATGCGTACTCTAGTTACTCTTGCGTGCACTGAGTGCAAGCGCCGCAACTATACGACCACCAAGAACAAGTCGACCATGCCTGATCGTATGGAGATCAAGAAGTATTGCCCCTGGTGCCGTCACCACACGCTGCACAAAGAGACTCGCTAGTCTCTAGTCACATACGCCAGTAGTTCAATTGGTAGAGCATCGGTCTCCAAAACCGAGTGTTGAGGGTTCGAGTCCTTCCTGGCGTGCCAGTCATTATTCCGTAAGCTCCCACTTGGGGGCTTACGGTTTACTCATGTATAAGCGCATTGCGCGGAGGTAACCCAAATGGCCAACAAGAAGAACAAGAAGAAGGCTCAGCAGCCGGCACCTGCCAACAACGCTGCCGCCAACTCCAAGGTTGAGGCCAAGAAGGCCGTTGCCAAGAAGAACGAGAAGGCTGCGAAGTCCAAGAAGAATGAGAAGCCTGGTTTCTTCGCCCGCACCAAGAAGTATTTCGCCTCGGTCAAGTCCGAGATGAATCGTGTCACGTGGCCCGATAAGAAGGAGCTCGTGAACTACTCGGTCGTCGTTTGCGCTTCTCTGATCGTCGTCGGCGTCGTCATCGCTCTGCTCGATGCTGGCTTTGGCGAGGCTCTTGCTCTGTTCTCTGGATTGAGGGGCTAAACCATGTCTAAGCGTTGGTACGTCGTTCACACTTACTCTGGATACGAGAACCGCGTTAAGTCCGATCTCGAGCATCGCATCGAGACCATGGGCATGCAGGACCGTATCTTTGATATCGAGATTCCTATAGAGCGCGTCACCGAGATTAAAGAGGGTGGCAAGCGCGAGACCAAGGATTCCAAGATCTTCCCGGGTTATGTCCTGGTCCGCATGGAGATGGATGACGATGCTTGGACGTGCGTTCGTAACACGCCTGGCGTCACCGGTTTCCTGGGCGGCAACGGCAAGCCCGCTCCGCTTTCCCGCGACGAGTACAACAAGATGACTCGTCGTCCCGGTAAGGGCGATTCGCCCAAGCGCACCTCGGTTGATATTCAGGTCGGCACGTCCGTCCGCGTCACCGATGGCCCGCTTACCGACTTTGATGGCAAGGTCTCCGAGGTTAACACCGAGGCTGGCAAGCTCAAGGTCACGCTGATGATCTTTGGCCGCGAGACGCCGGTCGAGCTTGACTTTAACCAGGTCGCTGTCATCGCTTAAGTTTTTGTCCGTTCGCGCGAGCGTGCTTCTTCTGTGACTGCTCATCTCAGGAGTGCTTCTAACACGTGCGTGCTTACGATATAGCAAGTACTTCACACTCGTGATTCGAAAGGAATGACCATGGCTGAGAAGAAGGTTGCCAACGTCATTAAGCTCCAGATTCCTGCTGGTGCCGCTAACCCCGCTCCTCCCGTCGGCCCCGCCCTGGGCGCTGCTGGCGTGAACATCATGCAGTTCTGCCAGGCCTTTAACGCCGAGACGCAGGACAAGAAGGGCGACATCATCCCCGTTGAGATCTCTGTCTACGAGGATAAGTCCTTCTCCTTCATCACCAAGACCCCGCCGGCGGCTCACCTCATCAAGAAGGAGCTGAACCTCAAGTCTGGTTCCGCTAAGCCCCAGGCCGACAAGGTTGGTCAGCTCTCCCAGGAGCAGCTTACCAAGATCGCCGAGATCAAGATGCCGGACCTCAATGCCAACGACATTGACGCCGCCAAGAAGATCATCGCCGGTACCGCCCGTTCCATGGGCGTCACCATCGCTGAGTAGCGATTTCTTTAGGTAATGACGGGTGCCCCGACCGGGGCGCCCGTTATATGTGTGCAATAGGGCACACGATACGATGTGGGAGGGCATAAGCCCGTTTAACCACAGGAGGTAATGCACATGGCTAAGCATGGTAAGAGCTATAACGCCGCTGCCGAGAAGATCGACCGCGCCACGCTCTACACCCCCCTTCAGGCTGCCAAGCTCATCAAGGAGCTCGACACCGCCAAGTTCGACGAGACCGTCGAGGCCCACTTCCGTCTGGGCATCGATACTCGTAAGGCTGACCAGAACATCCGTGGTTCTATCTCTCTGCCCCACGGCACCGGCAAGACCGTTCGTGTTGCCGTCTTCGCCGAGGGCGAGAAGGCTCGCGAGGCCGAGGCTGCCGGCGCCGATATCATCGGTTCCGACGAGCTCGTCGCCCAGATCCAGAAGGGCGAGATCAACTTCGACGCCGCTATCGCTACGCCGAACATGATGGCCAAGGTTGGTCGCATCGGTAAGATCCTTGGTCCCCGTGGCCTCATGCCGAACCCCAAGCTCGGCACCGTTACCATGGACGTCGCCAAGATGGTCTCCGAGCTCAAGGCCGGCCGCGTTGAGTATCGCGCCGACCGCTACGGCATCTGCCACGTGCCCCTGGGCAAGAAGTCCTTCTCCGAGCAGCAGCTCGTCGAGAACTACGCTGCCCTGTACACCGAGATTCTGCGCGTCAAGCCCTCTTCCGCTAAGGGCAAGTACGTCAAGTCCATCTCTGTGTCTTCCACCATGGGCCCTGGCGTCAAGGTCGATCCCGCTGTCCAGCGCGACTTCCTGGCTGAGTAACTTTTAGTTACTGCCTGAGCAAAGCAAGCATTGCTAAAGAAACCCGGTTCTGCCCCGTGCAGGACCGGGTTTCTTGCTATCTCGGGCCAAAATCACCACAAAGGTGCCTGTCCCCTTTGTGGTGGTTACCAGGGCGTTCTGGCGGTTGAAGATTCGATGGCTTCGTGGCGTTTGAGCTCGCGGCGCATGGTTTGCGAATTGAGCCAGGCTGCCTGCCAGCCACGGATGGGGTAGTGCGCTTCGTCAAGTTCAAACTGCGTATAGCCGCAGGCGTTGATGATTGTTGCCCCGCATGCATGCCGACGCTCGCGCTGAAAGTCGTGGCTATAGCATTGGTGCACATGCCCGTGCACCATGTAGTCGGGATTCCAGGACTCGAGCGCTGTGTTAAAGCATTCGAATCCTCGATGTGGCAGATCATCCAGGTCGCCCACGCCGGCAGCGGGTGCATGGGTGAGCAAGATATCACAGCCGCCGACCATCCTCACTTTGCGGGACAGCTTGCGCACGCGCTTGGCCATCTCGCGCTCGGTGTACATGTTGGCACCATCTCGATAGCGCATGGAGCCGCCAAGCCCCGCAATGCGGACGCCGCGATACACGTACACGGTGTCTTCGACGCAGATGCATCCACCCGGTGCATGACGTGCATAGCGGTCATCGTGGTTACCGCGCACGTAGATGAGCGGCTTGTTGATGACGGTGACCAAAAACTCAAGATAGTCCGGGTCCAGATCGCCAGCTGACAAAATCAGGTCAACACCCTCAAAGCGTTCCTTGTGAAAACACTCCCAAAGGCATCGTTCTTCTGTATCGGCTACGGCAAGGATCTTCATAGGGCGCGGACCTTCGGCTCATCGTTGGGCTGCGGAATGGAACCTACCACGTTGTCGGCCAGCCAGTCCATCTCGACGATTTGCGTGCTCGGCAGCGGGGGAAAGCCCTCGATCTGCACCACGCCGTCTTGGCTATGAAGCTCTCCGCCAAATGGATTGATGGAGCCCTCGACGATGCCATTGCGCAGTAGCTGAACAAGCTTGCGCGTCTGATAGGGCAGGCCCGGAGCGTAGCGAATGTCGATAACGCCCGAGCTCATGCCGTACCAGTAGTTGACGGCGCGAACCTGGCTGTCGTCACTGGTCTCATCCCAGGTGCCATGCAGCAGGCTTCGCACGATAAGCTCGTAGTATCGGCCCCAGTTCCATACCGGCATGGCGATGCCGACGACCTTGCCATCGACCAGGCGGTGAAGTCCGTAGGCCGTGGGGTCCTCCAGCGATTTTGACATGTCGGCACCGGTCATGACGCTCACGCCTTCGCGGCACATGGCCTCGGCAAGGCCACCGGCGGGCACATCACCCCAGGTGAGGATGACCTGCGCACGCGGGTCGAGCAGCGAGGCGCCGATGGCAAAGGCGTTGATCTCGCTGAGCGCGCCCGATGCGAAGACCGACGCGTGGTAGCCGATGCGGTGGTTATCTGCCATGCTGGCGGCGAGGGCGCCCAGCAGGAACTTGGCCTCGTACATCTTTCCAAAATATGAGCGAACGCTTTGGTGAGGGAGGCCAATGGAGCAGTTGAGGAATCGCACCTGGGGATACTCAACGGCTGCCCTGAGCGTGTATTCCATGAGGCGGTGCGAGGTCGAGAAGATTACCTTGTCTCCGTGCTTGACGGTCGTCTCTACCGCAGCGTAGAACGCGTCCGGATCGTGGCAGTCCTCGAACGCCTCGGTGCGCACGATGCCGCCAAAGTGCTCGTCGAGATACTGGCGCCCCTGGTCGTGCAGGCTATCCCAGCTCGACGTGGCACAGGGGAATTCGTGGATGAAGGCGATGCGCAGGGGATTGGCCGCCGAGTAGACGGTCTTGCCCATAAAGAAGTTGAGCACGCCGGAGGTGGACTTGGCGGGTGCCTCTTCCTCATCGACGCTCGGCGCTTCGACAAGATCGACCTTTTCCTCGTCGCTTTTGCCGGCAATGACCAGCTCGCGCCAAATCTTGCACAGGCGGTTTACGACGATATCCGTCGGCGTATCCAGCAGGCGGTCCTGGTTGTACACATTGAGGTAGACGAGCATGGCGTCGGCGGGCGTAATGTCCAGGTGGTCGCCGCCTGCGCGAAGGTAGGCGCGCTTAAAGAGCAGGAAGGTGTGGCGCAGGTAGTCGACCTTTTTCTGCGGCCATTCTTCGATAAGGTTCCGACCGAGCATCTTGGCGAGCGTCTCGTAGCTTCCCTCACGCGAGAACTCGATTTCGTATAGGGGGCAGACGCGCCAAAACGCGCAGAATTCACCGTACAGGCGGCTTTCGACGGAATCCCATGTGCCGGGGTAGAGACGGGTGACCCTGGCCGAAACCGTTGGAGCGTCCAGGAATTTGAGGACACTGACGCGTTTGTTGCCTTCCTGGACATAGAACCGATGCATGAACTCGGTGACGATGATGGGATCGCGATAGCCCTCGGTTACCTGGATGTCGTAGAGGTTGGACCACTTGCGGGCGAACTCAGTGTTAAACGGCAGCAGGGGCATAAAGTTGCATGAAAAGGCGGACTGACGGCCTTTGGTGACTGTGCCGACGACCATTTCGAGCGGAATATCCCTTAGGCCGACATTCTCTCGCTGACCTAAGGGGAGCTGGGCAACGAGGCTGTCGAGGTCCGTAAGGTACGGGTGCTCGCTTTGGCTGATGGCGCGACGGCGTCCCTGCTCGCCGCGCTTGCGTGCTTGACGATAGGCCTCTTCCATGATGTTGCTCCCTTAGTCGTTTAAACAACTATATGAACCATGGTACCACGAATGAAAACCACCACAAAGGTGCCTGTCCCTTTTTGGCGGGTTAGGCGATGATGGGGGCGATGGCACGGATGCAGGCGTCGGCTGCCGTGAAAGTAGTGCTGTCGTCGCTGACGATAAAGATGATCTTTCCTTTGATGCCAAAGTCGCCGATTTCGCTAAAGAGTACGTAGGGCTCCTTGTCAAAGCCCGAGATGGGAAGCACGGCGGCCTTGGTGGCGCTGGTCAGCTCGTCTGCCAGTGCGTCGAGCGAGGCCCACTTGGACGTGTCCTTTACGGCAACGGGCACAGCCACACGCCCAAAGGGCATGAGGTGCACGAGCGTGTTCTTGGAGATATTTGAGTTGGGGACGATGATGGTTTGCCCGCAGGCGTCCTCGATGGTCGTATGACGCCAGGTGATGTCCTGGACCACGCCCGACACGCCGCCGACCTCGATATTGTCGCCGGGCTTGATGATGCCCATAAACGTCACCTGCATGCCGCCGATAAGGTTTGACAGCGTGTCCTGAAAGCCCAGCGAGATGGCGATGCCGCCGACGCCAAGAGCGGCGACGAGGGCGTTTGCGTTAATGCCAAAGCAGTTGTCGAGGATAAAGCTGCCGCCAATCATCCAGATGACGGCGCGCGCGATGTTGATGAAGATACTCGATGCCGGAAGCGGGTTATCGTCTCGGTTGAGCAGATGGTTCAGGGTCTTGGATACGACCTTGGCGGCGACGGCGGTGCCTATCGCCAAGATGACGGCCCAGATGATGTTGTGGACCCACCGTTGCTCAAAGAAATGAAGAATCGGCTCAAACAATTCCATGTGGGGAAAACCTCCTAATGATCGTCCAACCATGATACCCACCAAGAAGCCCGTCCGATCAAATTCGGACGGGCTTCTGTGCTCGATATAAGGTTTACGCGGCGGGGCTGCAAGGCCCGGCGGTGTAGCTTAGCGTCGACGCTTCCAGATAATGCCGAGGATGATGACGATGATGCCGCCGATAAGGCACGCGCCAACTACTGCCAGCGTGTGGTCTCCCGTTGCGGCGAGCTTACCGGTCGTCTTCTTGGTGATGACCTTCGTGGTCGTCGTGTCCGTCTTGGGCGAGGGCTTAGGCGTCGGGGCCGGTGTGGGCGTGGGGTCCACGGCAGCGGAGCCAAAGCTGATGGTGCCCGCGAGCGAGGCCATCTTGCTCTCCCAGCCGTTCTGCCCGATCAGCGCCCTCAGCGCCGCCTCGCACGTGCCCCACTCGGTGTACTTGGTGGCGTGTGCAAAGGTGGGAAAGTCGGTCGTGTTGGTGATGATGTAGTTGTTGGTGGCGACGGTATAGGCCTTGGCGGGGTCGAGCGTGCTGCCGTCCTTGGTGAGTGTGGCACTCACAATGCGCTTGCCTTCGGGCTGCGTCCAATCAATCGTAACGTTGATGCCGCCAAAGGAGAGAACGCTGCCAGAGTCATCGCGCCACTTGTACTTGTCTTGCGCCTCCTGCTCGGTATGGCCGGCTGCCACGTAGGCTTGCTGAAGCTCGTAGCTGTGATTGCACTCGTCGCTGATCTGCAGTGAGTGCTCGAGCGCTGCCAGGAAGTCCGCGCCGGTCATGGTCCAGGTCTCCACGGTGTTGCCGTAAGGCGAGATAGCGATGACGTTGCCGGCGGTCACATCGCCCGCAGCGATGCCACCGCGGATGCCGCCAGCGTTTTCGATAGCGAGGTCCGCGCCCGTCAAGGCAAGATAGGAGCCGCAAATCACATGGCCGATGGTCTGGGCCTTGGTGGTATCGCCCTCCTTGCTGGGGCGGAAATCGGTGGTGCGCACCATTTCCCAACCATGCGTGCCTGCGGCGTCCTCGCCGTAGAAATAGTTGGTGGTGGATGTGCCGAGCACCTTGTTCGATTCGTTTTCAAAGGCCACGTCGAGCGGCTTGATCTTGTTGCGGACGGCTTCAAGGCGGCTTTGGTAGTCGGAGCCCTTGTCGGGGTCTGCCAAAAGGTCATTGACGTTCTTGGCGGTGTAGAGCTTCTCGTCAGTGCCGCCTGCAGGGACTGTGACCGTGTCATCGTCGGTCGTCTCGGTGCCATTCGTGTCGTACTTGTACGGAATGGAAAGCAGCCCCACCTCGGCAAAGGCGCTGCCTGCCTCGACAACGTGGATCGTCTTGCCGTCGGCTCCCGTCACCTTCTCGTTAAGGTTGATGTGCTCGTGGCCTGCGATAAGGGCATCGACGCCACGGAGCCGCGTGGCAAAGGTCTTTGCGTCGAGCGTGTGCGCGATACACACAACAACATCGCAGCCCTCCTTGCGCAGCTGCTCTGCCTCGGCATTGATGGCGTTCGCGGCACTCGAGAAGCTGGTGCCCGCGACCAGGTCCGCGCGCAGCGAGGAACCTAGCGACTCATCCATGGCTCCGACGACGCCGACCTTGATTTTGTAGTCGAATGTGGAGTGATCCTCGCTATCCTCCCAGGTGCGATCGAGCGTCTTCGTGATGCTCGAGCTCCATACGCCGTTCGAGGACGTTGCATTCGCGCAGAGCATGGCGAAGGGCGTGCCGGTGGTGCTGTAGCCGGTCATGGTGCGGAGTTTGTCCGCGCCGTAGCTCCAGTCGTGGTTGCCTGGCGTGGTTGCGTCGTAGCCGTCGGCGTAGAAGGTGTCCATGAGCTCGGCGATGCTCTTGCCCTCGCTCATGGTGGCGAAGGACTGTCCGTGGAAGGTGTCGCCCGCATCGAGTAAAAGATCGGGGGCGCTGCTTTGGGCGCTATAGAAAACCGCCAGTCCGTCAAAGCCCACAGTGCCGGTGCCCTTGCTTGCGTTGTAGCTGTACTTGTAGCTGCCGTGGATATCGTTGGTGTGCATGACGGCCACGGAGCCGTCAATAGCGGCGGGCAGGTTTCCCGCGAAAGCGAGGCTTGGGATGCCTGCGAGCGCGCCGGCAAACAACGCGGCGGCCAACGCAAAGCGGGGGAGTCTTTTCATGGCAGTTTCCTTAGTCCTTAGCCAGAATGTCTGGTTGAATATCGGATTATCGACATAATATGCGAAAACCGCCGCAAGGGCGTCTGTCCCTTTGCGGCGGTTTTGGCGTTTGCGCAGATAAAACCTGCCAAAATAAACCTGTCCCTTTTTGGCAGGTTTTAGCTTAGCAGCATGCGGTCGTTGGCGAGCTCGCCGCCCGAGACCTCCTCGAACTTCTGCAGCAGGTCGGCTACGGTGAGCGACTTCTTCTCATCGCCCGCCACGTCGTAGATCACGTGGCCTTCGTGCATCATGATCAGACGGTTGCCCAGACGGATGGCGTCGTTCATGTTGTGCGTGACCATGAGCGTGGTCAGGTGGTTCTCGTCGACGATCTCCTCGGTCAGGTTGAGCACCTTAGAGGCCGTCTTGGGGTCGAGGGCCGCCGTGTGCTCGTCGAGCAGCAGCAGGCGCGGCCTGGTGAGCGTGGCCATCAGCAGGGTGAGTGCCTGGCGCTGGCCGCCCGAGAGCAGGCCGACCTTGGCGTTGAGGCGTGTGTCCAGACCAAGGTCCAGGCGCTTGAGCAACTCAACGTACTCGTCCTTCTCGGCCTTGGTGACGCCCCACGAAAGGCCGCGACGCTGGCCGCGACGCTTGGCGAGGGCCAAGTTCTCGGCAATCTGCATGTCGGCAGCGGTACCGCGCATGGGGTCCTGAAACACGCGGCCCAGGTACTTGGCGCGCTGCGACTCGCTCAGGCGCGAGATGTCGGTGCCGTCGAGCTCGATAACGCCCGAATCGAGCGGGTACACGCCGGCGATCATGTTGAGCAGCGTGGACTTGCCGGCGCCGTTGCCGCCGATCACGGTTACAAAGTCGCCGTCATTCAGGGTGAGGTCGACGCCGGTGAGCGCGCGCTTCTCGGTGACGGTGCCCTTGTTAAAGGTCTTCTTGACATGCGAGAGCTTAAGCATCTGCCTCATCTCCCTTCGTGTAGGAGCTGCGGAGCTTATAGCGCTCCCAAACCACGGGCACGCACAGGGCCACAGCGACAATTACGGCGGAGAGCAGCTTCATGTCGTTGGCGTCCATGCCCAACTGCAGCACGATGGCGCGGATAAGGAAGTACACCACGGAGCCAAAGACGGCGGAGGCAAGACGGACGCTAAACTGCGTGAGGCCGCCGGGCAGCAGACGGCCGAGCACCTCGCCGATAACAATGGCGGCAAGACCGATAACGATGGCACCGGTGCCCATACCAATGTCGGCATACTTCTGGCTCTGGCAGATAAGCGCGCCCGAAAGGCCGATGAGGGCGTTGGAGAGCACGAGGGCGATCATCTTGGTGGAGTTGGTGTTGACGCCCAGAGCGCGGATCATGTACTCGTTGTTGCCGGTGGCGCGCAGCGCCGAGCCGATCTCGGTGCCAAAGAACCAATACAGGATGGCAACGATAGCCACGGCGAGCAGGATGCCCAAGATGATGGCAACGGTGGACTGCGGCAGACCGGTCATATTGCTGACGGCCGAGAACACGGTGCCCTTGGCAAGAATTGGCGTATTGGACTTGCCCATGATGCGCAGGTTGATGGACCACAGGCTGATCTGGGTGAGGATTCCGGCGAGGATCGCGGGAATCTCGAAGACGGTGGTCAAAATGCCCGTGACGGCACCCGCGATGGCGCCGGCGCACATACCGGCCAGCACGGCGAGCAGCGGGTCGACGTTGTTATTGACGATGAGCACAGCGCAGACGCAGCCGCCGAGGGCAAAGCTGCCGTCGCAGGTCATATCGGGAATGTCGAGCAGGCGGAACGTGATAAACACGCCAAGCACCATAATGCCCCAGAGGACGCCCTGCGAAACGGCGCCCTGCAATGCAATGAGCATGCTTCATACCTCCTAGGATAGGGTGGACACGTGATTCACCATAATAGCGGTAACAATGCATAGAAGAGCTGCGGACAGACGTTTTGTTTTACCTGAAACAAGCAGGGCGGACGCCGGTCTACAGCGCCCGCCCCTGTGGCTCAGATATTGAATAACGCAGCTAAAGCGCGAGCACGGGCTCTAGACGCATGCCGCGTATAGCATTACGCGTCCAGAGCGGAAAGGTCGATGCCCAGGGCCTCGGCCATTTCGTCGTTCTTGACGACGACCAGGTCCTTGCTCGAGAGGTGCTTGATAGGCATGTCTTCGGGCTTGGCCTCGCCCTTCAGAATCTTGACGGCCATCTCGCCCGCGGCGTAGCCCAGATCCTCGTAATTGATGGAGAGGGTGAACAGGCCGCCGGCCATGCACATGCCCTCCTCGCCAGTCACGAAGGGAAGCTTGTTCTCCTTGCAGATCTGGCCCACCTGCGAGGCGCCCGCGGCGATGGTGTTGTCGGTGGGGGAGTACAGCGCGTCGACCTTGCCCACGGCAGACTCGACGACGGACTGAATCTCGTTGGAGCTCGAGACGGTGAAATCGGTGTACTCGAGGCCCAGCTTGTCGAGCTCCTTCTTGGCGGCCTTGATCTGGACGTCGGAGTTGGACTCGGCGGTGCAGTAGAGCAGGCCGACCTTTTTAACGTCGGGCAGGACCTTCTGCATCATCTCGAGCTGCTCGGCGACCGGGGTGAGGTCGGAAGCGCCCGTGACGTTGGTGCCGGGCTTGTCGTTGTCCTGGACCAGGCCGGAGGCGGCGTAGTCGGTGATGGCGCAGCCCACGATGGGGATATCGGCCGTGGCGCCGGCGGCAGCCTGCGCGGCGGGCGTGGCGATGGCATAAATCAGGTTGACGTTGTCGCCCACAAACTTGTCGGCAATGGACTTACACGTGGACTGGTCGTTCTGGGCGTTCTTCTGGTCGATCTTGACCTTAAGGCCGCTCTCCTTGATGGCCTTGACAAAGCCGTCGTTGGCGGCATCGAGTGCGGAGTGCTCGGTGAGCTGCAGAACGCCGATGGTGTAGTCGGAACCGGCGGCAGCAGAGCCGGAACCAGAGTTGCCGCCGCATCCGGCGAGCGGGGCGAGCGCGAGCAGGCCAGCGGAGACCAGAAGGCTCCTGCGGCTGATGGTGATGTCCTTCATATCATTACCCCCAGTATAAAAATGGCTGGAAACACTGCACTGGGACAAAGTGCAAGTGGAACTATAGTAGCGCTGATGTCCATTTTTACAACAGCCTGGCGGGTTTTTTAATACAGAATCGGATGGGCGGTACGGGTAGTCGAATGGGCGGCGGAGGGTCTTATGCGGCGGAGGAGGCGTCGTCCTCGTCTAGGGCGGCGAAGAGCTTCTTGCCGTCGAGGAGACGTGTGGTGACGTTTCTCATACGGGCGATCTCGACGGTGCGCAGCGTATCGTCCGTGCCTCGGGCGTCGTAGACCGTTCCCAGCAGATACGAGATGCCATCGCGCTGCCTGATGGCAAAGGGACGGAGTGTCATCCGTGCTGCTTCGGTTTCGCCGCGTGTCGTGACGCTCGAAATATCAAAACTCACCGTGGTTCCGTGGTCGATGGCCTGCTCGACGAGCTCGCACGTGTCGATGCGCTTGATGGGCGTGCGTGTTGCCTTGGTAGCCTTGCTGCCTGCGCTTGGAGCGGGTTCGGGTGTATCGAGGTAGCCGCGAACGTCGGCGCTCGCCATGGCAACTAAGTGCTGCGCCATGCTCTTGCGGATAGCGATAGGCGTGGAGCGGTTGCGCATGACCATACCGTGGAGCCGGATGATCTCCTCGTCGGTGAGTGGACGGGTCAAGAGCCGATACCCCACGCCGCGCTTGTATTCAATCTCATATCCGGCATGGCGAAGCGCGGAGATGGCGGTGTAGATGCTGCGCCGCGCCGCCGAGATGGGCATGCGGGCGGGGTCGTCGGGATGGGCGAGGCGCCGGATCAACTCATCGGAAAGCATGGCCTTGTCCTCGCCGGTGTTTTCGCTTAATAGTTGCAGGATGCGAACGGCGCGATAGGCTGCCATCGAGGCGGCGCCCCTCGTCGTGGTGTCGTAGGTTTCAACAGCGGCTTCGGTCATCGTGCCCACGTCCTTTCCGTTTTGGGTGGCGACGGTATGGAGCCTAGGACGTGGGGCTTTCCCAGGGGCGCAGGGCGCTCTGGGCGGTCGGTAGTCGTCGGCAAACGGTGGGTCGAGTTTTCAACAGCCCTGCTCAACTGACCAAAAACTTGCCAAAAGCTTGACGGATGCTGTTGAAAAAAAGCGTCTCTCGACCGATGTCGAGAGACGCTTATGCGATGAGCGTTGGCGTGTGGCGACGCGAGCTAGCGTCCGACGATTAGAAGTCGGCGTTGCCCACGGTGCGCGGGTGCGGCAGGACGTCGCGGATGTTGCCCACGCCGGTCAGATACATGACCAAGCGCTCGAAGCCCAGACCGTAGCCGGCGTGCTTGCAGGAACCGTAGCGGCGCAGGTCAAGGTAGTACTTGTACTGCTCGGGATTCATGCCCAGGTCCTTGATGCGGGCCTCGAGCAGATCCAGGCGCTCCTCGCGCTGGGAGCCGCCGATAATCTCGCCGATACCGGGAACCAGGCAGTCGGCGGCGGCGACGGTCTTGCCGTCCTCGTTCATGCGCATGTAGAACGCCTTGATCTCGGCCGGGTAGTCGGTCACGAAGGTCGGGCGCTTAAAGTGCTCCTCGGTCAGGAAGCGCTCGTGCTCGGTCTGCAAGTCGATGCCCCAGCTGACGGGGTAATCAAACTGGTGGCCAGCAGCGACTGCCTGCTCCAGGATCTCGACGGCCTCGGTGTAGGTAACGCGGGCAAAGTCGGAGTTGGCGACATGGTCCAGGCGCTCGAGCAGACCCTTGTCCACAAACTTGTTGAGCATATTGAGCTCGTCGGGGCAGGTTGCCATGACGTCCTTAAGGACATACTTGAGCATGGCCTCGGCGTTATCCATGTAGTCGTTAAGGTCGGCAAAGGCCATCTCAGGTTCGATCATCCAAAACTCGGCGGCGTGGCGCGTGGTGTTGGAGTTCTCGGCACGGAAAGTGGGGCCAAAGGTGTACACGTCGCCAAAGGCCATGGCAAAGTTCTCGGCATTGAGCTGGCCGGACACGGTGAGGCTCGCATGCTTGCCAAAGAAGTCCTGGCTCCAGTCGACCTCGCCGGACTCGGTGAGGGGCGGATTTTTGGGGTCGAGTGTGGTCACGCGGAACATCTCGCCGGCGCCCTCGCAGTCACTCGTGGTGATGATGGGGGTGTTGACGTAGACAAAACCCTGCTCCTGGAAGAAGCGGTGGATGGCGGCAGCCGCGACAGAGCGGATGCGGAACACGGCGCGGAACAGGTTGGTGCGCGGGCGCAGGTGCTGCTGGGTGCGCAGGAACTCGACGGTTGCGCGCTTCTTCTGCAGCGGGTAATCCGGGGCGCTCGTGCCCTCGACCTCGATGGAAGTGGCAGAAAGCTCGAAAGGCTGGGGTGCATCGGGGGTCAGTTTGACGGTGCCGGTGCAAATGAGTGCGGCCGAGACGTTTTGATGGGCGATCTCGTCGTAGTTGTCGAGTGCCTCGCGGTTCATGACGACCTGCAGGTCGCGGAAGCAGCTGCCGTCGTTGAGCGTAACAAAGCCAAAGTTCTTCATGTCGCGGACGGACTTGACCCAGCCGGCGACGGTGACGGTCTGGCCGCCGAGCGACTCGGCATCGGCATAGAGCTGCGCGATTTTGGTGCGGTTCACGTATCCTCCCATAACGGTTGAATGATAGTTATCCATACAGTTCGATATTCTAGCAGCTCGGCTCATTTGGGCTATACAGATAAAGCATTGGCGGGATGGTTTTTCAAACGAAAAGCGCCCGCGGCCAAATGGTCGCGGGCGCTTGACGAGGTGCCTTTTGGCTGTGTGGCGCGGGGCCTGGCTACTTGGTCTTGGCAACCAGCAGCGGGTCGCCAAGCTTGACGAGCGGGTTGCCGCCGATAAGCGTTCCAGACTCGCCGACATGGTCGATGCTCTTAAGACGATCGAGCTCGGAGACGATGACGGTCACGATGTCCTCGTGACCAGCGGCCTTAATGGCCTCGCGGTCGAAGCTGATGAGCGGCTGGCCTGCCTTGACCACATCGCCCATCTCGACAAAGCGGGCAAAACCCTTGCCGTTCATTTCCACGGTGCCCAGGCCAACATGGATGAACACGCGCAGGCCGTCCTCGGTAATCATGCCGATGGAGTGGTTGGTGACGGTGGTGGCGCCGATGCGGCCGTTGGCGGGCGCATAGATGGTGCCGGTAATGGGCTCGATGCCATAGCCCTGGCCAAGCATGCCCGAGGCGATCGTCTCGTCGGGAACCTCGTTCAGGTTGACGAGCACGCCGTTGACGGGGGCATAGATGACGCCTTCGCGGGTGGCGAAGCTTGCTGCGGGCGGAACGGACGCCTCGCCGGTCGAGGTGAAGGTGGACTTAAGCGAATCGAGCAGACCCATAGTTGCCTCCAACTTAAATAGGCGCATATCGCGCGTTTGGTTTGCCGGAAACGTTTCATATGTGTTTCGCGGCTTGGTCAACGCCCCCTATTCTACGCTGCTCAACGATACCTCTGAACTGGGATTATGTGATATATCAGTTGAAGGGAAACTTATTGCCGGAGTGTTTCTGCGCCACGGGTTCAAGTGGGGTACGCTTGAAGGCGAAAAACAAGGGCGCATAATTTGCGCGAAGGGAGCACATATGATTGTCGAGAACCATGCGCTGTGGGGCGAGGAGCCGACCGAGGATTATCCGGCGACGTTTACGTATTTGGGTGCCGAGCCGCTGCCCGATAAACCGAATGGCCGCCGCCCCGCGGTGATCATCTGCGGCGGAGGCGGGTTTACACATATCGCTCCGCACGAGCAGGACCCGGTGGCGTTTGCATTTTTGGATCACGGTTACCAGGCCTTTGTGCTCAACTATGTCACGAGCTCTACGGGTGACGTGAGCTTTCCGCACCCCCAGGCAGATCTTGCCAAGATGGTCGCCACGGTGCGCGCCAACGCCGACGAGTGGCATGTCGATCCTAAGCGCGTGTGCGTCGTGGGATTCTCGGCGGGCGGCATGATCTGTGCCTCGCTGGCAACGCAGTGGAAGACCGGCCCCTTCGCGGCACTTGCCGGGGCACGTCCGGACGACATTCGTCCCGATGCCGTGGTGCTGGGCTATCCGCTGCTCGACTTTGCCTATGTGCGCGACATGCAGACGCGCGATCCGCGCATTGACTTGCGCGTGCCCAAGACGGGCGGCAAGACGGGGCGCGATTTGCTCAACGACTACCTGTCGATGGTGACGGGTGGCGAGGCAACTGACGAGCATTTGGCCGATATCTGCCCCACCACGCATGTTTCGCGTCAGATGCCGCCGACCTTTGTGTGGGGCGTGTCCGACGACAAGACGGCGCCGATCGCGCAGGTCTACCCGTTTGCGCAGCGCATGGCCGAGGAGGGCGTTGCATGCGAGATGCACGTCTTCGACCAGGGTGGTCACGGCCTTTCGCTCGGCAACGCCAACACCGCGGTCGACAACGAGGACAAGCAGGTGGCGGTCCGTCCCTGGATTCGCCTAGCCTTCCGCTTCCTGGAGCGCCATCTGTAAGAGGACGGGCATCCCAGCCCTTCAATAACTTGCGGTGAAATAGCTCCGATCTGGGGCATCAACCAGCCCATCCAGGAACTATTCCACCGCAACTTCGTTTTTGATGCCCCGCCCGGAAACTGCGTCCCAGTTTTGCCTTTCAAGGTGGGACGCAGTTTCCCATAGGGCCTCGACTGGGAAAGCGCGTCCCGTTTCGAGCGGGGATTCTGGGATGCATTTTCCGTAAGAGGCCTGTTAGGGAAACCATATCCCGTTTCGAGCCAGAATTCTGGGATGTAGTTTCCCCGAGAGGCCTCATCGGGAAACTATGGCCCTGAACTCTCCTGCCTGTCCCCATCGCACCGATCTGTCGATTGAACGTCGTTGTGTGTTCGCGCTATCATGCATGGTTACAATTGGTTAGCCATGGCAAACGGTTAGCCATGGTGAACATAAATACAACGCCCTGTGGGCGCCGGGGGAGGAACACGGACGTGAAGCTCGATACACTCGAGATTGGAAAGGACGCCGTTGTCGCATCGGTGGCATCGGACGATCAGGCACTCCGACAGCATATTTTGGACATGGGTCTAACGCCGGGCACCGAAGTCACCATGATGAAGTACGCCCCCATGGGCGATCCGCTCGAGATCCGCCTGCGTGGCTACGAGTTGACACTGCGCAAGGACGATGCCGCTCGCATCGAGCTCGTGGGTATTCACGACACCGATACGGGTCCGCGCGCTAACGCCGCAATCGGCACGACGGAGCATCCGGCCCTGGGCGAGGGGACGTATTCGCCCCGTGCGGCAAAGACGGCCGTGCCCGAGGGCGCGCCGCTGCACTTTGCCCTCGCCGGCAACCAAAACTGCGGCAAGACCACGTTATTCAACCAGCTGACGGGCTCCAACCAGCACGTCGGTAACTTTCCCGGCGTGACGGTCGACCGCAAAGATGGCACCATCCGTAACCATCCCGAGGCGAGCGTTACCGACCTGCCCGGCATTTACTCCCTGTCGCCGTACACAGGCGAGGAGGTCGTGAGCCGTCAGTTCATCCTCGACGAGCGTCCGGACGCCATCATCGACATCATTGACGCCACCAACATCGAGCGCAACCTGTACCTGACACTGCAGCTCATGGAGCTTGACCGTCCTATGGTCATCGCGCTCAACATGATGGACGAGGTGACCGCCAACGGCGGCGCCGTAGACGTCAACTTGCTCGAGAGCCTGTTGGGCGTGCCCGTTGTCCCCATTAGCGCTGCCCGCAACGAGGGCATCGGCGAGCTGGTGGACCACGCCCTGCACGTGGCGCGGTTCCGCGAGCGCCCTGGTCGCCTGGACTTTTGCGCGCCCGACGGTCCGGACGGCGGTGCGCTGCATCGCTGCATCCACGGTATTGCTAACCTGATCGAGGACCATGCCGTGACGGCGCACATCCCGGTGCGCTTTGCGGCGACCAAGCTGGTCGAGGGCGATGAGCTGGTAACCGAGGCGCTTCACCTGGATCGCAATGAGCTCGACGCTATCGAGCACATCATCACCCAGATGGAGGGCGAGGCCGGCACCGACCGCCTATCTGCACTGGCCGATATGCGTTTTAGCTTTATCGGCGACGTGTGCGGGCGTTGCGTCGTCAAGCCGCACGAGAGCCGCGAGCACGTGCGCTCCGTCAAGATTGACCGCATCCTGACAGGTCGTTACACAGCCATTCCGGCGTTTCTGGTGATCATGGGCCTCGTCTTTTGGCTGACGTTTGGCGTGATCGGCGCGGCGTTGCAGGGACTCATGGAGGACGGTATCGCTGCCATCATCGCCTCGGCCGATGCGGGCCTCAAGGCGTTCGGTACCAACGACGTGGTGCGCTCGCTGGCTGTCGACGGCGTGCTTACGGGCGTGGGCAGTGTGCTGACCTTCCTGCCGATTATCGTCGTGCTCTTTTTGTTCCTCTCCATTCTGGAAGACTCCGGATACATGGCGCGCGTGGCCTTTGTCATGGATAAGGTGTTGCGTCGCTTTGGCCTGTCGGGCCGCAGTTTCGTGCCCATGCTCGTCGGTTTTGGCTGCACCGTGCCGGCTATCATGTCGACCCGTACGCTCCCATCCGAGCACGACCGCAAGATGACGGTCATGCTCACGCCGTTTATGAGCTGCTCAGCCAAGCTGCCGGTTTACGGCTTGCTGTGCGGGGCGTTTTTCCCGCAGGCGACGGTTCCCGCCATGGTCTCGCTCTATCTGATCGGCATCGTGGTCGGCTGCGTCGCGGCTTTGGTGCTCAACCGCACGGCATTTAAGGGCGACCCGGTGCCGTTTATCATGGAGCTCCCCAATTACCGCCTGCCGAGCGTCAAGACGACAGTGATGCTGGCATGGGATAAGGCCAAGGACTTCATCACTAAGGCCTTTACCATTATCTTTGCCGCGACCGTGGTCATCTGGTTCCTTCAGACGTTCGACATCCGCTTTAACGTGGTCGCCGACCAGTCGCAAAGCCTGCTTGCCGGTCTGGGTAGCATCATCGCGCCGGTGTTGGCCCCGCTCGGCTTTGGCGACTGGCGCGCCTCGACGGCGCTCGTCACGGGGCTCATTGCCAAGGAGAGCGTCATCTCGACGCTCACGGTGCTTTTGGGCGCAACGTCGCCCGCGGCACTGTCAGCCATGTTTTCGCCGTTTACCGCCTACGTGTTCCTGGTCTTTACGCTGCTGTACCCGCCTTGCGTGGCGTCCATCGGCGCCGTCAAGAGCGAGTTGGGCGCACGCTATGCCGTGGCCGTATTCGCGTTTCAGGTGACGGTCGCCTGGGTCGTGGCGTTTGTCGTGCATTCGGCGGGCATGTTGCTGGGGTTGGCTTAGTTATGAATTGACGGCGCAACCTCTGTGTATCGAATTGTTTTCGGCCCCGCATCTGTTGCTGACGGATGCGGGGCCGTTGCTATATAATCGCCTCCGCTCAAAATGATTGGAGACGTTATATATGAGTCAGGCAAGGCAAGACGGCATCACGCTCAGGCAGTGGCTCCCGCTCGTCGGGCTCACCTGCTGTGCGTTCGTGTTCAACACGTCGGAGTTTATGCCCATCGGCCTTTTGACTGATATCGCCGCATCGTTCTCGCTCACGGAGGCCCAAGCAGGCATCATGATCTCGGTCTACGCCTGGGGCGTCATGCTGCTGTCGCTGCCGCTTATGGTGTTTGCCTCGCGCTTTGAGTTCAAGCGGATGCTGCTCGGCGTGCTCGCCGTGTTCTCGCTGGGCCAGTTCCTGTCCGCCGTGGCGCCCACCTATCCTATTTTGGTTTGCGCACGTCTGGTGGTCGCCTGCGCGCATGCCGTGTTCTGGTCGGTCGCCTCGATTATGGCCTCGCGCCTGGTCGACAGTCGCCACGGAGCGCTCGCCATCAGCATGATCGCCACGGGCTCGTCCATCGCGCAGATCTTTGGCCTGCCGATCGGCCGCGCCATCGGGCTGGCCGTGGGCTGGCGCATGACGTTTGCCGTGGTCGGGGCCCTCTCAGCCATCGCGGTCGTCTACCAGGCCGCGGTGTTCCCGGCCATGCCGGCGGGCGAGCGCTTTACCGTCAAACAGCTGCCCGAGCTGCTCAAGAATCCGTTCCTGGTCGCGCTCTACGCGGTCACGGTTTTTATGGCGACCGGCTATTACGCAAGCTACAGCTACATTGAGCCTTTCCTGGCGCAGGTCGCACACGTCGACGCGGGCGCCATCACCATGACGCTGACGGCGTTTGGCTGCTCCGGCCTGGCGGGCAGCTGGCTGTTTGGCCGCCTGTTCGACGGGCACCGCTTCCCGTTCTTGGCCATCACGCTCTCCGGCGTGCCGGCGGCCCTGCTGCTCATGGGTCCGGCCGCATCGTCGCTCGTGGCAGTGCTTGCCGTCTGCGCACTGTGGGGTTGCTGCGCCACGGCCTTTAACGTGGCGTTTCAGGCCGAGCTCATCAAGTACACGCCAGCGGACTCGTCGGCCGTCGCCATGTCGATCTTCTCGGGCCTGTTCAACCTGGGGATCGGCACCGGTACGGCGATCGGCGGCGCCGTGGTGTCGGGCCCCGGTATCGCCTGGATCGGCTTCGTGGGCGGGGCGATTGCCGTCGTGGGCGTCATCCTCGCCGTCACCGTACTGTTCCCAGCCATCCGCCGCGCAAAGCCCGTTGCCTAGCCGCATCCTCCTCATCAGTTGCGGTGGAATAGTTCCTGTTTAAGGCCTCTGAAGGCCCAGGCAGGAACTATTCCACCGCAACTTATTTGAGGCTTCGGTAGTTTGTGTGACAAGGGGCTAGCCTAGGCAGCAACGCTCTTCGCTCCCTTCACGCCCTTCTTCCT
>UQWV01000030.1 GCA_900544845.1 uncultured Collinsella sp. | reverse complement strand
GCAACTTTGCGCGTTGTGGGGGTTTTTGGGTGGGGTGGCAAAAAAATCTACTACCCCGGGGGCCAATTTTGTGGTGGGGTCCGTTCTTAAACGACTAGTCAAACAAGAACGTCCCCAACGACTAGTCATTTAAGAACGTCCCCAACGACTAGCTAATAAAACGGCGCCCGTCGGCGATGTTGCCGGCGGGCGCCGTTGTTTTGAAGACGAAATGATCCGTTTTCCTCCGTCCCCAAGGGATCGTTACAGCGAGTCGATAAAGCGCTGCTGGGCGGCGCGGCCGGCTTCGTCCCACTTAAAGACGCCGGCGTTGTCGAGCACGTGGCCAAACACCACGCCGACCTCCTCGTGCAGGATATCGATGGCGTTGTCGGCCGTAAGCTCGTCGGCGCGGCGGGCAAAGACGTCCTTGGCCCATGCGGCGTGGCTGCGGCAAAGGTCGTCGCCCTCGAGCGCGCCAGCAAGGTCGTAGCTGGCATCGGCTTTGGCCGCCAGCAAGTGCTCGCGGACAGCGCCAAGCTCGGGAACCAGGCGCGGCGGCAGAATGGCCAGGCCCATGACCTCAATCAAGCCGATGTTCTCTTTCTTAATGTGGTGGTACTCAGCATGCGGGTGGAAAACGCCCAGCGGATGCTCGTCGGTCGTGATGTTGCAGCGAAGCGCCAGGTAGGCCTCGTAAATCTCGCCGCCGGCATTGCCGCGGGAGTCGACGCGGCGGATGACGGGCGTCACGGTGTTGTGCGCCACGCCATCGGCCGTGTGCGCGATGACGCCCACAGACTCATCGGTCCACTCGCGCCAGGCGAGGATAATCTTCTCGGCAGCGTCGAGCAGCTGGGCGCGGTCATGCGAGCGCAGGCGCAGCACCGAGAGCGGCCACTGCAGCACGGTACCGGTGACCTGGTCAAAGCCGGGCACGCTAAACTGCGAGACCTCGGCGGCATGCATCATGGGGAACTCGTGCGCACCGCCCTGGAAGTGGTCGTGCGACAGAATCGAGCCGCCCACGATGGGCAGGTCGGCGTTGGAGCCAATAAAGTAGTGCGGGAACAGGTCGACAAAGTCGAGCAGGCAGGTCAGGCCCTTGCGGTCGACGTGCATCGGGCGATGCTCGGAGCTCATGGCAATGCAGTGCTCGTTAAAGTACGCGTACGGGCTGTACTGGAAGCCCCAGCGCTCGCCGTCGAGCTGGATGGGAATAACGCGCAGGTTCTGACGGGCGGGATGAGCGCCGCCGTCGGCTGCGGCGGAGCGTCCGGGGTAGCCCTCGTTCTCGATGCAGAGCTGACAGGCGGGATACTTCTCGCCCGTGTTTTTGGCGGCACCGGCTGCGGCAATATCGCGCGGGTCCTTTTCGGGCTTTGACAGGTTGATAGTGATCTCCAGGTCACCCCAGTTGGTGGGGGTGTTCCATTTGATATTGCGCGCGATGGCGGCGCGGCGCACGTAGCCGGCGTCGCAGCACAGACCGTAGAACCAGTCGGTCGCGGCGCGGGGCTCGTTGACGCCCATGCGGCCGTCGAACTCCTCGTTTACAACCGAAGGCCTCGGCATCAGCGCGCCCATGATGCGCATGGCGATGCGGTCGCGGCCCGACGCCGTGTCCTCGGCGGCGCCGTTGGCAACGGCGGCCTCGGCAAGCGCGGCGAGCGTGCCCTCCAGGTCAAAGTCAGGCAGGGTATCGGGGTGCAAGAGCGAGAGTTTCTCAACTTGGAGTGCCCAAGTCATGTCGAGTGCGGGGCCCGTGGCGCCGATGCACTCCAAAATGGTGTTGTATGCCCAGATGCGATCGTCCTGGCCGATCATCGATCGGTGGATAGCGTACTCGATCAGGTTCTGCGCGGCCTCGCGCACGTCAGTCATTACAGCCATGCCGCGTAAGCCCCCTTGTCAGAGATGGCGTAGTGACGGGCAGAGCCTTCGCCCAGCCAGCCGTTCATCTTGGCGATGAAGGTGTCGACCAGGTCGAGCGGCACGAAGGCCTGGATGGTGCCACCAAAGCCGCCACCGTGGATACGAACGGCGCCGCGGCCGTCGAGCACGTGCTCGGCCAGCGCCAGGGCATACATGGAAGGCTGCTCGGAGCCCAGCTTGGCAACGACATTCTGCAGGTACATGGCAGAGCTGGCGCCGGACTCGCGCGTCAGGACCAGGAACTGGTCGATGTCGCCGGCGTTCAGGGCTGCCCAGCGCTTGTCGACCAGGCCGTTTTCGTACCAGTAGTGAACGGCGCGCAGGCAGGCACGGTCGCCCAGCTTGGCGCGCAGCTCGGGGAGCTTGGCGTCAAAGTCCGCCACGTTTACCTCGCACAGGCGTGCCTTGCCAAACTCGGCGGCGACGTCCTGCATCTCGCGCGGAACGGCGGCGTAGTCATCGGTGGCGGCCACGTGGTCGGCACCGACCTTAACGAGCACGAGCGCATAACCGTGATCCTCAAAGTTGAGCTCGAGCTTCTGGGTTTTAGGCTGAGCCTGATCCTCAAAGTCCATGTAGGCGAGGCCGCCCAAGCAAACGGCGGCCTGGTCCATCAGACCGCAGGGCTTGCCGTAATAGTTGTTCTCGGTGCGCTGGCTCATCTGGGCGAGCGCGACGGGCTCGATGGCGGGTGCGTCCCAGAGCGTCTCCATGGCGCGACCGTATGCCGCCTCGACAGCAGCGGAGCTCGAAAGACCGCCGCCCGAGGGGACGGAGCAGGTGAAGGCAAAGTCGAAGCCCTGGGGCTCAACGCCCAGAGAGGCGATTTCGTGGGCCATGCCGCGGACGAGGCTTGCGGACGTGCCCTTCTCGGACTCCTGAACGTCTAGCGTATCGAGCGTGATCTCAAAGGTGGGGTAGCCCTCATCGGCAACGCGGACCTTGTTGGTGTCGGTCGCTACGGCGATGCCGTCGACGGCGACATCGAGCGAGCCGGCGATAACGTGGCCGCCCTCGTGATCGGTGTGGTTGCCACTGATTTCGGAACGGCCGGGCGCGTGCACGTAGAGCACCTGGCGGTCGCCGATGGGGCCAAGCTCCTCCTCAAATAGCTTGGTGAGCGTGGCGAGTGTCTTTTCGTCGGGAGTGGTCATGGGAGTCCTTTCCTTGGCGCGCACGGGTGAGTTTTGCGTCGTTATGAGTACGTTAACAACTTGAAGCGGCATGAACCAGGTGTTCACGATATCGCACGTTACGGGCTATGTTAACGTACTCATAACACAACGCTTGTCACTTTTTGAGAATCTGGTAATCGGTCGATATTTGGCCGTGAACGGTAGTGCCGTATGGACTTATAAAGCAGAAGAGATGCAGATAGAAAAAGTAGAGTACGTTAACATGCGTCCGATGATAGTGGGCCTCGGCGCGGGGTGTATTTCTGCCCGGGCCGGCATTCACGCTATTCAGATCTCGCAAGGGTGAAGGTGATTCTGTGGCAAGGCGCCCGTCCAACGATACAGGTACGCGTCCGGTCTCCATGGCCGACGTCGCCCGCGCTGCCGGCGTTTCGCAGCAGACGGTTTCGCGCGTCGCCAACGGCTTGCCCAACGTTAACGAGCAGACGCGACAGCGCGTGCAGGCCGCCATGCAAGAGCTCGGCTTTCGTCCGAGTTATGCTGGTCGCTCGCTGCGCGACGGCCGTTACCATTCGGTCGGCCTGTGCGTCAACGATGTCACCAAGTTTGGCAACCTCTCAATGATCGACGGCATCGCCAGCGCTGCTCGCGAGCATAATTGCGCTATCACGCTGGTCGAGATGTCCAAGACCGAGGAGTTTTCGCTTGCCGAGGCCACGCGTCGTATGGCCGCATTGCCGGTGGACGGCATCATCATCGGCATGAGCCGCATGGCGCCCGATTTTGAGACGTTTGATCCACTGCCGGGCATTGGCACGGTTATCGTCACCATGTACGCGCACCCGCGGGTGACCACGGTCGACTCCGATCATTACGGCTGCTCGCTCTTGCTTATGGATCACCTGTTTGAGCTGGGGCACGAGCAGATTCGCTATATTGGCGGCCCGTCGTTCTCGGTCGACGAACAATTTCGTCGCGCCGGTTGGCAGGATGCACTCGAGCGTAAACACATCGAGCCGGCAGAGCCGCTCGAGGGCGACTGGTCTGCCAACAGCGGCTACGAGGCCGGCAGGCACCTGGCCGAGCACGATCACACCATGACGGCGATTTACGCGGCAAACGACCAGATGGCAAACGGCGCAATTGCGGCGCTACGCGATGGCGGCCTGCGTGTGCCCGAGGACGTGAGCGTGGTGGGCGTCGACGATTCGCTCGATGATTTTGTGGCACACAACGAGCTCACGACCGTGCGATTCGATTTACATCAGCGCGGATGCGAGGTGTTTGAGCATGCGGTTCCCGAGGCGGGTACGGCGGGCAAAACCGTTGCCATCCGTATTCCCGGCCAGCTCATTATTCGACATAGCACGGCGATACCACACTCATAGTTTGCGCAGGTCAACGGCAGTATATTCCGCCTAAATTCCAATCGATAAGGATGCTGACAGATAGCCGTGGCTATGAAGGCGAGTGTTATGATAGACGGGTTCTTTTGTCTATCTAGGAGGCTTTGCCTGATGGAGATCACCAAGGATATCCACTACATCGGTGTCGACGATCACGACATTGACCTGTTCGAGGGCCAGTACGACGTGTCCGAGAACGGCATGGCATACAACAGCTATGTTATCTTGGGCGATAAAATCGCTGTCGTCGATTCGGTTGACGCTGGCTTTGTCGACGAATGGCTCGGCAACCTCGAGGCCGCGCTCGACGGCCGTACGCCCGACTACCTGGTCGTCCATCACATGGAGCCCGATCACTCCGCCGGTATCGCCGCCTTTATGGAGCGCTATCCCCAGGCGCAGATCGTGGCCAGCATGGGCGCCTTCCGTATGATGGTCAACTACTTTGGCACCGACTTCCCCGAGCGCAAGATGGTCGTCAAAGATGGCGACGTGCTCGACCTGGGCGGCCACAGCCTAACCTTTGTCGGTGCCCCCAATGTTCACTGGCCCGAGGTGCTCTTCTCCTACGAGTCCACCGACAAGGTGCTCTTTAGTGCCGACGGTTTTGGCAAGTTTGGCGCCAACGACATCGAGGATCCCGAGGGCTGGGCTTGCGAAGCGCGCCGTTACTACTTTGGCATCGTCGGTAAGTTCGGCAAGTTCGTGCAGGCCGTCCTCAAGAAGGCCGCCGACCTGGACATCCAGATTATCTGCCCGCTCCACGGCCCCGTGCTGACTGAGAACCTGGGCTACTACCTCGACACCTATAACACCTGGTCGAGCTATCAACCCGAGGACGAGGGTATCACGATTGCCTACGCGAGCGTGTACGGGCATCTGAAGGCTGCCGTCGAGGAGCTCGCATCTGCGCTTGAGGCTCGCGGCCAGAAGGTCTCCGTCTTTGACCTGGCTCGTGACGACATGGCCGAGGCCGTTGAGGATGCGTTCCGCTACGACCGTCTGGTGCTCGCCTCCATCACCTATCAGGGCGAGATCTTCCCGTGCATGAGCACCTTCATCCATACGCTCGCCGAGCACGCCTACCAGAACCGTACGGTGGCGCTCGTCGAGGCCGGCTCTTGGGCACCCGCGGCTGCCAAGGTTATGACCAAGGAGCTCGAGGGCATGAAGGACATCACCCTGACGCAGAACAAGGTGACTGTGCTGGGCTCGCTCAACGAAGCCTCGCGCGCCCAGATCGAGGCCCTCGCCGACGAGCTGTCCAAGTAGCGACACGCTCACTTTTGACGCTCAGCCATCACAACCACCACAAAGGGGACAGGCACCTTTGTGGTGGTTTTTGTTTAAGCGCCGGCGATGATGAGGGCTGGACGTGCGCTGTCGGTGGCCTCGGCGATTGAGGTGGCGACGGCATGATCGGGGTCACGGTCCATCACGATGGTGTCGACATCAGTCAGTTCGGCAAAGCGGTACATGCCGCGTCCGTTAACCTTGCTAGCGTCCATGAGGGCGACGCTTTGATGGGCTCCGGCGATCATAGCTGTTTTGGTCTCGGCCATCTGGGGAAAGTCGGTCGTAAAGCCGCAGCCGGGAACAAAAGCGCCAGGGCACATGACGGCAAGATCGGCGTGGACCATTTGGAGAGCCTGCATGGTAAGTGGGCCGTACAGATAGCGATGACCTTTGCGCAGTGCCCCGCCCAGCATGACGACATCGACCGAGGGCATGCTCTCGTCAATATAATCGGCGATGGTAATGTCGGCCGTGATAACGGTGATGCCGTCGCGCTGATCAAGGAGCCGGACGAACTCGAGCGCCGTGGTGCCCGAGTCGACGAGCAGGGTGTCACCGTCATTGACGAGTTCAATGGCGCTTTGTGCGATGGCTTGTTTGGCGGCGACGTTGACATTGATGCGGCGATCCTGCGTGGAAACAGTCAGACGCTTGTGGAGCGATACGGCGCCACCATGCGTGCGGCGCAGCTTGCCTGCTTCGGCGAGCGCGTCCAGGTCGGCGCGGGCGGTGACGGAGGACACGCCAAAGGTCTGGGCGATTTCTGCTACCTGCACCGAGGCGTTGTGCTCGAGCATTTCCATGATGGCGGCGCGGCGTTCGTCGGCAAAAGCACGGTTGGTAGCTTGGGTCATGTCTGCTCCATTCTCGGCTAAATTTGCAGGAATTGTGTTGACTCTATTTTCGTTCATTTTCTTTTTGAGTAAGAAAACACCTTTCGATTACTTATCTTTTCAATAAAAGAAAGACGCTCAACGCCCAAAATTCAATATCGAACACGCCCGCCCGGCCCCAATTCCTTCCGTTTACTTTTCAAAAACGACTGTATTGACCTGCATGGGCTCAATATCTCGCACATGCAAAGCCGCTGAATTTCATACAATGGAAGCAGCAAAACGCAAGGTAAAACGCCTTGCGGACACGTACGCCCGATGTCCAGATGCGGGCGAGGGAGAGGAGCAAACGCTCATGGCACTTGTTACCACCGAAAAGATGCTCAAGGACGCTCAGGCCGGCCACTACGCCGTCGGCGCGTTCAACGTCGAGAACCTCGAGTTTGTTATGGCCGTTCTGGCCGCTGCCGAGGAGACCAAGTCCCCCGTCATCATGCAGACCACCCCGGGCACCATCAAGACCGCTGGTCTGGACTACTTCTACGGCATGGTCAAGGCTGCCGCCGAGCGCGCTTCCGTGCCCGTCGCCCTGCACCTCGATCATGGCGATGGCTATGACCGCTGCATGCAGGCTTTCCGCACTGGCTACACCTCTGTCATGATCGACGGTTCGCACGAGTCCTTCGAGGACAACATCGCCCTGACCAAGTCCGTCGCCGACGCTGGCCGCGCCATGGGTGTGCCCGTCGAGGCCGAGCTCGGCAAGGTTGGCGGCAAGGAGGACGACGGTCCCGCGGTTGAGGGCGAGAGCCCCTACACCGATCCTGCCGAGGCCAAGGAGTTCGTCGAGCGCACTGGCTGCACCTCGCTGGCCATTGGCGTTGGCACCAGCCACGGCGTGTACACGAGCGATCCGCACATCGAGCAGTCCGTGGTCAAGGCCATCCGCGACGCCGTCGACGTGCCGCTGGTTCTGCACGGCACCTCCGGTGTGCCCGATGAGCAGGTTGCCGAGGCTGTGAAGAACGGCATCTGCAAGGTTAACTACGCCACTGAGCTGCGTCAGGCCTACACCAAGGGCTTCATGGCCTACATGGCCGAGAACCCCGCCTGCTTCGATCCTAAGAAGCCGGCCAAGGAGGGTATGCGTGAGATCACCGAGCTGGTTAAGATCCGCATGACCAACCTCAACTCTGTGGGCAAAGCAGAGTAACAGCAAGGGTGCTCTGATCCCACCGGACGGTTTGGACGGGTCCCGTACTTAGTTTCCAAAACGTCCTCGCGCATGAAGGCCCCCGTTGTCTCGCTTCTTCGAAGCGTTGACAACGGGGGCCTTCGCGCTGCGGAATGATTTTGGAAACTAAGTACGGGACCCGCCCAAACCGTCCTGCTCAATCGCCCTTGTGGCGTTAGTGTCGAAAAATAAGACGTTGCTTTTTGCCCTCTGCGGAAAGATTGGGGAACTAAGCCCTCGTCCCTCCCAGGTTGACCTACTCGAGGTCGTCGCCCTTGTGACGTTGGGGCGGAAAGGGTGGAGCGTGAGGGCTACTTTGTTGATGAGGGGTTAGTATGCCCGGGCTTGGTTGGGGAAGGTTTTGTCTAGGGATGCTTGGAGCTTTTCGAAGGATGCTCGTAAGTTGAGGCTCTGATCGGCTGAGCGCTTGGTTTTTGTGGTGGGGGAGTCGAGGAGGCCGTTTCTCTGTGTCGGGGGGAAGGAGAAAAGGTTTGCATGATTTAGGGATGGCTGCTGTGCTGCGTCATTGGAAGAATGCATGCTCGTGCGGCCTCCTCGATGTCCACCAAAAGGTTGCGCACGGGGTATGCTGCTAGGTTCCGTGCGTTGGCAGTATTATGCCGCGGCTGTTGCAAAGAAGCGCTAAAGAAAGGCTTAATCAGGTTTGACGTTGCGATGAAACCGCAGGTCAAGGCCATCGAGTAACACTCTTGAAAGGTTTTGAGCTTAAGGGCTTTCTAAGGTTTGTGGCGCGGATGTGGCTTGCCTGTGTGGGGCGTGTGGACGGCTCGTTCCTAGCGCTGCGGCTCTGCAGTGCGCACCTGCTCGATGACCTTTTCCATGGTGGCGTCGATGCGGTCCTTTTTGAGTTCGCATTCCCAGATGGTTATGGGCGTCCAGCCCATTTGGGTAAGCGCTGCCACGGCAGCGCGGTCGCGCTCGACGTTGCGACGGAACTTTGCCTCCCAAAACTCAACGTTGCGCTTGGGCTTGCTAGGGTTGCACTTGGGGCAGCGGTGCCAAAAGCAACCGTTGACGAAGATGGCGATCTTGCGCCCGGGGAAGGCGATATCGGGTTTGCCGGGAACCTTCCATTCCAAACGATAGCCCGTGAGGCCCGCGGCGCGCAGGCGCTGACGTACGAGCAGCTCGGGTTTGGTGTTCGCACGCTTGTTGCCCTTCATGGACTTTTTTATAGCGGCGCGACGGCGCACCAGTTCGCGCTCGTCGGCTGAAAGGTCCGAGGTATCGATGCCGTCGAGCAGACCGGGTTTGGGACGCTTCTTGCTGCGGCGCTTAGGTGCGCGCTTGGATTTGGTGGCGGGTTTGTCGGTCGTGGTGGCCTCGGCGTCGTTGGCAGTGCCGTTGGCCTCAAGCCGATCTTCCTTCAACTCAATCAGAGCATCGATAAGCCCTTTGTCGGCGGGCATCCACTCAACCGTGGCAAGCGAGGTGCGCGGAATCCAGCGGATATCGAGCTGGCGGTCGTGCTTCTGGGGTTCATCGGATTCATCGGCGAGCGAGCAGTAGTAACACTCCATCGAGAGATGGAAATCGGGGTAGTCATACTCAACGGTGTAAAAATCGCGCAGGTTGGTGACTTTTACCCGCAGCTCTTCCATGAGTTCGCGGCGTACGGCGTCCTCGGGCGTCTCGCCGCGCATGAGCTTGCCGCCGGGGAACTCCCAAAGTCCCTGCATGTCGCCATAGCCGCGCTGCACGGCAAGCAGCTCGTCAGATCCTTCCTTGCGAATGATCCCAGCGGCAACATGAACAGTCTTCAACAGGAGTCCTCTCTCAACATCAACACGTGGCAGGTCGGCTACCTGTACCTTACACAACGGTAAGGCAAGCGTAAGCCATATCGATGGTAGCCGACTCGTCTTCTTGCGACTATAGATGCCGTAGACTAATCGCAAGAAAGGACTCGGTATGCAAAGCACGCACATGGCGACCCCGGTACTGGAGGTCGCGCATCTCGAAAAGGTATATGGAGCGCTGGGCAACGTGACCCGCGCGCTCAACGACGTCAGCTTTACTGTCAACCGCGGCGAATGTGTTGGCATCATGGGCGCTTCGGGCTCGGGCAAGTCAACGTTGCTCAACTGCGTGTCGACCATCGATAGCGTCACAAGCGGCACCATTCGCATAAACGGGCAGGACGTTACGCGCATGAAGCAGGCCAAGCTCTCGCAGTTCCGCCGCGAGGAGCTCGGCTTTATCTTCCAGGACTCCAACCTGCTCGATACGCTCACGGCACGCGAGAACATCGCCTTGCCGCTCACCATCGCCCGCACAAACTCGGCAGAGATCTCGACCCGCGTGCAGGATGTGGCAGCGCGCCTGTCCATCAGTCAGGTGCTCGACAAGTATCCCTACCAGATGTCCGGCGGTCAGCAGCAGCGCGTTGCCGCGGCTCGCGCGCTTGTCACCGACCCCACCATGATCATGGCCGACGAGCCCACCGGCGCTCTCGATTCCAAGAGCGCTCGCCTGCTGCTCGAGAGCCTGGAGGCCCTCAATCGCCGCCTGCGCGCCACGGTGCTCATGGTCACGCACGACAGCTTTGCCGCCAGCTACACGAGCCGTGTGCTGTTTATCCGCGACGGCAAGATCTTCACCGAGCTGCGCCGCGGTGACACCGACCGCCGAGAGTTTTTCGACCGCATTATGGAGGTCGTTGCCATGATGGGCGGTGAGGGCTCCGATGCTCTGTAAACTCGCTTGGGGCAACGTCCGCCGTGCCGGCCGCGACTACCTCGTCTACCTTTTGACGCTCACCCTGGGCGTCACGGTCTTCTATGCCTTTAACACCATCTCGATGCAGGTCGACATCGCCGGAATCGATGAAGAGGGCTTGGCGCAGGTTATGGGCAGCATACTCGGCGACCTGACGTACTTTTTGGCCGGTGTCATGGCCTTTTTGATGGTGTATGCCAATAACTTCATCATGAAACGCCGCAAGAAGGAGTTTGGCCTGTACCAGGTGCTCGGCATGGGGCGCGGGCGCGTCGCCACGATCATGGCGCTCGAGACCGTGATAGTGTCGGTCGTGGCCTTTGTCGCCGGTATTGTGCTGGGTGTGGGACTCTCCCAGCTTATGACGTTCTTTACGGCCTCGCTTTTTAAGACACAGATCGCCAATTTCCACTTCTTTTTCTCGGTGCATGCGTTCAATCTGACCCTTGCCTGCATGCTCGTAATGTTTGTGCTCACGCTACTGCTGAACCTTCGCGCCGTGCGTCGTACCAAACTCATCGAGCTTATGGGTGCCGAGCGTCGCAACGAGAGCATCAAGACACGCAACCCCTGGATCGCGATTGCCATCTTTGCCGTGGGCGTGGTGCTTGTGGGCGTGGCCTATTACCGTCTGCTACGTGATGGGTTCCCGCTAACCGCGACGGACAGCAAGCTGCAAGAGGCCATGAACCAGTTTGGTATTACGACCGCTATGGTTACCGTGGGCACCTTTGCCCTGTTCTGGGGACTCTCGGGCATGCTCATCAAGCTGCTGCAGAGCCTGCGCGGCGTGTATTGGCGCGGCCTCAACATGTTTACCGTGCGCCAGCTTGCGGCCAAGGTCAACACGGTGTGCTTTTCGATGGGCGTCATCGCGATGCTCCTGTTTTTGGCCATCACCTCGGTGACGTGCGGTATGTCAATTGCCAACGTGATGAACGAAAACCTGGAGCGCTACAACCCTGTTGACGTGTCTCAGACGTATGTCTATTACACGCCCGATACGCTCGACTACTACAAAGGGTACATCAATCCGTCTGAAGCCGATCGCATGGTGCTGGCCGATAGTACGGTCGATTTGTACTCCGCATGGCACGGCAAGGGCAAGTCGGCGGACAACAACGACGAGACCGGCAAGAAGGTCAATATCGCCGATGTTGCCGGTGAGCATGTTCAGATCGATTCGTATCTGAGTTACCCGTTTGGCGGTTCGAATCCTTCGGTGTCTGCGGGTGAGATGTGCAAGACCATGGGCGAAAAGCTCCCCAAGGCGCTCGGGGGTAGCAATGCCGATACGATGGGTCTGTTTGTGACGCCGGCGAGCCAGTACAACAAACTGCGCCAGATGATGGGCGAGGAGCCGGTGAGCATTGGCCGCGACCAGTACCTGCTTACGTGTGATATGGGCGGTGAGCTGGGCGACCTGTACACCAAGTACATGGCCGGCGGCCATACCCTCACCTTGGGTGGGCATGAGCTCAAGCCCGCAACCGATAAGTCGGACAAGGACACGGCGGCCATCGCCAACTCGGCGATGGGCAGTAATCCGGGTACCGTCGTCGTTGCCGACGAGCTGTTGTCCCAGCTTAATCTGCAGCCGTATTCCAGTAGCCTGCTCGTTAATTACAAACAGGGGATGGATACGACCGAGGCAGACGAGAGCATTAAATACACTTTGCTCGACAATCTGCTCGTTGACGGCAAGGAGCCGGGGTCATGGGGAATCTTCATCACGCGCTCCGAGATGTACGCGCAAGCAGCGCAAATGAACGGCATGATTAGCTATCTGGCCATCTACATTGGCTTTGTACTGGTCGTTGCGTGCGCGGCGATACTGTCGATCCAGCAGCTCTCCAATGTGGCCGACGGCAGCCGCAGCTATCGTGTGCTGGCACAGATCGGCTGTGACGACCGCCAGATTCGCCATTCGGTGATGGCGCAGCAAGCGGTATTCTTCCTGTTCCCGCTGGCAGTGGGCCTGGCGCACTCCTTTGTGGCACTTAAGGTGATCATCGAGCTGGTGAGCATATTCGGAAATATGAGCATCGCCGGCACCGTGGGCCTCACCTGCGCGATTTTCCTGGCGGCCTATGGTGGCTACTTCTTGGTAACGTACCTCATGAGCGCCGGCATGGTACAAGCTGCCATCGCCACCCGCTACAGCGAGTAACAAGCGGGCAAAACCGTCGCAAAATCAGAGCGAATAACCGCCGCGAAGGGAGTCCAGCTCCCTTCGCGGCGGTATTTTGCGTATCTAGAGCATCTCAGATGCAAGTGAGTAGGCTTTTTTGGATCTGCCGAGCACATCGCGGGTAGCGCCCAACAAAACCGCAGGTCAGAGCTGTGGCGTTTTGGGGTGTGCTTGGCCTCCTGCAAAAAGCCTACTCACTTAGTTTTTTTCTAGTTAGAAAATCGCCGCGAGGGAAAGCAGCTCCCCTGCGGCGGTCGGCGTTTGCCCAGATAAAACCTGCCAAAATAAACCTGTCCTTTTTTGGCAGGTTAGCGCTTCCAGAAGTGGAGGATCAACGTCGTGCGGTTTTGCTGCTCGGTTTTGACCAGGATGTTGTGGATGTGGGTCTTGACGGTGCCCACGGCAAGGAATAGCTCGTCAGCAATCTCTTGGTTCGACTTGCCCAGCACAACAAGGCGCATGACTTCGGTCTCACGGTTGGAGAGCCTGTAGGCGTTACGATAGAAGGGCATTTGCTCTTCGATGTGTCGATCAAGATCGCTGACGTTCTTTTCCTCGGGCGCCTCCTGCATGCGGATTGAAAGCACGTGGTAGGAGTAGATAATCAGCAGAATTGCAAAGTAGCACGCAAAGACGTTTTCGCTAAAGTTGCGCTCGGACAGATATAGCTGCAGCCAAGAGGGCGCCAGACTCATGGGGACGACAAGGATGTTGTAGAAATCCTCGGCAACGATGCAACCGACCAGGATGGCGCCGATAATCAGGTGCTTTCGCTGGTTGTTGACGCGTGTCTTCAGCTCAACCTTTGTACTCTTATGAGCCGTCCAACAGATATACAGTCCCACAAAGACAAGGAATACCTGACGCATCGTGTAGTAGAGCCACTGATGCATGGGGCCGGAGGGGACAGCGATGATAATCAGCGACTCGCACAGCAAAAACGTTAAGACGGGGATAACGAACTGCTTTTTAGAATGTTTGTCGAGCAAGTCCATGGCAATCAGCCAAATAAAAGCCTGTGAAGCGGTCGCCACAAGGGTCCGCATTACAGGCATGGTAATTGCGTAATAGTCATTGGCCGGAAAACTTCGGTTTTGCAACGTGTATTCAAAAAAGAAGATCTCGGTCATCTCGATGGCGTAGCAAATAAAAACGCCGCCGCCATAGATAAAGAAGCGTCGACGGGACGAGGCATAGGCGGCAAGCGAAAGCACTGCCGTCACAATACAGATCACGAGTATTGCTAGGGTATAGAAGAACATGAGTGTGTCCATCTGTCACCGTCCTGTCTCATTTGATCTCTTATAGAGCCCGCTATATCCCCCGGGTATACATGCCTCAGCCGTTCGTTCCATTGCGGATTAAACGCCAAGATACAGCATAGCCGTATACCGTTCACGGTTCCAGACGGTAAACCCCCTGTAAACTCTTGACCTGCGGGTTTATATTGGATTAGAGAGGGTGTAACTCCGTGAACGGTCTTTAATCCCGAATAAACTAGGTAAAAATTGCATACGGGTGAATGATGGTCTTGTCAACACGAGGCGTGATGTTCGAGCGCCTCATAGTTAATAGTCGGCAAGACCGGCGGAAAGGAAATCGACATGGCACTGCCTAAGGATTTCATCGACACCAACGACTTCACCAAAGAGCAGATCCTGGCTATCGAGGATCTTGGCCTGGCAATGAAGAAGGCCATCAAGGTTGACGGTTATTATCCGCACCTGCTCCGCAACAAGAGCCTTGGCATGATCTTCCAGCAGGTCTCCACCCGCACCCGTCTTTCCTTCGAGACCGCTATGACCGACCTCGGCGGCCATGCTCAGTTCTATGGCCCTGGTACCATCCAGCTCGGCGGTCACGAGTCCCTGGGCGACACCGCTCGCGTTATGGGCTCGCTGCTCGACATCATGATGGCTCGCGTTGACCGTCACAAGGACGTCGTCGGCCTCGCCGAGGGCTCCGCTGTGCCCGTCATCAATGGCATGTCCGAGTTCAACCATCCCACGCAGGAGATGGGCGACCTCATGACCATGCTCGAGAACCTCCCCGAGGGCAAGAAGATTGAGGACTGCACCCTGGCCTTCATCGGCGACGCCACCCAGGTCTGCGTCTCCCTCATGTTCATCGCCTCCAAGATCGGCATGAAGTTTGTCCAGTTTGGACCTAAGGGCCACCAGATTCCCGACGGCGGCCTGCACGTCGGCACCGTCGAGGAGCGCGCCGAGTTCGGCAAGCAGATGATGGCCATCGCCGAGGAGAACTGCAAGGTTTCCGGCGGCTCGGTTGTTATCTCCGACGACATCGAGTGCATCAAGGGCGCCGACTTCATCTACACCGACGTGTGGTATGGCCTGTACGACGAGGAGGTCTCGGGCGAGAACTACATGGACGTGTTCTATCCCAAGTATCAGGTCACCATGGATATGATGAACTTCGCCGGCCCCAACTCCAAGTTCATGCACTGCCTGCCGGCCACCCGCAACGAGGAGGTCGTCGACGAGGTCATGGACGATCCCGAGCGCTCCCTGTGCTGGGTCGAGGCCGAGAACCGCAAGCACTCCATCCGTGCTCTCCTTGCCGCCCTGGGCAAGCGCACCCCGCTCAACGACGAGGGTGTCGAGTACTCCGCCAAGGCTGAGCTCCACGCCGCTCTCGAGGCTCTCGAGCAGCTCTAAGCCTCAAGGCTTCTAAAAGTACGTTTGCGGGCGGCGGATGCTCGTCTCCTGTCGCCCGCTCACCGAGGCCCAAGCAATTGCCTTAATACCTTAGGGCCTCGGATCTGTCCAAGACTGAGCGAAGGAGCTCATCATGAGCGACGGAAAGAAAAAGCTTTCCTTCTTGACGGTCATTTCGACCATCATCTGCGTCGTCTTCGTTTGCGAGGCCGCCGCACCTGCTGCCGCCATTGGCAACCAGCAGTTCTTCTGGTGGATCTTCCTGATCCTGACCTTCCTGCTTCCCTATGGCATGGTTGTCGCCGAGCTCGGCACCACCTATGACGGCGAGGGCGGCATTTACGACTGGGTACGCGATGGCCTGGGCGACAAGTGGGGCGCCCGCATTTCGTATTACTACTGGGTCAACTACCCGCTGTGGATCGCCTCGCTGGCCACCATGTTCCCCGACATCCTGGGCATGGTCTTTGGCGTCGAGTTCAACCTGATTGCCAAGATGGGTATCGAACTTGCCTTTGTGTGGATCGTCTACCTTATGGGCCGCTCCAAGGCTGCCGACTCCGAGTGGGTCCTCAACGGTGGCGCCATTATCAAGGTCGCCGTTGCCGTTATCGTCGGCGCCCTGGGCATCTGGTATGCCATGGAGAACGGTTTTGCGAACGACATGTCCGCTGCCACCTTCCTGCCCGAGCTCACCAACACCAACGCTCTTGGCTACCTGTCCATCATCATCTTTAACTTCATGGGCTTCGAGGTCATCTGCACCATGACCGACGACATGGCCGATCCCGCTCGCGATATTCCCAAGGCTATCATCGTCGGTGGCGTGGCTATCGCCGTCATCTACCTGTTCGCCGGCTTCGGCATCGGCGCCGCCGTGCCGGCCGACTCCATCGACCCCGACTACGGCATGATCGTCGCAGTCCAGACCATGGTGGGCGACTCCATGATCTTCAAGGTCATCTGCATCGCCTTCCTGATCACCCTGTTCGCCAACATGGCCGCTTGGTCCTTCGGCGTCAACTCCGTCGCCCGCTACGCTGCCGAGCACGGCAACATGCCCAAGGTCTTCGCCTCGATGATCTCGGATGACGACATGCCCAACGGCGCCAACCTGGTCAACGCCGTCGTTGCCTCCCTGGTGCTGTGCCTGCAGCTCGTTCCCATCGACGCCATCTCCAACGGTGTCTTCTGGATGCTCTTCGGCACCTCCGTCGTCTTCCTGCTGCTGACCTACATCCCGATGTTCCCGGCGTTCCTCAACCTTCGTAAGAACGACCCCAACCGTGAGCGCATCTTCACGTTCCCGTTCAAGGGCGCGATGATGAAGGTCATGCTGGCCATCCCCTGCATCGAGCTGGTTCTTGCCATCGTTGCCACGCTGATCCCGTTCTCCGCTGCTGAAATTGGCGACAAGGTCCCGATGATCGTCATCTTCATCGTGCTCGTGCTCATCGGCGAGGTCGTCCGCGTCGTCAGCGCCAAGGGCCGCAAGGAAGAGTACAAGGGTCTGACCCCTGAGCTCGCAGCCCAGCGTCTCGCTGAGGAGGCTGCCGAGGCCGAGGAGAACTAGAGCACCCGGATTCGGGGCTCCAACCCTCCTTGCGTACCAACGTGCGCTTCGTCGGGCTTGTCGCTCCCGACCCCGGGCACTCCAGCCTCTTCGGAGGCGTGTCCAAGCGACAGGTTTGCTAACCATTCCCTGGGGTGGGTGTGAGCGATAGCTCCGGTAACCACCGCCCACCCCAATCTCTCTTCCGTATCCTTCGTGCGTTTTGTCTCCACGCACTTGGTTACGTCGTCGCTTGCCGGTGCGACTCCGTGAAAACCGGCGCCGGGCGCCCCGACCTTTGCCGGGGAACGGGCGCCTACCATCTCTTGGTTTTAGGCTGCGGGTAACCCGCCCGCGGCAAACGATCGTTCGATTTGGAGGAAATCTTATGCGTACGATCACCGAGTCCGAGTCCACCCCCAGGGCCGACGGCTTCTTCATGCCCGCCGAGTTCGCCCCGCAGGACCGCGTGTGGATGGGCTGGCCCCACCGCACCGACACCTGGGCCCACGGCGCCAAGCCCGCCCAGAAGCAGTATGCCGCCATCGCCCGCGCCATCTCCGAGTTCACCCCGGTCTACATGTGCGCCAACCAGGTCGACTACGCCAACTGCAAGGCCGTCTTCGAGAACGACGAGAACGTCACCGTCATCGAGATGACCACCGACGACGCCTGGTTCCGCGACACCGCCGCCACCTACGTCATCGACGGCAAGGGCGAGAAGCGCGCCAACCACTGGCACTTCAACGCCTACGGCGGCCTGGTCGACGGCCTGTACTTCCCGTGGGACAAGGACGAGCAGATCGCCCTCAAGATGGCCGAGCTCTCCGGCTGCCGCCGCTACCGTCCCGACGACATGATCCTCGAGGGCGGCTCCATCACCGTCGACGGCGAGGGCACCCTCGTCGTGACCGACCAGTGCCTCCTGTCCCCCGGCCGCACCTGCTCCGCGGTGCTCGAGGAGGAAGAGGATCCCGAGTCCATCTGGCCCAAGTACCACAAGAAGTTTGAGCCCTGGAGCGAGGAGCTTCGCGCCTACATGGACGAGCACCTCAAGGATTACCTGGGTGTCGAGAAGGTCATCTGGGTCAAGGAGGGCATCGACCCCGAGGAGACCAACGGCCACATCGACGACGTCGCCACGTTCATCGCCCCGGGCGTCATGGCCTGCATCTGGACCGACGATCCCGAGTATCCGTTCTACGAGCAGTGCCACGCCGCCTACGAGACCCTCTCCAACGCCGTTGACGCCAAGGGCCGCAAGATGAAGGTCTACAAGCTCTGCATGCCCGTGAACCCGCTGTTCATGGACCAGGCCTCCTGCGACACCATCGACGCCGACGAGAACGCCGAGCCGCGCGTCCCCGACGAGCCGCTGATCGCCTCTTACATGAACTACCTGGTCACCAACCACGGCGTTATCGTCCCGCAGTACGGCGACGAGAACGACCAGCTGGCCGTTGACACGCTCCAGAAGATCTACGACGAGGTCTGGGGCGAGGGCGTCTACAAGTGCGTCGGCGTTCAGTCCGAGCAGGTCGTCTTCGGCGGCGGCAACATCCACTGCATCACGCAGCAGGAGCCGTCCGCTTAATCGTCTGTCTTCCTGAGGCACGGCACCTTCCCGTTCATTCGTCGCTTGCGTACCAAAGTACGCGGCGCTCCTCTTTCACGGGAATCTGCCGCACCTCAGAAACCCAGCCGATCAATCGGACAGTCGGTGAATCGCACCGTGACCATCTCGGGGCATTGATGGTCTGGTCACTTGATGTCTTGGTCGGCTGGGTTTTTTCTTTGGGCACTCCGTTGCCTCCACTTCGGAGTGCCCGCCTCTTTGATTGAGTACGCGTCTGATCTGGGATTTATTGCGGGTTAGGCCAATTGTTCGCTTGAATTTCCCAGGTCAGACGCGTATTCAATTGCTGATAGTTTCCGGTTGCGAGCGCGACCGTTTTGATCGGAGTATCTATGTACCAGCGTATCGTTATCTACACGCGCCTGTTCCGCGAGCGTTGGTCCAACAATTGCATCCTCTCTTCTCTTTGGGATGGCACCTGCACCGGTGACGCGGCCTGCAACCCTACCTTGGGCTGCGCCTTCGGTACAGATGCCGTCCTTTTTGCTGTAGGGGGAGCGTGCCGTGGCAGGTAAAAAGTTCTCCCTGTTCGAGGTCATCCTCTCGGTTATCTGCGTTGTCTTTACCATCGAGGCGGCCGCTCCGGCATCTGCCATGGGTAACGTGCAGTTCTTCTGGTGGATCTTCCTCATCATTACGTTTTTGCTTCCCTATGGCCTGGTGGTGGCCGAGCTCGGTACGGCGTTCGATTCCGAGGGCGGCCTGTACGATTGGGTTCGCCTGGGCTTGGGCGACCGTTGGGGCGCCCGCTGCTCCTGGTGCTATTGGGTCAACTTTCCACTGTGGGTGGCAAGTATCGCCTGCATGTTCCCCAGTGTCATCAATGCGGTATGGGGTGTCGAGTTTTCGCTCGGGGTCCGAATTGCCATCGAGCTTGCCTTTGTGTGGAGCGTCACGGTCATGGCAATGCAGCCGGTGGCCGAGGCCGATTGGGTCATGGATGGCGGCGCCGTCATCAAGGTGCTCATTACCGCCGTGGTGGGAATCGTCGGCATCTGGTTTGCCTGCAATAACGGCTTTGCCAACGATATGTCGTTTAAGACCTTTGTCCCCGATCTGGGAGACACTAACTCACTGACGTATCTTTCGATCATCCTATTCAACTTTATGGGCTTCGAAGTGGTCGCGACCTTTGCCAGCACAATGAAAAACCCGTCGCGTGATATTCCCAAGGCGGTTATCGCCGGCGGCGTTGCCATTGCGGCAATTTACATCATTTGCGGCATCGGCATTGGGGCTGCGGTCCCCACCGAGCAGCTTTCGCTCGATTCGGGCATTGTGGACGCGGTTGCCGCCATGGTGGGGCGCAGCCATCCGCTGACAATGATCGTGGGCATGGCCTTTTTGGTAACGCTGTTTGCCAACATGATCTGTTGGAGCTTTGGCGTCAACAACGTGGCGAGCTATGCCGCGCGCCATGGCAACATGCCGCGTCCCTTTGCGCTGGTGTCCAAGAAGACCGGCATGCCCAACGGCTCGGCACTCATTAACGGTTGTTTTGCCAGCTTGGTGCTGCTACTTCAGATTCCGCTGGGCGAAGGTTCCGACGTCTTTTGGGTCTTCTTCTCAATGAACGTCGTCTTTCTGCTCATGAGCTATATCCCGATGTTCCCGGCGTTTTGGCGCCTGCGTAAATACGACGACCGCCCGCGTGTGTTTCGCGCGCCCTTCGAGGGCAAGGTGCTTGCGGTAGCGCTTGCGGTGCCGGTGGTAGAGCTCGTGCTTTCCATTGTTGCGACAATCGTGCCGCTTAACAGCTCGCCCGCCGAGATGTCAAAGTTGCCCATTCTCATGGGTGTGGTGATCGGCGTGTTGCTGGGCGAGGTTTCGCGCCTCATATCGCGCCGCGGCCGCAGCGTCGACAATCCCGGCGTTGGCGCAAGGGAGTCAGGTTACTTTGCATCAAAATAGTAGCGCCGCGAGTTGCGCGGCGCTTGATGCATCTTGGATTACTGTTCGCGGTGCTCGGGATCAGAAGCGAGCTTAGGCGCAAAGTAGGGGACGTGGCCCAGGTAAGGGCAACTGTCCGTACGCTCGTCGACAACGCAGGGGATATCTTCGTAGGTGAGTGAGTCGCTCAGGCGGGCGATGGTCTTGGCGGCAGGAGCGACGAGCATCTTGAGCGGTGCGATAGGCGCCATGGCATCTCCTTTCTTGCATGCGACCCGTGTTTTGGCGCGAATGTATACGCCGCCAGTCTAGCATTCCGCCGAGGAGAGCTCCAAACCACCACAAAGGGGATGGGCAGATGCAAGTGAGTAGACTTATTTGGATATGCCGAGCACACCGCGACAAATACTCAATAAAACCGCAGGTCAGAGCTGTGGCGTTTTGGGGCGTGCTTGGTCTCCTACAAAAAGCCTGCTCACTTGGTTTTTCTGCTAGAAGACCGCCGCGATGGAAGGCAGCTCCCTCGTGGCGGCAGACATTTGCCCAGATAAAACCTGCCAAAATAAACCTGTCTACTCTTTGAGCCAGAGCCGACAATAATTCAAATGGCGAAATCAAAGGGCGTTCTCCACATGGAGGGCGCCCTTTTTTATCGCGGGATGTTTTGCGTGGCAGTCATGAGGCCCAGGCGGTTGCTGACGCCGAGCTTGCGATAGATGGCGTTGACATGCTTCTTGACGGTTGACTCGCTTATGAATAGCTCGTTTGCCATCTGTTTGTTCGTTTTGCCGTCGAGCATGAGCCGCATGACTTCGGCTTCGCGCGGTTGGATATTGTGTTCTGTAATGAAAGCATTCAGCTGGTTTGTGTCTTCTGTCTGGGTGAGTTTAATGCCCCGAGGATAGAGGTTGGCGAGCGCGAGGCTCGCGTGCCGAGCGATTTCGAGCAGGATTGCGAGCTCGGTGTCGGTGAAGTCTCCGGCCGTGCGTTCGCGAAACAGGGTGATGCTTCCTAGCGGCCTGTCGTTGTGCGCGAGCGTGGCCGTACAGCCAAAGTAGACGCCCTGCGGTTCCATCCATTTGCGATAGATGGGCGTGGCATCGCGTCGCTCGACGTCGACGAGGTCGAGGTCGCGGTAGACGCCGACCTTATGTAAGTCAAAGCTCCATGTTGTATAGTCCATCGCGGCGTAGCGGTTGTAGTAGTCGCTCAGTGCGCGGTCGTCCATTCCGCTGCTTGCGGGGTGGACGTAACGTGGGGCATCACTGCCCGCCGCCTCGATCAGGTCGAACATGGCGATCCGATGGGGCACGAGCCCTGTCGTTCCCTCGAGGGTCTCCTTTTGCAGCTTATCGACACCGTGTGATGCGTGGATTGCAAGCGCAAGCTCGTTGAGAGCAGTCCAGGTCGTACTGTCCAACTCAATAGTCTGCTGTTTATTGCATGGGGGCATAGGGCGTCCTTTCCATTGTGGAACCCAGTATGTCATGTTCTCGGCCTGAATAGAACTTTAGGTCAGCGAATGGTATACCGTCGGTCGCTGAAAGGGGCTCGAGGGACCATTGAGGACATCTGGCTACGGCTGCATCATGGTCTCGTCAAGCAAAAGTACCGAGATTTAGGAGCTTGAAATGAAGACCATCTATGAGAGTGAATCCACGCCTAAGAAGGACGGGTTCTATATGCCCGGCGAGTATGAGGAACAGGAGCGCACCTGGATTCTGTGGCCGCACCGCTCCGACGTGTGGCGCTGCGGCGCCAAGCCGGCGCAGAAGGTCTTCACCGAGATCATCATGACCATTGCACATTTTCAGCCCATCACTGTGGGCGTCAACACCGAAGACTTCCCCGCGGTGTGTGAGATCTTCGACGGCGTTGAAAACGTGCGCGTTATCCACATGGAGTACAACGACAGCTGGATTCGCGACCCCGGCCCGGCGTTCCTCGTTAATGACAATGGTGAGGTTGCTCTTTCGCACTTCCACTTTAATGCTTACGGCGGTTTCATTGACGGCCTGTATTTCCCGTGGGACAAGGACGCTTCCATTGGCCTGCAGGTGGCACAGCTCGAGCAGATTAACCGCTATCGTCCCGAGGATTATATCCTCGAGGGCGGCTCGTTCAACTGTGATGGTCAAGGCACCGTCGTGACCACCGAGATGTGTCTGCTCAACGAGGACCGCAACCCGCAGTACACCAAGGAGCAGATTGAGGAGAAGCTCTCTGAGTATCTCGGTATCGAGAAGGTTATCTGGATCAAGGACGGTATCGATCCGTATGAAACGAACGGTCATGTGGACGACGTCGCATGCTTTAGTGCGCCCGGCGAGGTCTGCTGCATGTGGACCGATGATCCCAACCATAAGTTCTACAAGGAGTGCCAAGAGGCGTATAAGACGCTTTCCGAGACGACGGATGCCCGTGGCCGCAAGCTCAAGATTCACAAGGTGATTATGCCTGCGACCTCGGTATATATGACCGAGGAGGAGGCATCGACCATCGATCCGGTCGAGGGTGTGCTGCCGCGTACTCCCGAGGACGCCTTTGAGCCCAGCTACCTCAACTTCTTGCCCATCAACGGGGCGGTGCTGGTGCCACAGTTTGGCGACCCCAACGATGCCCAGGCGCTCAAGGATATCCAGGCTGCTTATCCGGACCGTGAAGTCATCGGTATCATGACTCGCGAGGTTATCTACGGCGGCGGCAACATCCACTGCATCACCCAACAGCAGCCCAAGGCGCGCTGCAAGTAGAGGCGGTTGCAGGCACACGGGGTAGTGTCGATATGACCTGGGGCCCGCTGGCGCACACGCTGGCGGGCCCTTTTGCGTGCGGCGGGCAGCGTTGCACGCGGGCACTCGGGTCTAAGCGAGGGTACCAGGGGCCTTGTTTATCGTCGATAGTTGGTCTAGAATCGTCGATAGTCGATGATAGGGGGTAGCATGCAGCTTGTTGAAAGTGAGACCGTGGAGTTCAAGTGCACATTTACCCCTAAGCTGCTCAAAGCTGTGGTGGCGTTTGCCAATTCAAATGGCGGTACCTTGTATATCGGAATCGACGATTTTGGCAGCATCATCGGCGTGGACGATATCGATGCCACCATGCTTCAATGCTCTAATGCAATAACCGATGGCGTGTATCCCGACGTTTCTGAAATCACGACGGTCTCCGCATTGGACATCGATGGCGCGGCGTTGGTGAAAATCGAGGTTGAAGCGGGTCCTCACAAGCCGTACTGCCTGTGCTCGAAGGGATTTGTTCCCGCCGGGGTATATCGGCGCCTGGGTCCTGCCAACGTGCCCATCGAGATGGCCCAGATCCGCTCGATGATCAAGCGCACCGACGGCGATTATTTTGAGACCGCGCGCTCTCATGAACAGAGCTTGACGTTTTTTGAAGCCGAGCGGGCCTTTAGGCGCGCGGAGATTACGTTTGACCAAACCTCGCAAAAGAATCTCGGCCTTATCGATGAGCTGGGCTTTTACACCAATTTGGCACTGCTGGTCTCTGATCAAAACCCCTTTGCAGTCCGCGCTGGCCTCTTCAACGACGATGCGTATACCGAGTTTATCGACCGTCAGGATGGCGAGGGCTCGATCTTCAGGCAGATAGAGGATATCGAACGGTTCCTCAATATATCGAACGCGACGCGTATGTACTTTGTGCCGGGAAGGCTCGATCGCATAGATAAGGACGACTATCCCCGCGAGGCTGTTCGAGAGGGAATTCTGAACCTGTTTATCCATCGCGACTACGAATCTTCGGTGGCGTCTCTTATCAAGATGAGCCGTACGGCGCTTGAATTTACCAATGCGGGAGGGCCGCAGCACATCAGCGTCGAGGAGGCGCTTGCGGGCGGCTCGGACGCTCGGAATCCAAAGCTGCAACTGCTCTTTTTGCGTCTGGGGATGGTTGAGGCGTTTGGAACGGGCCTCAAGGGGATCCGTGCGCTCTATGAGGCGGAAGGGTTGGAACCCGAAGTCTGCGCCTACCCTGCAATGTTTAGGTTGTCGCTGCCCAACGTCAACGCCGTGCGCAATTCCTATCTGACGCCTCGTGGCAATAGCGGTCCCAACTTGCGTGGGGATTACAGCGATTATGAGCAGCTCGAGCGGGAAGGGGCGCTGCCGCCCGATGTTTCGCAGGCGTTTGCATCCGTGCGAGCGCAGCGAGAGGGGCACGTGTCGATGAATGGCGACTGCGGCCACGAGGTGCGCGCCAAGCTCGTGGAGGAGCTTGGCTTTGATGTTGCGTGCAAGGCGTCCGCGATGCTACAGGATGTCTCGGACGAGCGACGTGGTGGATACGCTCGCGCCTTGATTCGCTTTGCCCTTGAGCGGCCCCGCGGTTTTACGCGCCAGGATGCTTCGGACGCTCTGGGAACTGGGCGCGACGTGACGCTGCGGGTTATCAACGGTTTGCTTGAGGAAGGCGCACTCGTTAAAGAGGGGCGCGCTCGGGCGACGAGATATCGCGCTGTCGGGCAGGTTTAGGGACGGGCGGTCCGGCCCCCTGGGTTATTCCTGGGCAGAGGCCAAGGGCCGGGTGCCCGGCGCACCTTGATTGAAGGGGTACTTAGAGCGTGCCGCCGTACATGTAGACGATAAAGCCGTCACCGGTGTCTTGGCTGTGGTCTTCTGGGATGCGCTTCATGTTGAGGTGCTCGTAAAACTGCCAGTCGGAGTTGCAGTCGCTCATCAGGAAGAATTTGGTGCAGCCTGCCTTGGCGAGCTCGGCGCGCGCAAGGTCGATGAGCGCGCGGCCGAGTCCCTTGCCCTGCCACTCGGGCACAATGATGATCAGGTTGAGCTGACCCTGGGCGTACTCGTTACCTGTGGCGGCAAAGCGGTCGGCCGTGGCCTTTTCGCGGCTATCGCCAAAGAGTGAGCCCTCGAGTTTGGCATCGGCGGTCTTTGCCATCTCGGTTGCCTGGATAAACAGCTCGTCGTAACAGGGCTCCCAGGTGGGATTGGTACGCGGCTTGCCGTCCTCGAAGATGCCGATGCAGCAGGCGGCGATAATGCGGCCCTCGGTCTCGGCGACGAGTGCGATGGGGGAGCGCTGCAGCTGCATGGCGATGTTAAAGCGCGCGCAGAAATCGGCGGCTTCGACGTCGCCGCGGTTGCGCAGTGTGTTGCACCACAGCTGGTTGTAGATGGCAGCGATGCCGTCCAGGTCGTCGAGCGTGGCGGCGCGCAGGGTTATGTTGTCAAGGCTCATGGAGGCTCCTTCCAAGTTGGGTCAGGCCACCCCTGAGTGTGACATGGACGCAGGACGGCCGCATCGACCATTCGGCAGGCGAGCTTCGAATCCTCGGGGACGGAGGGTCCTAAGAAGGAATGAGGGCGGATTTTCGGACACTTGCTCGATGAGAGTGGATAATCTCCCACTTTTAGCGCTGGTATAGGCCAAAAACGGGAGATTATCCACTCTCATCCTATGTAGTCATTGGGGATGTTCTTAAACGACCAGTCAAACAAGAGCGTCCCCAACGACTACCCCAAGGAATGTCCCAGACTGCCGGCAGAAAAGGAACGTCCCTAACTGCCGCATCCGGAGTAAGACAACGCCGCAGGTAGAGGACGGACAGCGAGCGGGTCGCCAATTAGTCAAAAAAAAAGTTAAAAAAAAAATCGCGGACCCAGGAGGGGGGCCCCTGTG
>UQWV01000029.1 GCA_900544845.1 uncultured Collinsella sp. | reverse complement strand
CACCACCCCCCCCCGCCGCGGGCGGCCCCCCCCCACATCCCCCCCGCCCCCCCGGCCCCCCGGGGGGGGGCGGGGGGGGGGGGGGCCCCGCCCCCCCCCCCCCCCCCCCACCACTTGAGCCCCAAGATCGGGTGCCTGGGGAAGCTTTACAGGAGACCGTTGTCCTGGAGGACCTTCTTAATCGCCTCGACGTTCTCGCCGGTCATGGCCTTCACCGGGCGCGGCATGGTCGGGCTGTCGAAGATACCCATGAGGTTCATAGCGGTCTTGAAGGCACCGACGCCACCGGCATAGCCCTGGACGCCCGAGGTGACATCCCAGATGTGCGAAATCTCATTGAGGCGATCCTGCTCGGCCTTGACGGTAGCCCAGTCACCAGCCTGAGCGGCCTTCCACTGACGCACGTAGCCCTCGGGCTCAACGTTGGCGAGACCCGGGACGGAACCGTCGGCGCCACCGAGGTAGGCGCCGTCGACAACAACCTCGTGGCCGGTGAGAATGCTCATCGGATGGCCGTTCTTTTCGTTCTCCTGAACGAGGTAGCGGAACGAGATGTCATCACCCGAGGAATCCTTGACGCCGGCCAGAACGCCCTCGGCGCCGAGCTTGGCAAGGAGCTTCCAGGGGAGCTTGGTGTGAACGCAGACGGGAATGTCATAGGCAAAGATGGGCAGGTCGAGCTCCTCGTGCAGGATGCGGAAGTGCTCCTCGACCTCGGTCATGCCCTGCAGGGCATAGAACGGGCAGGTGGCGACGAGGGCATCGGCGCCCAGCTCCTGGGCGACCTTGCCGTGCTCGATCATGCGCTCGGTCTCGGTATCGATGATGCCGACCAGAACAGGCACACGGTGGTCGACGATACGAACGGCCTCGGCGATAATCTGGCGACGGCGCTCGTCGGTGGAGAAGACGACCTCGCCCGAGGATCCCAAGAAGAACAGGCCATCGACGCCGGCGTCGATCATGCGGTTGATGCTGCGCTCAAAGGAGGCAACGTCGAGCTGGTGATCTTCGGTATCGGGAACAACGACGGGAGGGATAACGCCGGTGAATTTCTGAGTTGCCACAAGAATCTCCTTAGCTGTCTGGCGGGCGACCCTATGCCACCCACTCTTGTTGGCAGTGTCCAGGCCGTCTAGGCCAAAGAACACGAGTAGAACGTTTGGTTAAAAAAGTCGACGACTTCGTTTTCGAACGCATTGATGCGCTCGTGAGCGTATTTTGCATAGATGATATGCCTCCGGTCACACTCAAGACCGTTGAATACGGCAAACTGATCCTTGGGATCGCTCACGGTATCCATAAGCGATGTGCCCATGAGCACCGATCCGCGCACCCGAGACGACAGCGCCTCGAGGCCGCCAGGAAGCGGATTGGCAACCGCCGTGCAGGCGAGGCCCCGCTCGTCCAGAGCAGAAACCGCCAGCGCGACTCCGCCGCCAAGACCCTCGCCCCATGCAAAGATGCGGTCGGGGTCCATGCCATCAAGATTGCGCGCCACCTTCGCCAGCGCGCAACCCCAACGGACGCGCTCGACAAAAGCGGGCGAAGAAATCTCCCGCTGCAGGTCGTCCGCACCAGCAACATCGTCATCCAGCGCGAGGACGGCATACCCCATGGCGGCAAATCTCGTCATGTGATGCCAGCCGCGCACAGGCCGATCGATGTCGTGGAACATCAGGCACAACGGCACGCGCTCAGATACTCGGGCACGACCGACAGGCTCGATCAAACGAGCGTGAATCGCATCGTCACCGAGCTCAAAGGAAACCTCCGAGTAACGGGCGCAGGGGTTAACAAAATCAATCGCCGTAATGGCCAGGCCTTGAATCTCAAGATTCGAAGCGCATGTCTCTAAATCAGAAACATCTGCTTGGGCATCACCGCGCCAGTCCCGATATTCTGCGAGCCTTGACGAAACCGTTCCAGGAATTCCCACGAGCCCGGGGACAATCAGCTCATTGACATTGCTCTCGCACTTAGACATGAGCCTCCCCTCCCTTGCAGAAAAACGGAATGATCAGATCGTCAAAATCCTGAATCTCCTCGTGGCCAAAGCCTTCAAAGAACTCATGACGCTTTTCACAGGTCAGGTTGTTATAGACCGCAAACTGCGTCGCTGGCGGACAGACAATATCGGCTGTGCCTGTGCCAAACAGCACAGGGCATTTGACCATGGGGGCAAAGTTCTTGGAATCGAAGTACGCCAGCTTGGCATAGGCTTCGTCAATACGAGTCGAGTCCTCGTCAAACCAGCGAGACCAATAGCGCAGGCCCTCGTAGGCAATGTCGTCGGCATCCAAATCCCAGACCAGGCGGAAATCTGACAGGAAGGGATAGAGGATGGCGGCGCGATTGATAAGCTCGCTGTTAAGTGCGCAGGTCGCAATGCCCAAACCGCCGCCCTGCGACGCGCCGTTCACAAACACACGCGCAAGATCGATGCCCTCGAGCTCGCGAACGATGCGGCACAGGATGCGAATATCTTGGTGCAAGCGGACATAGTAGAGGTTGGCCGGGTCGCCGTCGATACCGGCGACGATATGACCGGCAACCGTTGTGCCCTCAAATCCACCAATGTCCTCGGAGGGACCTCCTTGGCCGGGACAGTCGAGGGCGATGAGTGCCATGCCCATGCCCGCAAACGACGCCTGCTCAAACCAGCTGCGGCTTGCACCCGGATACCCATGGAACTGAAGTACCAATGGCACGGGCTCGTCCGAGACGGGTTTAAGGTACTTGGCATGCAGGCGAGCGCCACACATGCCGGTATACCAGAGGTCGAAAAGCTGGCAGGTCACGGCATCGGCGACCGATGCCGTCTCGATCGCATAGTCAAGCCCGACGGCGTCGGCCTCGGCCATGCGATCCTTCCAAAAGAGATCGAAATCTGATGGACGGGGCATAGCGCCCCGATATTCACCAAATTGATGTTGTAGCTCCTGAGCACTTGGCATGGCTCGTGAACCCAACCTTTCGAAATCGCAACGGAGGTGCGCCCGGCAAGGGAACCGGGCGCACGGGAGGGAAAGCGAGGCTACTCGCCGAGCTTGGGATGCAGCAGCGACGGCGCAGCGCCGAGCAGCATCTTGGTGTAGGGGTCCTGGGGGTGCTGGAAGACCTGCTTGGCCTCGCCCTGCTCGACGATCTTGCCACCATTCATAACGATGATGTCGTCAGAGATATAGCGGACCGTCTGGATGTCATGGCTGATGAACACCATGGCCAGGCCGAGCTCCTTCTTAAGGTCGGTCAGCAGGTTCAGAATCTGTGCGCGGACCGAAACGTCCAGAGCCGAGGTGGGCTCGTCGGCGATGATAGCGTCGGGGTTCAGCGACAGGGCACGGGCAATTGCCACGCGCTGGCGCTGGCCGCCCGAAAGCTGACCGGGAAGAACCTCGGCAGCGGAGCTGGGCAGACCGGTGAGCTCCAAGAGTTCCTTGACGCGCTTCTCCTGCTCGGCCTCGGTACCCAGGTTGTGGACGCGCATGGGGTCGAGCAGCTGCTCGCGAACGACCATGCGGGGGTTGAGCGCCGTGGCCGGGTTCTGGAACACGACCGAGATGACGCGACCCATGTGGCGACGGTCCTCGGCGGTACGTTTGGTAACGTCCTTGCCCTTAAAGTAGACCTTGCCGCTCGTGGGGGCCTGCAGGCCGCACATGACGTTAGCGGTGGTGGACTTACCGCAACCGGACTCGCCGACGATGCCGATCGTCTGACCGGGCATGAGCTTAATCGTTACACCCTGGACGGCGTGAACCAGGTTGGGGTGCAGAATCGAGCCGGTACGGGTCCTAAAGGTGACGTGGACGTCATCAAGGAAGATGATCGGCTCGACGCCGTTGACTGCGGTCTCGCTCATCTACATCACCTCCGCGTGAGGGGTCAAACCATTTGCCTTGAGCACCTCGTCGGGGAGCTCGGAATAGAAGTGCTCGGTGCCGGGAACGCGCTTGAAGACCGGACGGGTGTCCAGACCAATACGCGGATGGCTCGAGCGGGGCGCAAAGCGATCGCCCTTGGGGAAATCGCGCGGGCTGGGAACGGCGCCGGGGACCTGGTGCAGACGGCCCGAGCCGCTCTCGATGGACAGAACGGAGCCCAAAAGACCGCGGGTGTACTCGTGGATCGGGTTGGTGAGCAGCTCCTTGGTGGGCGCCTGCTCGATAACCTGGCCAGCGTACATAACCGTGATGTTATGGGCGACCTCGGCGACCAGCGCCAGGTCATGCGAAACGAAGATCATGGCAAAGCCGAGCTTGGCCTGAAGATCGTTGAGCAGCTTGATGACCTGCTTCTGGACGGTAACGTCCAGAGCGGTCGTGGGCTCGTCGCAGATGACCAGCTTGGGGTCGCGGGTAAGGGCCATAGCGATCAGGACACGCTGACGCTGTCCACCGGAAAGCTCGTGCGGATAGCTCTCGAGCGTGCGCTTGGGATCGAGGCCCACAAGCTCCAGGAGCTCCTCGGCGCTGCGGGTGCCGCCGCGCTTGGTGAGCTGCTTCATCTGGGCAGAGATGAGCATAGAGGGGTTGAGCGAAGATAGGGCGTCCTGGTAGACCATGGCGATATCGGTACCGCGCAGGCCGAACCACTCCTTCTTGCTCATCTTGAGCAGGTCACGGCCCTCCCAGAGAACCTCGCCGGAAAGATGCTCGTCATCGTCGGTCAGGCCCATGATGGCCAGCGTGGTGATGGACTTACCGCAGCCGGACTCGCCTACCAGGCCCATAGTCTGGCCGGGACGGACGTCAAAGTTAACGTGGTCGACGACGTTGATATCACCGTGGTGCTCAAACTGGATGCAGAAATCGCGGACCGAAAGGATCGGCTCAACGGACTCATCGGGCACATGGCGATCATCACGCTTGAGCTCGACATCGCGCAGGGCGCCAAGGCGAGCGGAGAGGGACTGAGCCTGCTCCTTGTAGGCACGAACGGGGTCGGAAACCAGCAGGTCGGCCTCGCGGCGCTTGGAGGAATCGGTCGGATCCAGGGCGGCGGAGGGAGCAGCGGCCATGGCGTCGGTAATGCCCTCGGAAAGGATGTTGAGCGCCAGGCAGGTGATCATGATGGCCAGGCCCGGGAACAGCGCCTGCCACCAACGGCCGGCGAGCACGCCGCCGCGGGCGTCGGCGAGGATGTTGCCCCAGGTAGCGGTGGGCTCCTGGATACCAGCGCCGATGAAGGTCAGCGAGGCCTCGAAGATGATGGCGTCGGCGACCAGCGTAACGGTGAAGACCATGATCGGGGCAATGCAGTTACGCAGAACATGCTTGATCAAAATCCACGGAGCCTTGGCGCCGGAAACGATGACCGCGCGGACATAGTCCTCGCCGTACTCGGACACGATGTTGGCGCGCACGATACGGGCAATCTGCGGAGTGTACATAAAGCCGATGGCGAAGATGATCGACGGCACGGAGTTGCCCAGGATGGAGACGAAGACGGCAGCGAGGGCGATGCCCGGGATGGACATGATGATGTCCAGGATACGCATGATCGTCTCGGAGACAGCCTTGCGCGAAACCGCTGCAAGGGCGCCCACGACCGAGCCGCAGACCAGAGCCATGGCAGTGGCGCCAAAGCCGATAATCAGCGAGTAACGACCACCGTAGAGCATACGCGACAGAATGTCGCGACCCTTATCGTCGGTACCGAAGATAAATCCGTTGCCGGGAGCCTGGCGAGCCGTAAAGATCTCGACCGGGCTATAGGGGGCAAGAAGGGGCGCCAGAATCGCAGTCAGGGCGACCAGCACCAGCACGACGGCGGCAATCTTAGAAGACAGCGTCATCTTCTTCCAGCCACCGAGCTTGAGCCCCTTGGAGGCAGCCTTCTCGAGCTGCTCGGTTTGCTTCTCTCGAATCTTTACCATAATCTACACCGTCCTGATGCGCGGGTTGATGAGCAGGTAGAGCATGTCAACCACGATGTTGATGATGATGAAGGCAAGAGCAACGACGATAACGACGCCCTGAACCAGGTTCGCCTCGTTGCCCTGAACGCCCTGCAGAATCGCGGTGCCCATGCCGGGGAGGTTGAAGATAACCTCGATGACGACGGCGCCGCCCATGAGGTAACCGATCTTAAGACCGAGGGTGGTGACCGGGGTGATCAGCGCATTGCGAAGAACGTTGATGCCGACGACGACCTTCTCGGGAACGCCGGCGCCACGAGCCATACGGACATAGTCCTTGTCGAGCTCCTCGACCATGGCGGTACGCACGATACGAGTCATCTGGCCCGTCAGCGGAAATGCCAAGGCGATAGCGGGCATGATCATACGTCCCAGATAGCCAACCGGATTCGTGGTGAAGTGAGGCAGAGCACCAGATGCCGGGAGCACCTTAAGGTAGGAAGAGAACAGCAGGATCAACAGAACGGCAAGCCAGAACGACGGGGTTGCCAAGCCGGCGATGGAAAAGACGCGGATCACTTGGTCCGGCCATTTGTCGCGATACAGTGCCGCGATGACGCCGAGCAAAAACGAAACGACCGCACCGATGGCAAGACCGATGAAGGTCAGCTGCATCGTGACGGGCAGGGCCGTGGAGATGCGCTTGGCAACGGAGTTGCGAGCGGCACCATAGGTGCCCATGTCGCCATGGATCAAATCGCCCATATAGCGCACGTAGCGCACGGGCCAGGGGTCGTCCAGACCATACTTCTCATGGTACTCGGCAACCGCCTCGGGCGAGGCACCGTCACCCAACGCCGTGTAGGCGGGGTCGGTCTTGGAGAACGACATAAGGAAGAACACCAGGACGGTGACGCCCAATGCCATGATCGGCAGCGCCACAAGACGCCTTCCAATCAAACGTAGCAAGTTGTTCACGTTCTCTCCCCTTTCTTTTGTCGGTAGGACCAACTGGTATATGAGTACGGATACTCATTACAAGACCCGAGCGACATCGTTGCCGCCCGGGTCTTTGTTTCAACTATGAGGATACAGTCCCAACGACCGACATCCTGCATACAGACTCAAGCGAGTCTTACGCCTTGACGGTCGCAACGCCCCTGAAGGACATGCTCGTCGTGCCGATGCCCTTGAAGCCATCGAGGGCCTCGCCGTTGGGCGCAGTGGACGGATCGTCCCAGGAAGCGGAGACGGTCTTGACGTGGACAACGGGGTACAGAACGGCGTTGTCGGCAATGATGTCGAAGCACTCGTTCCACTTCTTCTGCTGCTCGTCGCCCTCGGCGGCAAGAGCCTCGTCCATGAGACCGTGGAGCTTCTGCCACTCAGCGGACTCCTTCCACGGGCAACGGGTCTGCATCCAGACGTTGTCGCCGTACCACCAGTTGAGCAGCAGGTCGGGGTCGGCGCCGAAGCAGGAAGGATCGCCAGGGGCAAGGAGGATATCGTAGGCCTCGCCGCCGTCGATGGCAGCGTAGGTGGCCGGCGAGGTATCGGTCTGGATGGTCACATCGAAGCCGAGAGCGTCGAGGTCGTTCTTGACCTGGGCGGCCATGCCCTTAATCTGCTCGTTGTCGGTGGTGCGCAGGGTGATAGCACCCGGGGTGATGCCAGACTCCTCGATGAGCTTCTTAGCCTTCTTGGCGTCGGTCTTGTACACCGTGGAAGCCTCATGATAGTTGGTGAAGCTCTTGGGCAGGTAGCAGCTGGCAGCGGTGGCAAGGCCGGCGAAGGTGTTGCTGACCATCTTCTCGGTGTCGAGCGCATACATGACAGCCTGACGGACCTTGACGTTGTTCCAAGGCTCCTTGGCTACGTTGAACATGATGAAGCGGGTGCCGAAACCCTGAACGTTATCGATCTTGCAGCCGGCGCTCTCAAGCTGGTCGACGGCGTCAGCGGTAACGAGCTCCATAACGAGCGTGGAGCCCTCCTGCTGAGCGGTAACGCGAGCGGTGGGGTCGGTCAGGATGCTGTACTGGATCTTCTTATCCTCGGCAGCATACTCACCGTTGTACTCGGGGTTGGGAACCAGGGTGATCTCGGTATCGGAGATAGAGTCGTACATCCAGGGGCCGGAGCCGATCGGCTGCTTGGCGCGATCCTCCTCGGTCTGGGTGGCCGGGGTAACGCGGACGATGGCCAGACGATCCTTGAGCAGGGAGAAGTTGGGGACCTTGGTCTTGACCGTCACGGTGCTGGCGTCCTTGGCCTCGATGGACTCGAAGGGCTGGAAGAACGGAGCATAGGTAGCGGAAGCGGCGCAAGCGGTGTAGGAGGCAACGACATCGTCAGCGGTGACCTCGGTGCCATCGGAGAACTTGGCGCCCTTGCGGATGGTGACCTCGAAAGTGGTGTCGTCCACAGACTTGGGATCGTCGGTGGCGAGCTCGTTGAAGGTGCTGTAGTCGTGGTAATCGATGCCGTAGAGGCCCTCGACGACGTGCCAGTTAGCACCCAGGCCCACAGCGGAGCCGGTGCTGGCGGGATCGAAGCTGGACGGAGCATAAGCGGAACCAGCGGTGATCACGCCGCCGCCACGGTTGGCGGAATCGGTGGAGCCGGAAGCGGAACCCTCGTCGCTAGAGCTGCCACCGCAGCCAGTGAGACCAAGGCCGGCGACAGCAGCGACGCTGCCGGTGAGGCCGAGGAACGAACGCCTGGACATACCCTTGTTGATGATGGCCATGTCTTCTCCTATCAATAGAGAATCTTACTCGGGAGCACCTAGACTTGCCCCCGCGCAACTTGCGGACGATATATACCTTACCTACCGACGAACCCAACTGAGGTGCCGCGCTCGGCGACCGATACATACATACGCTTGAACGGTATTTACTACCGTTCACCGAATTCATTGACAAATGATTCGCCAGACAGTATGTATCGACGAGGTGAGATATCAGTCTTCGTCAACCCGCAGGATAGCAGGGTTGTTCACCATGACTAGTCAAACGTTTTAGCGTTAATAAAACCCGAAACCAGCATGCAATCATGGTGAAATAAATGGTTGAAAATCACGCAATCATGTATATCAGTAGTTTAGGCTCGTGTTTAGCTATCGGAATGGCCAGCCGCCGCCTCGGCGCGCTCGGCATTCCACGCAACGAGCGCCTCGTGGACCGCCTTGGCAACATCGGCAGGTATGCCGCGAACTTCCGCGATCTCTTGCTCGCTCGCCGCGCGCAAACGCTTCATCGAACCAAAATGGCGCATAAGGGCACGTTTTCTGGTGGGTCCCACGCCTGGAACGTCATCGAGTACCGAAACTGTCATGGCTTTATCGCGCAACTCACGATGGAATGTGATTGCAAAACGGTGCGATTCATCGCGCACCTGTTTAATTAGATAGAGCGACGCGGACCCGGTCGGCAGCACGACGGGAGTCTCGTCCCAAGGCACAAAAACTTCCTCATCGGCCTTTGCCAAGCCACAAACTGGTATATCGAGCCCAAGAGCTTCAAGTTGCTTGATCGCAGCGGTCAATTGCGGCTTACCGCCATCGACAACGAGCAAATCGGGGCGCGAGCCAAAGCGCTCGTCGGCCATGCGCTCGGGAGCATAGCGTCGTCCCAAAACCTCGGACATCGACACGAAGTCGTTTGCCTCGTCCAATTCGGCCTGAATTTTAAAACGACGGTACTGGCTCTTGTCGGCGCGCCCGTTGGTAAACACCACCATCGAGGCGACGGTAAAGGTTCCGTGCAGCGTCGAGATATCGAAGCACTCGATACGCATCGGCGGCGCCGGCAGCGCCAGCGCGCTTTCGAGCTCCAGGAGCGCTTGATTGGTGCGGTCGTCAGCGTACCCCGTTCGCATCATGTAGCGCATGAGGGCATGGCGCGCATTTTTGGATGCCATATCGAGCAAACGGTGCTTTTCGCCACGCTGCGGCCTATGGAGATGGCAGGAACGCTCGCGCTTGCCTGCAAGCCACTCCCCCAGCGCCTCCGCATCCTCAAGCTCGACAGAGAGGTTTATCTCAGCTGGAATATCAGCCGTCTCGTCGTAATAGCGCTTAAGAAAGCCCGATTGAAGTTCCTCTTCGTCGACATCCAAACCCTTATCGAGAATAAACTCGCAGGTTCGAACCGTTCGACCCTCACGCACGACAAAGACGCAAGCGGCGGAGATGGTCTCCTCGCGATAGAAACCGATGACATCGATATCGACACTGGAGGGAAAAACGACTTGCTGACGGTCGTCCAGACCCCTGATGACCTCCAAACGACGTTTGACGCGTGCCGCGCGCTCAAAGTCGAGCGCCTCGGCGGCATCCGTCATCTCGGAGGTCAGCTCATCGACGACATCCTTGCGATGGCCCGACAAAAAACGTTCGACACGTTTGACGTTCTTGGCATAGTCCGTAGGAGAAATCGCGCCGACACACGCACCCGGGCCGCGCCCGACATGGTAGTCAAAGCAGGGACGCCCGTTTTGCGCGCAAATCATATTGACAATGTCTTCCTCGCCCCTGTGGGACTCGACGATACGACGACAACGACGCCACTCCGCACAGGATGCGGAGCAGATGGGGATAACCTTGCGCAGCGTATCTATCGTCTCACGTGCCGCACGGCTATCGGTATAGGGACCAAAATAACGCGTTCCCGGCTTATGGCGCTCACGCGTATATTTGATAGCTGGGAACAGATCGCTCTTGGTGATAGCGATAAAGGGATAGCTCTTGTCGTCCTTAAGGTCCACATTAAAGTACGGATGGTACTGACCAATCAAATTGCGCTCGAGCACCAACGCCTCGTGCTCGGTCTCCACCACGATATAGTCAAAGCTCGCCACCAGCTGCATCATCAGCGGGATCTTTTGACGCTCATCCTGCAGCGTCACGTACTGGCGCATACGGGAACGCAGGTTTTTTGCCTTGCCAACGTAGATGACATCGCCCTTGGCATCTTTCCAAAGGTAACATCCGGGCTGCGTGGGAACGCGCGAAACCTGCTCGGCGAGTGTTGGAATGTTGTCGTGACCGGCCACACGCACCTACTTGCGACGAAGCAGCGCCGAGACCTCGGGCATCTTAAGGACGACGGCAAGGCCAAAGGTAACAGCAAGCGAGACGACACCCGCAACGCAAACGTAGCCAAGAGTAATCAGAATCGAGCCGCCAAGTGCCCCGACAAAGTGCTCAAGCGCCCACATGACGCCGGCGCCTGCGGCAGCACCCAGGCCACCGAGCAAAAGGCCAAAGAAACCGCCATGCAGGATAGATTTGACCTGAAGGCCACGCAGACGACGACGCAGCCACCATAGCGAACAGCCGACCAAGATCACGTAGTCGACGACATACGAAAGCGCGATTGCCGGCATACCGAAGCCCAGCACAACGCCAAACAGCAAAACCGAGCCGGCCTGGCCGATGGCGGAATACAGGCAATAGCGGCTATAGGGCTTCATGTCGAGCAAGGCAGAGAAGCTCTTCTGCATCAACACAACCACGCCGTAGAGCGGCAGCGAGAGCGCCAGGTAGACAAGGTACTCGGACACCAGCGTCACGCCGGACTCATCAAACTTGCCGGCACAGTAAATCATGTTGAGCGGACGTGCGAAGACAATCAGGTACAGCGCGAACGGAATCAGGAAGAACAGCATCTGGGCGACGCCACGCGAAATGCCCGTGCGAACGCTGTCGTAATCCTTCTCCTGTGCGTCGTGAGAGAGCTCGGTATAGAGCGCCGTCGAAAGCGAGGCGGCAATCAGCGCGTAGGGCAGCGTGTACCACAGGCGCGCATAGGCGATGACGGAAGGACCAGTCTCGGGCTGGACCACCAGCGCGGCAGCGTTGGTGATAGAAGTCGAGACAAACATGCACACCGTGGCGAGCAGCGTCGGGATACCGAGCGCAATCGTCTGGCGCAGTGCGGGGTCCTTAAAGTCGATATGGATATGGGGATGCACGCCGTGCTTGCCAAGCGCGGGGATCTGACATGCCATCTGAACAAAGACACCGAGGGTCGTACCGGCCGCAATCAAGATGATGCCGGCACGTTCGCCAAACTGTGCGGACACGGGCGCAAAACCCATAAAGCTCGCAATGACGATCACATTGTTGAGGACCGGAGCAAACGTCGACCAGAAGTAGTCGCGGTGTGCGTTGAGAACGCCCGAGAACACCGAGCCCAAACCATAAAACAGAATCTGGATGGCAAAGAAACGGAACATGAACGCAGCGGTATCCATGCCGCCGCCGTCACCCGAAAGGAACGATTGCGTCCAGATAAAGCCCGGGGCGAACACGGTCCCCAGCAACGAAATGCCACCCAGCACCAAAAGCAGAATGCCGAGCAGGTTGCCCACGTACTCGTTCGAGGCCTCGCGACCCTGCTCACGCCTCACGCCCATGTACACGGGCAAAAACGCCGTCACGAGCATGCCACCCATCACGAGTTCGTAGAGCATATTGGGCAGGTTGTTGGCGACCTGATAGGAGGACGAGAGTAGCGACATGCCGATAGCGGCCGCCATAGCCCACGTGCGGATAAAACCGGTGACGCGAGACACGATAGTCAGGATGGTCATAAGCCCGGCGGAACGACCAACCGTGGAGTAGTCCGACGAGCCCATGTCGTCAGTGTCATCTCGCGACGAAGAAGCTTCGGATGAGGGTGTCTGAGGCGCAGATTCTTTTGCAAAATGAGCTCCGCGCTTCAATTCTTCCTGCGGCATCGCTCAGTCCTCTCTCGTAATCGCGGCAACCGTCGCCCCGCAAAATGCAATTAAATCATCGGGTGCAAGCTCGAGCTGATAACCACGCTTGCCTCCCGAAATAAAAATGGTATCCCAAAGGACACACGTCTCATCAATGAGCGTCCGGTAGCGTTTTTTCATACCGACCGGGCTGCAGCCGCCGCGAACGTAGCCAGTCGCCGCAAGCAAATCCTTCACATGCATCATAACCAAGGACTTCTCCCCCGCGGCACGCGCGGCGGACTTTAGATCGAGCTCATCGGCAACAGGGATGCAGCACACGACATGGTCGTTGGACGGCGTCACGCAGACCAAGGTCTTAAATCCTTGACCGGGCTCCTCGCCAAGCTGCTCCGAAATCGCGACCCCCAGGCCCACCGACTCATCACCATCGTCTTCGTACGTATGTAGAACATAGGAAATGCCGGCGCTTTCCAGCTCGCGCATCGCATTGGTTTTTGGCGTCTTTACAGCCTTTGCCATGACATATCCTTTCCCTCGCATTCGGACGCAAAGATTAAGTATATGTCCAATTCGGCTGCATACGTCACTTCGGCACAGCAAGCGCCATCGAATCACAAGGAGTCGATGGCGCCCATAAACTGAATCGCCTATTTATTGAGCATCAAGTTGAGCCTGACGCTCCCGGTCACGCCTGAGCAACGGCGCCAAAAACTTGCCCGTATAACTCTGCGGACAGTCCGCAACCTGCTCCGGTGTGCCCGAAACCACGACGGTTCCGCCGCCGTTACCGCCCTCGGGACCCATATCGATCAGGCGGTCGGCAACCTTGATGACATCAAGGTTGTGCTCAATCACCAGCACCGTGTTGCCCGCATCGACCAAGCGCTGCAGCACATCGAGCAGCTGGCGGACGTCCTCAAAATGAAGACCGGTCGTCGGCTCGTCCAAAATATAGAACGTCTTGCCCGTCTGGCGTCGATGAAGCTCCTTGGCGAGTTTCACACGCTGTGCCTCGCCGCCCGAAAGCGTCGTGGCGGGCTGGCCCAGGCTCACGTAGCCCAAGCCTACATCGTACAGCGTCTGGAGCTTTCGCTTGATCTGCGGGATATTCCCAAAGAAAGCCAGTGCCTCGGCCACGCTCATGTCAAGTACGTCCGAGATGGTCTTGCCACGGTAGGTGACCTCGAGTGTCTCGCGGTTGTAGCGTTTACCGCCGCAAACTTCGCAAGGAACGTAGATATCGGGAAGGAAGTGCATCTCGATCTTGATCTGTCCGTCGCCCTTGCACGCCTCACAGCGCCCGCCACTCACATTAAAGGAGAAACGACCCGGCGAGTAGCCGCGCGCCTTCGACTCCGGCGTACTCGCAAACAGCGCGCGAAGATCATCCCACAGGCCGATATAGGTAGCAGGGTTGGAACGCGGCGTGCGGCCAATCGGCGACTGGTCGATATCGATAACCTTATCGATACACTCGATGCCCTCGATTTTCTTATACGGACCCACAGGGCGCGTCGAACGGTGAATGGCGTTCGTAAGGGCAGGCGCAATGGTGTCGGTAACCAGGGAGCTCTTGCCCGATCCCGACACGCCGGTAACAACCGTAAGCGTACCAAACTCGATCTTGGCAGTAACGTTTTTGAGGTTGTTGGCTCGAGCGCCCGTAATTTTAAGGCAGCCGCGACCGGGCTTGCGCCGTTCATCAGGCACCCGGATCATTCGTTTGCCGGTCAGATAAGCGCCCGTCATCGACTCAGGACACGCCATGATATCGGCAGGCGTTCCCGCCGCGACTACGTGTCCGCCGTTGACGCCGGCGCCGGGCCCCATGTCGATCACGTAATCGGCGGCACGGATTGTATCCTCGTCGTGTTCGACGACGATAACGGTATTGCCGATATCGCGCAGGCGCTCGAGCGTCTTGATCAGGCGCTCGTTGTCACGCTGATGAAGACCGATCGAGGGCTCGTCCAGAATATAGAGCACGCCCATGAGACCCGCGCCGATCTGCGTTGCCAGGCGAATACGCTGTGCCTCGCCACCAGAAAGCGTCGCCGAGGCACGATCGAGCGTCAGATAGTCGAGTCCAACATCGACCAGAAAACGCAAGCGCTCCAGGATTTCCTTGACGATGCGCCCGCCGATAAACTGCTGGCGCTCGGTGAGCTCCAGGCCCTCAAAAAACTCGAGCGACTCACGGCACGACAGGCAACAAACCTCGTAAATGGACTTGCCACCCACGGTGACGGCGAGCATCTCAGGGCGCAAACGAGCGCCGTGGCAGCTCGAGCACGGTTCCTCGCGAATGTACTTCTCCAAGCGCGCCTTGGTGTTCTCGTTCGTCGTCTCGGTATAGCGTTCGTACAGGATGTTGCGAACGCCCGAAAACTTGGTATCCCACTGGCTGCGACGTCCGTCGAGCTTTTGGTAGTCGACCGAGATCTTCGTATCGCCCAGGCCATCCAAGAATGCACGACGCACGCGAGGGGGCAAGTCCTCCCACGGCGTATCGGTGCTCACCTTAAAGTGTTTGCAGACCGCAGCAAAAATCTGCGGATAGTAGTTCGAATTGCCAAACAGGCTACCAAAGACTCCGTCGGCAATGGACTTCGAGGGGTCCTCGATCAGCGCCTCGGCATCAACGGTTTTCTTAAAGCCCAGGCCGTCGCACTCAGGACATGCGCCATAGGGAGCGTTGAACGAAAAAACACGCGGCTGAAGATCGTCAATGGAGTGACCATGCTCCGGGCACGCCAAGGCCAACGAATACTCCAGCAGCTCGCCCTCGGTCCCCTCGGGAGCATCACGATCGGGCAGCATGTACACGTTTACATTGCCGTGAGCCAGCGCGGTCGCCTGCTCAACAGACTCGGCGATACGGCCCAGAGAGTTCTCACGGATCACGATGCGATCGACCACGACCTCGATATCGTGCTTGAACTTCTTGTCCAGATCGATCGGATCGTCGAGCGAGCGCACTTCACCGTCGACACGCACGCGGCTAAAGCCCTCGGCGCGAAGGTCCTCAAACAGTTTGGTGTACTCGCCTTTTCGCCCGCGCACCACCGGTGCCAGCACAAACGCGCGACGGCCCTCCCCCGCCGCCAAGACCTTGTCGGCAACCTGGTCGGTCGTCTGACGCTCAATGACGCGGCCGCATTCGGGACAGTGCGGGGTGCCCACACGGGCGAACAGCAGGCGCAGATAGTCATAAATCTCGGTTACGGTGCCAACCGTCGAGCGAGGGTTTTTAGACGTCGTCTTTTGGTCGATCGACACCGCCGGCGAAAGGCCGTCGATTGAATCCAGGTCGGGTTTGTCCATCTGACCCAAGAACTGGCGCGCATAGCTCGAAAGACTCTCGACGTATCGACGCTGGCCCTCGGCATAGATAGTGTCAAATGCCAGCGAACTCTTGCCCGAGCCAGAAAGACCGGTAATGACCACGAGTTGGTCACGCGGAATGGAAACATCGATATCACGGAGGTTGTGCTCACGAGCGCCGCGAATAACGATAGAAGAATCAGACATGGAAGCTCCTTGCCTCCTATTGCATCGAATCATACTGCCGATGAGTTTAGCGCACTCGACGCGCACAGATGTTCGTAATACAAGATTCGCAGACCTTTAGCTTTGCGTATCGGGCGCTTTGTTTCTCGAAATGCCGTGGAAAGGTTACAGTAATCTAATACTGAACTTAATTCGCTGAACCAGAGGAACGTCCATGACCGAAGATATCCCCCTTGAAATCACTTCGAGCGACATGGCCAATCCGCCCATATTCATTGCCGTCCTTATCGTGGCCGCCGTCGTCGTGCGCGTATATTTTTCAATCAAGCGAAATGAAAAGCCGCCCATTGCCCGCGCCTTTTGGTGCGCGACGCTCCTCATTCCGCTCGGCGTGGTGGCTGCATGGATTACGAATCAATTGCTCGTAAATGAGGACAGTTCCCTATGGGTCCTTTCTTATTCGGCGCTCGGTGCTGCCGCCGTCATACTTCTTGTCGAGCCCTTGGTTTCGGGACTTATCGACCAAACCGATCTTGCGACGGGAACGGTTGCCTGTATTTGCCGTGACATCCTTATCATCGCCGCTGTTTCAGCGCTCTCGTTCGTTTCACTCGAAATTGCCTGCAACGAAACGTTCTATCGCATTCCCGCCAACTCATTCGGGTTTTCCGTCGGGCTGCTCGCGACGGTTCTGCTCTCCCTTTATTTGCTGGGACAGCGTCATGGAGGCGTCATGGCCCTCGTGCCCGCCATCTGTTGCATCCTTGGCATTGCCGAGCACTTCGTCATAACGTTTAAAGGCGAGGCCATCCTGCCAAGCGATATCTTGGCCCTTGGCACCGCAATGGAAGTGAGCGAGGGATACGAGTTTACCTTTACCGCCGGAATCGTAACCTCTCTCGCCCTGCTGGAGATTTCCCTGGGGCTTCTTTCGCTTATCCGACCGCGAAAGCTCCGTACGCCCACCCATGTCTTCCCCGCAATCGCCGCTAACCTCTGCGCTTTTCTGCTAGTGGCCGTTGTGGGGATCTCGGGCTTTTCCAGCATCGACTTGGAGCAGGCGCTGGATTTTGGATTTGACCGTTGGCAGCCCATCACCACGTATGCGTCTCAGGGTTTTATCACTTCGTTCACCGAAATGGTCAACGAGTTGCCCATTGAGAAGCCCGAAGACTATACGCCCGATGAGGCGCAGAGCATCGAGCAGGAGCTCGCCGCCGCCTACGACAGCACGTATGGCTCGAGCGAGCAGCGCGCGGCGGCCGTTGCCCAGTTCAATGAAATCAAGCCGACGATTGTTGCCGTCATGAACGAGAGTTTTAGCGACCTTTCGTGCTTTGAGCAGCTCCAGGCGGCCGGGTACACCGGCCCCGCATTCTACAACTCACTTCCCGACACACTTGTTCGCGGCACCATGCTCGCTTCGGTCGCCGGCGGCGGAACGGCGAACTCCGAATTCGAATTTTTGACCGGAGCGACAACGGCCTTTGTCGGATTAGGCAAAATCCCCTATCAGCTGTATCAGATGAATGGCGTCAACAGCCTGGCAAAGGACCTTAAGGAGCTTGGGTATACCGCTACCGCTATGCACCCGCAAAACCCCGTCAACTACCATCGAGATAAAATCTATCAGCAGCTGGGCTTTGGAGACTTTCTTTCAATCGGCGATTTCGAAGGTGCGCCCTGTTACCATGCCGGCGTATGCGACTACGCCACCTACGACAAGATACTCGACCTGCTTAGAACCGACGAAGCACCGCAGTTCATCTTTGACGTCACGATGCAAAATCACGGCGGCTACGACTATGGCACCGTTCCCGCCGAAGAGCTGACAAACTATTGGGTCGAGGGAGCCAGCGAGGGCGCCAATAGCGCGCTCAACACCTATCTCACCTGCATCAACGCATCCGACCGGGACCTCGAGTACTTTATCAACGAGCTCCGCAATATCGGCAGACCGGTTGTCCTTGTCTTTTTTGGCGACCATCAGCCGAGCGCCGCAACGACTCTCAACGACGAGCTGTACCCTCAGGAAGATACGGCAAGCCACGCTTTCCGTGTCTATCAGTCGACCTATTTCGTCTGGGCTAACTATGAAATCGCCGGCAATACCGAGCTCAACGTCTACGACACCGTCGGGGCAAACGAGATTGCAGCCATTACCCTTAATAAGATCGGCGCCCCGCTCACCGACTATCAAAAGGCCCTGCTTGCAACAAGGTCAGATGTGCCCACCATCAATGTCGCCGGCTACCTTGGTGCCGACGGGCTGCGCTACGACTTGGAATCTGAAGACAGCCCATACGCCTCGACGATCGACAAGCTGCAGCGCATGCAATACCTCGAGTTTGCCAGCAAAGTTCAGTAAGCCCGCCCATTCGCTTGGACCCATCGTATTGCAAGCACGCTCGGCCCAAATGCATCGCAAATGACTCCCGCTCGCAAACGAGGGTACAATGACGCTCGTGTCACATCACGGGGCCCCGGCCTCAACATCTACAAAGGAGTCATACATGGGTTGCGAGCACGCACAGGCCGCCGGCGGACAAACGTCGCCGTCGCAATTTGAGGAGAACACGCTGTCCGAGGTCAAACGCGTCATCGCCGTGCTTTCCGGCAAGGGCGGTGTCGGCAAGTCGTTTGTCACCGGTGCCATCGCCACCGAGCTTGCCCGTCACGGCCACAAGGTCGGCGTCCTCGATGCCGACATCACCGGTCCCTCCATCCCCAAGATGTTCGGTATGAGCGGACGCCACGTCCATGCCCTTGGCAACCTTATGCTGCCCGAAATCTCCGAGCACGGCGTCAAGGTCATGAGCTCCAACCTGCTGCTCCAAAACGAGACCGACCCCGTCCTTTGGCGCGGTCCGGTCATCGCAGGCGCCATTAGGCAGTTCTGGAGCGAGACCTCGTGGGGCCCCATCGACTACCTGCTGGTCGACATGCCTCCGGGAACAGGCGACGTCGCGCTCACCGTCTTCCAGTCGTTGCCCGTCGACGGCATCGTCATCGTCACGAGCCCGCAGGATCTGGTCTCGATGATCGTCGCCAAGGCGGTCAACATGGCCGAGAAGATGAACGTCCCCATTCTGGGCATCGTCGAGAACATGAGCTATATCGAGTGCCCCGATTGCGGCAAGAAGATCGAGGTCTTTGGCAAGAGCAAGCTCCCCGAGGTCGCCGAGCGCTATAACCTCGAAATCTTGGGCCAGCTTCCCATCAATCCGGCACTCGCCGAAGCCTGCGATAAGGGTGAGGTCGAGACTGCACTGCCCGACGGCATGCTGCCCCAGGCCGTCTCTGCCGTCGAGGCCATTGCCCCGCACGAGACCGACGAGGCCTAAGTGAACGCAAACGCCTTCTATGACGTCTTGGTAATCGGCGGCGGGGCCTCGGGTCTCGCCGCCGCCATTACGGCCGCACGCGCCGGCAAAAGCGTCTGCATCGTTGAGCGCGATGTTGCCTGCGGCCTTAAGATACTTGCGACCGGAAACGGCCGCTGCAACCTTTCCAACGAATCAATCGATTTCCAGCGGTATAACCACCCCGCGTTCGTTGAATCCGTCATGGGCCCCCAGCCCGAGCAAGAGCTCAGCAGCTTCTTCTCCTCGCTGGGCATCATGACGACTTCCGAGGAAGGCCGGCTGTACCCGCGCTCCCTTCGTGCCGAATCGGTGCGCGACGCGTTTCTTAACGCTTGCAATCGCCTGGGCATCACCTTAATCTGCGGGGCAAACGTTGCCTCGGCATCCAAAGCTCCCGAGGGCTGGGCGCTTCAAATAGACCGTCCCGCGCGGACGCTCAAGGCAAAAAAGCACGACGACCGAAAAACAGAGGTCCGCTCGCTTCGGAAGGCGCTTGCCGACGCACCTCGCAAGAACGAGACGCTGCAAACAAAGGCTGTGATTATCGCCACGGGTGGCAACCCTGCCGACATCGCACAGCTGTTCAATCTTCCCCTCACGCCGCAGCGCCCCGTCCTCTGCCCCGTATCAGCATCAGTCGTTGGCGACCAGACGGCGCTCAAGACCTTGGATGGCCTGCGCGTCCGCGCCCGTCTGACGCTCACCCGCAATCATGAGGAACTCTGGCGCGAAGACGGCGAAGTGCTCTTCCGAACCTTTGGCATCTCGGGCGTTGCCGCCTTCAACCTCTCCCGTCGCGTCCAGTACGGCGACACGATTCTGCTCGATTTCTTCCCCGGCCTCTCCAAAGGCGAGTTGCTCGATATGCTCAATCAGCGAGTTGAGCTGCTCGGCGGCTTTTCGCCCCACGATCCCCGCTGGTTCGATGGCATGCTTGCCCCGCAACTCTCCCGCGTCGTCTGCACGGCGTTCGAGCAGTGCCATCCTGGGTCGCACGATGTCATCCATCTGGTCTCGATCCTCAAGCACTTTAAGCTGCTCGTCGAGGGAACGGCAGAGGAGCGTTCGGCCCAGGTCATGCGCGGCGGCGTGCCCATCGAGAGCGTCTCAGCCCCCAGTCTCTGCGTGAGCAACGCGGCAGCCGCCCCACTTTACATCTGTGGCGAGGCGCTCGATATCGATGCCGATTGTGGCGGCTTTAATCTTGCGTGGGCCTGGATCTCGGGCATTCGCACTGCAAGCAGTCTATAGCCGCGCAGTCTATAATCAAAACGCATTCGGGCCGTCTGGAACACCGGGCGGCCTCTTTCTTGCATCTAAGGAGACCTTGATGATCGAAATCACCCAAGTCCACGCGTCCCTCGATGAGGCTGGCGACGAGGATGCCTGCCTTACCGTTGGCAGACGTGCCGCCAAGCGAGCCCTGCGATGCAAGGATTCCCAGATTAAAGCCATCGAGCTCCATCGCAAGTCTATCGACGCCCGTAAAAAGCGAGACGTCCATTTTATTTTGAGTTTTCGAGTTGAGCTGACAAGCCTCCGCCTTGAGCAGGAAGCAGTCGATAGCGTTGCCGAGCGCGACCGCTCGCGCGTACGCGCGATAGAAGACGATGAGCCTTCATTCCCCTCCCCCGTCTCCGACGCACCTCAAGAACGCCCTGTCGTTGTCGGCGCCGGATGCGCCGGCCTTTTCGCTGCGCTCACGCTCGCCAAAGCAGGTCTTAAGCCCTTGCTTATCGAGCGCGGCGACCCGGCATTTCGCCGCTCGCAGGCAATCGACCTCTTTCTAAAGGAGCGCATCCTCGACCCCGAGAGCAATATTCAGTTTGGTCTGGGCGGCGCGGGGACCTTCTCGGACGGCAAGCTCAATACGGGAACAAAAAATCCCGCCCATCGCCTTATCCTCGAAACCTTCGTCGAGGCGGGTGCGCCCCGCGATATTCTGTGGGATGCCAAGCCGCACATTGGCTCCGACATCCTTCCCACGGTTGTCACCGCTATATCCCAGCGCATCGAGCAGCTCGGAGGTGTCGTCCGTTATCGAACGAAGCTCGTCGACATTCGCATCGACGCGTCTGGCGCCATCACCGGTATTGATGTCCAATCGTCCCAAGACGCCGCTTACGAGCCAATCGAGACAAAGCACCTCATCCTCGCCTGCGGGCATTCTGCTCGCGATATTTTTGAGCTCCTTAAGGACCACAACGTGGCCCTCGCACAAAAGACCTTTGCCATGGGCGTTCGCATCGAGCATCCGCAGCGCGACATCGACCGAGCCCAATATGGAGCCTTGGCGGGACATCCTGCCCTCGGAGCAGCCCCCTACAAGCTCGTCGCCCATCTTCCCAACGGCCGCAGCGTGTTCTCGTTTTGCATGTGCCCCGGCGGGCAGGTTGTCGCCGCCTCTTCTGAGCAGGGCCACCTGTGCGTCAACGGCGCCAGCCTCAATGCCCGCGACGGACGCAACGCAAACGCCGCCCTGCTCGTTAACGTCACGCCTGAGGACCTTCCCAACGATGACCCGCTCGCCGGCATCGAGCTCCAGCGCGCCTGCGAGGCGGCCGCCTATCGCCTAGGCGGTTCCAACTGGAACGCACCGGCACAACTCGTCGGAGATTTCCTCGCAGGACGCGCCAGCAAGGCGCCCGGAAAGGTAAAGCCCACCTATCCGCTCGGTGTGACCTGGACGGCAATTGACGAAGCCCTACCACAGCATATCGTCGAGTCGCTCCGCCTGGGACTTCCCCTACTCGGAAAAAAGCTACGAGGCTACGACCGTCCCGATGCCGTTCTTACCGGCGTGGAGACTCGTTCGAGCTCACCGGTCACAGTCATCCGAGACCGAACGTGCCATGCCGTGTCGACCCCGGGCCTCTACCCTTGTGGTGAGGGAGCTGGATATGCCGGCGGCATCATGAGCGCGGCCACCGACGGCTTCCGTTGTGCTGAAGCCCTGATCGCAGACCTCTAACGCACGAATTCCAGCGCGCAAAAGACATAGGCCCCGAGCTCGACAGGGAACTCGGGGCCTGTTCGCTATTTCTTAAACCGTGCACCCTGGCGTTTTCTGCCCGATGCGAACGTGGAACCCTTGCGGGCCTGCGAACGTAAGCGCTCGATCGTCTCGTCCTCAGACGCACCCTCGAGCATCGCCCGAATCTGAACGACAGCATCGCGCAGGCGCGCCGCCTCCTCAAAGTCCATGGCGGCAGAAGCGTTACGCATATCCTCTTCCATGGTTTCGACGATCCGCACAAGCTCGTCATGCGGCAGTTCTTCCAACTGCTCCGCAAGTGTCTGCTCGGGCGCCACCGTTTCTGGCACACCGCCCTCGCCCGACTCATCGGGCGTATAGAATGCGCCATGGCCAAGAGAGTCGCCCTTCGAGCGACCCTTGGAGCCCACAGTTTTTTCGGCCTCGGCAATAAAACTTGAGATGTCGTTGATGGCCTTGCGCACCGTCTTGGGCACAATGCCATGTTCTTCGTTATATGCCATCTGAATCTCGCGACGGCGCTGCGTCTCCTCGATGGCCTCTTTCATCGAATCGGTCACAACGTCTGCATACATGATGACTTCGCCATCGGCGTTACGGGCCGCACGGCCAATCGTCTGAATCAACGAACGGCGGTTGCGCAAGAAGCCTTCCTTATCGGCATCGAGAATTGCCACCAGTGAGACCTCGGGAAGATCCAAGCCCTCGCGAAGCAGGTTGATGCCAACGAGAACATCGATCTTGCCCTCGCGCAGCGTTCGCAGGATCTCGACACGGTCCATTGTCGCCGTATCAGAGTGCATGTAATTGACCTTAATGCCCGCGTCGAGCAAATGGTCGGTCAGGTCCTCGGCCATGCGCTTGGTCAACGTGGTCACCAGCACGCGCTCCTTGCGGGCAACGCGCTCGCGAATCTCGTCCTCAAGATCGTCAATCTGGCCGCGAACTGGACGCACGTCAATCTTGGGGTCGAGAAGGCCGGTCGGACGAATAATCTGCTCCACGTCGTTTTGGCTCACCCGCAGCTCGTAGTCGCCCGGCGTGGCCGAAACATAGATAAACTGGGGTATCCTTGCTTCAAACTCATCGAAACGAAGCGGGCGGTTATCGAGCGCCGAGGGCAGGCGAAAACCATGTTCCACCAGCGTCACCTTACGCGAGCGGTCACCTTCGTGCATGCCGCGAATCTGCGGCACCGTCACATGGCTCTCATCGATGATGCAGAGCATATCCTTGGGAAAGTAATCGATTAGGGTAAACGGCGGCTCACCCGGCTTGCGACCGTCCAGATGACGCGAGTAGTTCTCGATGCCGTTGCAAAAGCCCATCGTCTCGAGCATCTCAAGATCATAATCGGTACGCTGCTGCAGACGCTGCGCCTCGAGCAACTTGTCGGTCGCCTTGAGCTCCGCCACGCGCTTCTCGCACTCTTCGCTGATCGATTTCAGAGCCGCCTTGACCTTCGGCTTCTCGGTCACGTAGTGCGATGCCGGCCATACGGGAATGGCCTCGTACTCACGAAGCATCTCACCGGTGACCTCATCGATCTCGGCAATCAGCTCGACCTCGTCGCCAAAGAACTCAAACCGCAACGGATGCTCGGCATAAGGCGGATACACGTCAACAACATCGCCGCGCACGCGGAACGTGCCACGTGCCAGGTCATAGTCATTGCGATCATATTGAATGTCGATAAGTGCATGGATAAAGTCATCGCGCTCGAGCGGCACCTTCTTGTCGACGTTTGGAGCCAGACCCGCATAGTCCTCAGGAGAGCCAATGCCATAGATACACGAGACCGATGCGACAACGATCACATCACGTCGAGAGAGCAGTGACGCGGTCGCCTGATGGCGCAGCATCTCGACCTCTTCGTTAATCGAGGAGTCTTTCTCGATATATGTATCGCTTTGCGGCACATACGCCTCGGGCTGATAGTAGTCGTAGTACGAGACGAAGTAGACCACAGCGTTATTGGGAAAGAACTCTTTGAGCTCGCTCGCAAGCTGAGCGGCGAGCGTTTTATTCGGAGCCATGACAAGGGTCGGCTTACCCAAGGCCTCAATGGTTTTGGCCATCGTAAAAGTCTTACCCGAACCAGTCACACCCAGCAAAACCTGATAGCGGTCTCCGTCCCTCACGCCCCGCACAAGTGACTCAATGGCCTTAGGCTGGGAACCAGCGGGCTCGTATGGAGACACGACCTTAAACGGCACATCAGCGCCCTCAACGCCAAAGCGCTTAAGTTCACCACCAACGCGTTCTACTTCAAATTCCGCCATGGATACTCCTAACTCATACATCTGCAGTATACGCAGGCGGTGGGCTTAGTCCTATACGAACCGATCGGGATAGAGAGTCTTATATCGAACCCAGGCATTATTGACGCGAATCAGATAAGCCTGAGTTTCAGGGAAGGTAATCGCATTATGGAGTGACGTGTTCTGCTGCGCCCATCCGTCGACATTGCCCATACCGGCGTTATAGGCGGCGATGGCACTATCCGTCGACCCGTTGAAATAGGTGAGAAGATACGAGAGGTATGCGCAGCCAAACTCGATATTCGTAGCCGGATCGTTAAGATTGTCGGCCGAATACACCCCTCCGTCGACAAGGCCCTTGGCGATCATGTCCTGGGCAGTCTCGGGCATCAGCTGCATCAATCCCTGAGCACCCTGATTCGACTCGGCCTCGGGATCCCAATTCGATTCCGACTTAATGACAGCGCACACCAGATACGGATCCAGATTATGCGAAATACTGGATTGCTTTACATACGCCTCGTAGTCAATCGGATACAGCGGCTTAAAGAAAGCGGCAGGAGCACACGAGTAGACGAGCGAAATAAGGCCGAAGACGAACACAACGGCAAGTGGCGCCATGCGATACCACGTAAAGAAACGTGCCTTAGGCATCGGCCTCCTCCTTATCCGGAGTATCTATAAACCCGTGGCATGCAAGCCATGAGTCAAGCTGCTCAAAGAGCGAATTATCGGCTGCCGAATTATCAATCACCGTTGTAGCGAGATTGCACAGCGCAGACTCATCGGGCTGGCAAGCAGAACGGGCATCGAAATCAGATGGCTCCATGCCACGTTGAATAGCGCGCTCGCGACGAACTGACAAAGGAGCGCTGATGACCAGAATTTCATCAGCCAAGCCAAATGCATCCTCAAAACCAGTCGGAGCAGAAACCTCGACCACCGCAAAGGGATAACGGGGAGATGAAACCGTACAACAAACCGGATCGAGAATCCTAAGCGAAAGCTGTTCAATGAGAACGGGATGCACGATGCCATTGAGCCGTGCGACCGAATCAGAAGAAGCGAAAGCTCGAGAAGCGAGGATGCTGCGGCGAATGCCGCCTTCCTCATCCAAAATGTCCCAACCGAATTCATCCGTGAGAGCATTGACGATATCAGAGCCCGGCACATACAGCGATTTTGCAAGCTCATCCAGATCGATAAGCATAGCGCCACGAGATTCGAAATAGCGGCAGGCAGTCGACTTACCTGAAGCAATATTGCCCAAGACAAATACGGTAAACATCAAGCCCTCCCTAACGCCAATGCGAGTAATTATCGCTCAAATAAACTAGAAGGACTCAAAATACAGCCAAACAGTAAGAGCGCATACGGGGGAACTAGGTCCCAAAGTACAACGTCTATACAACGCAAAAAAGGGGGAGGCCGCGAGGCCTCCCCCTTCTCAGTTCGATGACGGCTCGGTGCCGTCCACCGGTCAGCGGCGCCCTGGCCTCCCACGGGCTGACCCCGCAGTACTCTCGGCGCGATGGG